>JBJEVK010000099.1:0-15913 GCA_051884295.1 Akkermansia sp.
GGTCACCGCATTTGCGCAAGCAAGATATCCTTACCGAAAAGATTATGAAAAAGTACGAAGCACTGATCGTCCTGAACATGAAGGGCTCGGCCACGCTCGATGAGCTGACCGCGGACATGAAGCAGCAGCTCGAAGCTGCCGGCGCCACCGTCACGGACGTGACCAATGTCGGCCGTCGCGAGTTCGCCTACGAGTCCAAGCACCTCAAGGCAGGTCAGTACATGCTTTTTGCGTTTGAGGCCGAGCCCTCCGTCATCCGCACGGTGCGCGAAGCTCTCGCCATCGACGAGCGCGTGCACTACCAGTACTACCGCGCCAAGTAAGTCCTCGCCCTGCGGACTTCTTGCCTGACCCTTTGCGCAAGGTGATTCCCCGTTTGCCGGGAATCACCTTGTTTTGCTGATGGGCAAGCCCCCTGCCTCCCGCGCTGTATACGCGACACAGCCGCAGATAGAGCTTGCCAAGGACGGCAGAATTCGCTAGGCTGCTGCTCTCCTCCACCACACTGTCATTTCGGACTCCATGCAACACGTTCACTTCCTCGGCATTTGCGGCACCGCCATGGGCGCCGTGGCCTCGGCCATGGCTCGCAAGGGTTACACCGTCACCGGCTCAGACGCCAATGTTTACCCGCCGATGAGCACCTTTCTGGAGAGCGAGGGAATCACGATTTTTCAGGGTTACCGCCCCGAGAACATTCCGTCCGATGCCGACCTCATTGTCATCGGCAATGCCATGAGCCGCGGCAATCCCGAGGTGGAGGCCGTGCTGGAGCGCCACCTGCGCTACAAGAGCCTGCCCGAGACCATGAAGGAGTTTTTCCTGTGGGGGCACCGCAACTATGTGGTGACGGGCACCCACGGCAAGACAACCACCTCATCCATGCTCGCGTGGCTGATGGAGGACAACGCGCTCAACCCCAGCTTCATGATCGGCGGCATTGCGCGCAATCTGGAGCGCGGCGGTCGCTTCACCGACAGCGATTTCACCGTGCTGGAGGGAGATGAGTACGACACGGCCTTCTTCGACAAGCGCTCCAAGTTCCTCCACTACCTGCCCGAGGTGGTCATCATCGGCAACATCGAGATGGATCACGCGGACATTTACCCCGATGTGGAGGCCATCAAACTCTCTTTTGAGCGCCTGCTGCGCGTGGTGCCGCGCGACGGCATCGTCTTTATCAACGCGGACTGCCCCCGCTGCGCCGATGTACGCGCCCACGCCGCCGAGGAGCTGCGCATGGTGCGCCTCGTCAGCGTCGGCATGGCTCCCGATGCGGACATCCGCATCAGCGACATCGAGCCCCACGCTCAGGGCAGCGATTTTACCCTGACCGGCAACGCCAACAGTCCCATCGAGCTCTGCGCCGAGCGCTTCACCGTCCCGATGGTGGGTGAGTTCAACGTGCGCAACGCCGCCATGGCCATCTGCGCCGCGCGCTTTGCGGGGCTGAGCGCCGAGCAACTGCGCGGTTCCCTCCTGCGCTTCGAGGGCGTCATGCGCCGCCAGGAGGTGCGCGGCACTGTCAATGAGGTCACCGTGGTGGATGACTTTGCCCACCACCCCACCGCCATCAGGCAGGCGATTGCCGGTCTGCGCCAGCGTTTCCCCAAGAGCCGCCTTTGGGTGCTCTTCGAGCCCCGCAGCAACACCACCATCCGCAACCTCTTCCAGCACGAGCTGGCCGAGGCGCTCGCCCACGCCGATTTTCCCGTGGTGGCTCATGTCACGAACCACAAGAAGCTCAAACCCGAGGAGCAGCTGGACGAAGAGCAGCTCTGCGCCGAGCTGCGCGAAGCCGGCAAGGAATGCTATCTGGGGGCTGATGTCGACAGCATCGTGGCGCATGTCGTCAGCCATGTCCACCCCGGCGATGTGCTGCTGGTGATGAGCAACGGCGGTTTCGGCGGCATCCACAACAAGCTGCTGGCCGCGCTGGCGCAGTGAACACCGCCCCGCAGGAACACCCCGGCTCGCCGGGGACTTTCCCCGCCCCTACCCCGGCCGAGAGAGCGGCGGCCGCAGCCCGCAGCGCTCGGGAGCGTTTCGGCAGCGCCTGCGGCTGCCCCGTGTTTCTCCGCATCATCCGCGATGAGGCGCGCTTGGAGCTGCGCGCCCTGAGCCCGCAGGGGCAGTGGTCGCTGCTCGCCGTCTACCCCATCCTCGCGCAGGGCTGCCCCGCCGAGCCCAAGCAGCGGGAGGGCGACGGGCGCTCCCCCGAGGGATTCTACCGCCTCACCGCCGCCTCGCTGCACCCCGGCAGTAAGTATCACCTGGCGCTCAACATCGGCTACCCCAACGCCTACGACCGCCGCTGCGGGCGCACGGGCTCCCACATCATGATTCACGGCGGCGCGCGCTCCGTGGGCTGCTTCGCCGTGGGAGATGAGCCCATCGGGGAAATCTACGGAGCCGTGGCGGCGGCGCTGCACGCGGGGCAAGCCTTTGTTCCCGTCCAGATCTACCCCACGCGCATGGACACCCCCGCCACAGCGGCGGATGCGCTGCGCCGCCACCTACGCCTCGGCTGGCAGTACAGCGCCGCCCACGGGGGCGCCCCCTACCCCGACCGCGACAACGATTGACGAGCATGTTGTCACGGGCTACAACCAGTACAGCAAAGCCCGTCGCCCCGAGCGCTACGAAGAGACCCGCAGCCAAACCCGCCTCTACGCCCACTACCGCGAGCAGAACCGCCGAGCGGATTCCGAAAGCTCCGAGGCGCTCACCATCTACCGCCCCGCAACGGAAGAAGAGGAGGAATTTTAAGCAAAAGCAGGCGCAGGCGCTGTTTTCTATCCATCAGAGCCTTACGCCCAGGAGTTAGAGTTAGCTCTGAGATTTATATCTCATATTTTACTCTAAATTTATTGACAGCGAATCATGCAGCTGTTAGGCTATCCTCTAACGAGCCCTCGCGGCTCAGCACGCACGCCTCACTGTCATGAAACGCTCCCTCACTCTGCTTTGTCTCAGCGCCCTGAGCGCCCTTGCTTCGGCTCAACCGAGCACCGACAACGATTTTGCCGCCCTGCCCACCGTCAGCGCCAAGCGCGTGAGCGGCTCGCTCACGCTGGGCTACGACACGCTGGGCAATGACCGCGGCGTGGTGCTCTCGCACTCTGTGGTTGAGGGCGACGGCTCGCCCTTTGCCTCGCTCAAGCTCAACTATGACTTCGGGCGCAAGGGCGGCTGGAGCTACGACAGCATCATCTACTACCGAGATGTCACCTCCGGCCACCGCCTGTACGGCAACCCCACTTACGGGCCGCAGACAGCAGCAGCCATAGGCGCCGGATATGCGCTCCGCCAGGGATTGACTCCCGGGACACCCCAATTCGACGCGGTGGCCAATCAGGTTGCCGCAAAATACCGGAACACGCATGTCAAGCAGGCCAACTGCGAGCCGGAAATCGCCTTTGTCAACGACCTGCGCTATACGCAGGAGAAATGGAATGTCAGCTTCGGGCACACCTTCATCCACGGCGGCATTCTGGGCGTGATGGCCAAGCACTTCCGCCACCAGGGTGCCTCCTGCGTCAACGAGGCCTTTATCCGCCCCGAGCTCACGCCCTACAAATGGGTAAGCGCCGGCGTCACCACCCGCTACAGCTTCTCCGGCATCGACGGCTGGTGGTTCGAGCCGGACATCACCTTCAAGGCTCCCCTCATCGGCACCGAAGACAACGTGAAAGTCGCCGCCGTGCTCAAGCTGGCCATGACCGCCACGGCCAACTACTTCAACCACACCGATGCCGCCAACGGCAACGGCTCGCAGGCCTACTACACCAAGCTCTACCTCCCCTGGATGGTCAACGACCACCTCACCATCACCCCCGGCATCGGTCTGCACTGGGCGGGGCGCGGCGCGGTGCGCTGCAACGAGAAGAGCGCCTACGCCCGCGCCTGCAACAACAACGACTTCAAACCCTTCCGCAACTTTGCCGTGGTGGGCACCATCATGTGCACCTACAGCTTCTGAAGCTCCGACACCCGGAGCGATCGGCTCGCCCCCGCGGGGCGAGTTTTTTGCTGCCCCAGGCCTCTCTTTTTTTCGTGATACTTTTTCTTGACCCTTCCGTCCGCCTATGATATAGGGCAGACATGCGCCTCCTTCACACCGCTGATTGGCATTTGGGCTCTACCTTGCTGGGTCACTCCCGCAAGGCAGAGTACGAGCAGTTTTTTGACTGGCTCATCGCACTGATCCGCGATCGCGGCGTCGATGCCCTGCTCATCAGCGGCGACATCTACGACTCAGCCAATCCCTCGGCCGAATCGCGGCGGCTGTACAGCAGCGTGCTAAGCCGCTTGGCCGCCGAAACCTACTGCCGATATATCATCCTCACGGCGGGCAATCACGACAGCCCCTCGCAGCTCGACGCCGAAGCGCCCTTTCTCGCCAACTGCCGCGCGCGAGTCGCCAGCCGTCTGAACGACACGGAGGATATCGACCGCTGTCTCATCCCTCTCAGCAACGCCGAGGGGCAAGAGGAGATGCTGGTGTGCGCCCTGCCCTTTTTGCGTGCCGGCGTCGCGCGCAGCGTGAGCAACGACACCCCGGAGGAGGAACGACGCGATGCCTACATCAACGGAGTGCGCGATATCATCGCCGCCGTGGCGGCCAAGGCCGCGATGTGGAAGGCCGAGCATCCCCGCGGTCATGTCATCGCCATGGCGCATCAGGCCATCGTGGGAGCCAAGCCCACGGAAAGCACGCGCAGCATCATCGGCACACTGGATACCCTGCCCTGCAGCGTCTTCGGTCCGGTCTTCGACTATGTTGCACTGGGGCACATCCACCACCCGTGGGAGCAAGACGGGGGGCGCCTCTGCTACAGCGGCAGCCCCCTGCCCATGGGCATGGACGAGGCCGATTTCGAGCACAAGATGCGCCTCATCCGCACCGAAGGAACCTCTCTGCAGGTCGAGAGCATCACCGTGCCGCGCTTTGTGCTGCCGATCTGCCACAGCTGCCGCAGAGCCGAAGAGCTGGACGGGCTTCCCGAGTGGCTTGCCGAGCAAGCCGCCGCAGCGGGCGGGCTCCCCATCCGTCTCGAGCTCGCCTACGAGGGGCACGACCTGAGCATCGCCGACATCAACGAGAGGCTGCGGAGGTCTCTGGACGGGAACACACTGTTCCGCGTCCGCCGCCACCGCCCTCGGCTCGGCATGCATGAACCGGAAGAGGAGGAGGCTCCCATCGAATCCCTGGCCGACTACGCACCCGATAAAGTCTTTGAAATGCGGCTCCGCGACTACGAGAGCAACACGGAACCCCTGCCCGACACAGAGCGGGAGATGCTCCGCGCGCTCTTCGGCGAGCTGCTGCACGAGCTCACCGCCGACCGTCAGAACGAACCCAACCACAGGCCTGCCCCATGAACATCGAAAAAATTATTTTCAGCAATCTGAACTCGCTCTGCGGCACCTTTTCCGTTGACTTCACCCACCCCTCGCTGGATAACGCGGGCATCTTTGTCATCACGGGCAACACCGGTGTGGGCAAAACGACCATCTTGGATGCCATCTGCCTGGCGCTCTACCGCAGCACGCCGCGGCTGGGCAGAATCAGCGACAAGGGGAACCAGATCATGACCCGCGGCTGCAACGCCTGCTTTGCCGAGCTGTACTTCGGACACAAGGGTCGACACTACAAGGTCCGCACCTCGCAGACACGCAGGCGCAGCGGCAGCGATTCCCCCTTTGCCCCGCCGAGACAGGAACTGAGCGAGCGCAGCGCGTCCGGAGACTGGCGCCTGCTGCTCAATGGGCTTAACGACATCAGCGCGTTTTGCGAAAACACGCTCAAGCTCAGTTTCGACAATTTCTGCCGCTGCATCCTGCTGGCGCAGGGCGATTTCTCCGCCTTTCTCCGCGCCAAGGCGGCGGAACGCAGTGCCGTGCTGGAGAACCTGACGGGGACGCAGATTTACGGTGCGCTTGGCGCCAAGGTGCAGGAACGGCGCAGCGCCTGTGAAAAGGAGCTCGCGAGCTATCAGCTTCGCGAGGTCATGGCTCCCGAAGCGCGCGCAGAGCTGGAACAGCATCTGGACGCCGCGAAGCGCGAGCTCGACCGCCTCGGTGCGCAGCAGGCGCAGCGGCGCGAGCGTCTGGCGCTGCTGCAACAGATTCGCGAGAAGCAGCGCGCGCGGGAACAAGCCCGGCAGCAGCACCAAGCCGCCCTCGATGCACAGGAGCAGTTCCGCCGCAAAGAGGGGCAGCGGCTGCTCCTGCTGCAAGCGCAGGCGGCGGCGCAACCCGCTGTGGTGCGCTGCGCGGAAAAGCGACAGCAACACCGCGACCACCGCTCCAAACGTGAATCCAAGGAACAGAGACTCGCAGAGCTGGACGCCCGGTGGCGCACACAGAGCGAGGAAACGCTGCAAGCTCAGGCGGAACGCATCCGCGCCGAGCTCGTCCCGCTGGAGAAGGAGCTCGCGGTGCTTACAGCCCGGGGCGACAGCGACCGCGCCGCCCTCACGCAAGCGATGGCAGCGCAGCAGAAGCACGAGGACGAGCTCCGAGGCGTGCAAGCGGAGCTGCAGCGCCTCATGCAGCAGCAAGCAGAGCTCCGCAAGTTGCTCGAGCACTCCTCCGGCGGCAGCAGCCTGCGCGCCGCGCTCAGCGGTCTGCACACCGCGCTGAAGAACTGGCAGCAGCATCCGCTCTCGGCACAGGCTCTTCCCGATGCTGCCGAGCTCAGGCTCCGCGGCGGGCAGTTGCAGGCTCGGCAGCTCGAGCTGGCAAACGGAAAGAGTCTGGAAGCACACCGCCAGCGAGAGCAAGCGCTCCGCCAAGCGCAGGACGCCCTCCGCAGCTACCGCAAGGAGCAGGAGAGGGAGGACGCCTGCCGCCAAGCTGTCGAGCAGGCGCGCAACAAGGCCGAGTCTCTCCCCGCCCTGAGTCAGGCAGAACAAAAGGCCGAGGCATGCCGCCATGCCTACGAAACCTACAGCGAAATCGCCCGCGCCGAAGAACATCTCGCCGCGCTCTATCGGCGTCTGCAGCACGGAGAACTCGACTGCTGCCCGCTCTGCGGACACGCAGGACAGCCCCTGCGCGAATACCGACACGCCGCCGAGGACCGGCTGGCCCAGCTCAAGCAGGCTTGGGAGTCAGCCGCACAAGAGCTCCGAACGCTGACCCGGAAACATCAGGCCGCCGATACGGCGCTTCAACTGGCACAGCAGGCTCATGCAGGCGCCGTGCAGGCTCGCGAGGAGGCGCAGCAGGCCTGGGCTCTGCAGCGCGCCGCGTTAGGGCTCGATGAGGATGCTGAGCACCTGACCGCGCTCATCACCGAGCAGGCGACCCGCTGCCGGCAGTTGCAGGAGCTGCAGGCGAAGCTGGAACTCCTGCAGCAAGAGCAGGACTGCCGACAGGCACAGGATGGCTTTCTGGAGCAACTGGTCCCCCACCGCGCGGAACAGCCGGCAACCCCGGCCGAAGCGGCCGAGCTGCTCCGCACGCTGGAGCAGGCCTGCGCGCAACACCAGGCATGGGAGCAGCGCCTGCAACAGGGCACCCAAGCACTGACGGCACAGCAGGCCAAGGAGCTCGCCCTGACGACGCAACTGCAGGAGGCTCGCCAAGCGCTGCAAGGCGCCACGGAGCGTCTGCAACACACGGAAGTACTGGCGGCAGACAAGCAAGGCCTCCTGCGCGATCGATGGGGCGGTCTCTCCTCGCAACAGGAACTGCCGAGGCTCGCGGAACTACAGGCCGCCCTGCGCGAGCATCGCGAGCTGAGCGTGGAGGAAGACAAGGCGCTCCAAGCGCGGAGCGCTGCCGAGCAGGCCATGCAGCAAACGCTCCGCGAGGTTGGGCTGGCGGACGAAGAGGCCTACCGCGCCATACAACCCGGGGAACACGAAGCAGAGCAGCTGCAGCAGCGCAGCGAGGAGCTGCAGAAGCAGTGTGTGCGCACAGAGGAGGCCGAGCAGCATCTCCGCCGGGAACTGGACGCGCTCTGCGCCCGCAGCGACGGCTCGGCCGATGAAGAGAAGCTGCTCACCGAGCTCAGTGCAGGGGAGGAGTTGCAGAAAACGAAGCAAGCCGAACTCAAAGCTCTGGAGCATCAGCAGCTCATCGATGACACGAACCTCACCGCCAATCGGGAAACGGAGCGCAGCCGCGCCCCGCTGGAGCAGCAGCTCCGCCGACTCGCCCTGCTCAGTGAGGTGCTGGGCAGAACCAAGGACGGCTTCCGAAGCTACGCCCAGCAAATCACCTTCGGCATTCTCATCCGCCACGCCAATGCACAGCTTCGGAGCATCAGCGAGCGCTATCAACTCATGGCTCAGCCGGAAAGTCTGGAACTGCGCGTGCGCGACGAGTATTTGGACGAGGAAGGCGGGCGAGACTGCTCCAATCTCTCGGGCGGCGAGAGCTTCATCGTCAGCCTGGCGCTGGCGCTGGGGCTCTCGCAGATGGTCGGCGAGGTCAGTTTCGACACACTCTTCCTCGACGAAGGCTTCGGCACCCTCGATGCTCAGGCGCTGGAGCAGGTGCTCAGCTGTCTGGAACGGCTGCACGAGCGCGGCAAACTCATCGGCATTATCTCCCATGTGGACAGGTTGCGCGAGCGCCTGCTGCAACACATCGACGTCATCCCCGGCGACACACCGGGGCTCTCCACCATCAACAAGCACCCGGCTGTTACGGCCGAGCCGGCCCCCGTCAGCAACCCAGAGAGCGCCGAAAAGGAGTTGCAGCGCCGCATTCTGGCTCTTGTGCGGCAGCAGCCGGGAGCGCGGCGGCAGGACATCGTCGGGCAACTGCACAGCGAAAAGGGGCTCAGTGCCCGCCTGAAAAAGCTCTGCGAAGCCGGTCTGCTGCGCCTTGAGAACAGAGCCTACTACCCCGCCGAGGAGCGCTGAGCCCGCCGGAGCAGACGCAAGGCCGGATGCGCGCGAACACGCATCCGGCCTTGTGGCAAGCGGGCGCCGCAGCGGGAGCGAGCACTCCGACTCGCCGCCGCAGCTTTATTCGTCGTCCTTGGCGTCGAACTCTTCGGACTCGGTGTCGAAGTCCTCCTCTTCGTACTTCTTGAACTTCTTGACGCGCTGGTTGGCCGGCAGGGGCGAGAGCACCATCGTCACCGTATTGCCGGCAAGCTTGGCGGGCTGGTCGACCTGCCCCATCGTGCGCATGTCCTCCACCACCTTGGCCATCATCTCCAGCCCGAGCTCCTTGTGGGCGTTCTCGCGGGCGCGGAAACGCAGCTGGAAGCGCACCTTGTGACCGTGGTCAAGGAATTGTTCGGTGCGCCCCATCTTGACGTTGTAGTCATTGACATCCGTGCCGACGCGCAGCTTGACCTCCTTCATCTTGGTGGTCTTGGCCTTGTTGTTCTTCTGCAGCTTGGCCTGCATGTACTTGTACTTGCCGTAGTCAATCAAGCGGCAGACAGGCGGGTCGGCGTTCGGGGCAACTTCGACGAGATCCAACCCGATTTCCTTGGCCTTGGCCAAGGCATCGCGGGTGGACATGACACCGAGCTGGTCGCCCTTGGCGGTGACGACTCGGACTTTGGGGGCGCGGATGCGGTCGTTGACGCGGATCTGCGGTTCTTTGCTGCCCTGATTGCGGCGGTTGCGGTTATCGGGCCGATTCGGTTTCGGGGGGAGTGGCACGTTCGTGTGTTCTGGGGTGTTTCTCGTGTTTTCCGCGCGGTGGCGGGAAATTTTTTGCTCTTGCTGGCGAGTGCTTGCCGTGGTGGTGTGTGTGTGGGGGGGGGGGCGGCCTGTCAACCCTCCGCAGGTTTCCACGCGGGCTTGATCAGGCGCGCGGCATCCTCAGCGACCACGCCGTCCGTGAATTCCTGCACACTCATGGTGCCGATGACATCGAGGTCGCGGTGGCGGACGGAAACCTTGCCTTCCTCAGCCTCGCGCAGACCGACCACCACCATGTAGGGCACACGGTCGAGGCGGGCGTTGCGAATCTTGGCGCCGATCTTGTCGGGCATATCGTCGAGCTTGACGCGGATACCGGCCTCGGCCAGCTGACGGCGCACGCTCTCCGCAAAGTCCGCCACCTTGTCGGAGATGGGCAGCACGCGCACCTGCTCGGGGGCGAGCCATGTGGGGAACTTGCCGGCGAAGTGCTCGATGAGCAAGCCCGTGAAGCGCTCCATGGAGCCGAAGGGCGCGCGGTGAATCATCACCGGGCGGTGCGGCTTGTTGTCCGCCCCGGTGTAGCTCAGGTCAAAGCGCTCGGGCAGGTTGTAGTCCACCTGCACCGTGCCGAGCTGCCAATCGCGCCCGATGACATCGCGCACGATGAAGTCAATCTTCGGCCCGTAGAAGGCGGCCTCATTCTCCGCCTCGATATAGTCAAAACCGTTCTCGGTCAGCACCTCGCGCAGGGCATTCTCGGCCAGCTTCCAGTTCTCCGCGGTGCCGACGTACTTGGCATCGCTGTAGTCGCGGTCGCGCAGGGACAGCCGCACGCGGTAGTCGTTCATCTGCAGCGTGCCCAGAATGTGTTTCACAATGCCGATGCACTGCTGCACCTCCTGCTTGATCTGGTCGGGGCGGCAGAAGATGTGCGCATCATCCTGCGTGAAGCCGCGCACGCGGGTCATGCCGCCCAGCTCGCCGCTCTGCTCCCAGCGGTACACTGTGCCGAACTCAGCCAGGCGCACGGGCAGGTCGCGGTAAGAATGCGGGTCGTTCGCGTAGATGCGGATGTGGTGCGGGCAGTTCATGGGCTTGAGCATGAAGCCGCTGATGGTCTTGGTGTCCAGCGCGTTGAAGAGGTCGGCACAGCTGGCGTTCTCATCGCGCAGCTTGCGGAAATCGTCCGGGTCGGAGATGGGCGGGAACTGGCTCTCCTTGTAGTGCTCCCAGTGGCCGGAGGTCATGTAGAGGTCGAGCTTGCCGATGTTCGGCGTAAAGACCTGCGAGTAGCCGATGCGGTCGAGCTCCTCCGTGATGAAGTCCTGCAACTCGCGGCGGATGATGGCACCCTTGGGCTTCCACAAAATCAGCCCCTGCCCCACCATCTCGTCGATGGCGAAGAGCCCCATCTCGCGGCCGAGGCGGCGGTGGTCGCGCTTCTTGGCCTCCTCCAGACGTGCCAAATGCTCATCGAGCTGCGTGCGGTTCGGGAAGCAGGTGCCGTACACGCGCTGCAGGCGCGGGCCCTTGGCATCGCCCTGGTAGTAGGCGGAGGCCACGCTCATGACCTTGAACGCCTTGCAGTTGCCCGTGCGCCCGACATGCGGTCCGGCGCAGAGATCGGTGAAATCGCCGTTGCGGTAGATGGAAATCTCCTCCCCCTCGGGGATGCGGTTGAGCAAATCGACCTTGTATTTGGAAGCCACGCCGCGCGGCCCCACCGAGCCGAGCTCCCCGCGCTGCGCCATCTCCATGGCCTCGGCGCGGGAGACCGTCGTCCGTTCAAAAGGCGCATTTTCCTTGACCACCTTCTTCATCTCAGCCTCGATGAGCTCAAAATCTGCGCTCGAGATGTTGTGATCCAGCTCCACATCATAATAAAAACCGTTCTCCACGGCGGGCCCGGCGGCGAGCTGCGTCTCGGGCCACAGGCGGCAGAGCGCCGTTGCCAACACATGCGCGCACGAATGGCGCAGACGTTCCAAATCACTCGCTTGATTGCGTTGCTCTAAGGTTTTCCGTTCCTTTTGTTCAGACATATTTTAGCGGTTGGAGCTCTACTATCGCCCTAAATGCCGCGAATATCAAGCACAATCCGCGCCTTATACCCCCAAAAAGCATACTTTCTCCCCCACGGGCGCACTTGACCCGCCCCCCCGCATTGTGTACAATAAAACATCCGCCGCCATGAAAGAGCCCATCGTCCGCAAAGTCGAGAAAGTGTCTGTCGCCCGATTCTACGAGTTGTACCGCAGCACCCTCGAGCTTCAGCTGCTCAACTCGCCGCTCGGCATGTCGCGCAGCATTCTGCAGCCCTCCATCAACCGCCCCGGTCTGGCGCTGGCGGGCTACCTGGGCTACTTTGCCCACGAGCGCATCCAGCTCTTCGGCGCGGGTGAGATGGCCTACCTGTCCACGCTGGAGGGCGACCTGCGCCGCGAGCGGCTCCAAGCCATCTTCTGCGACGATGTGCCCTGCCTGGTCTTTACGCGCAATGCCGATGTGCCGCAGGATGTGCTCGCCATGGCCGACCGCTTTGCCGTGGCGGTGTTCCGCTCCAAACTGCCGAGCATGCAGTTCATGAACCGCACAACCATCATCCTGCAAAACGAGTTTGCCGACAGCACCACCGTGCACGGCTGCATGGTCGACGTGCGCGGCTCGGGCGTACTCATCACCGGCGACAGCGGCGTGGGCAAGAGCGAAATTTCTCTCGGGCTCATCGAGCGCGGCTCCTCGCTGGTGGCCGACGACATGGTGCGCATCCGCAACATCGGAGGCGAGCTCATTGCCTCCTCCCCCTCGCTGAGCCGCGGCTTCATCGAAATCCGCGGCATCGGCATCATCAACGTCACCAATCTCTTCGGGCTCAAGGCTTTCCGCAACGAAAAGCGCATCGACCTCGTCGTGAACCTCACCGACGGCAAGATGACGGAGCTGGAGCGCCTGGGGCTGGAGCGCCGCATGACCACCCTGCTGGGTGTGGAGGTCGAGCGCGTCAATCTGCCCGTAGCGCCGGGGCGCGATATGACCCGCTTGGTGGAGGTCGCCGCCCTCGGGCAGTACCTGCGCGAGAGCGGTTACGACATGGCGGGCGAGTTCAACCGCCGACTGCACCGCGAAATCCAGCAAAACAGCAAAAAACCCTACTGACATGATTCCCCTGAGTGATATTACCCGCCTGCTGGACGAGGAGCTGCGCATCCGCGAGATTGCCGACTTCGCCAACGCCCTTAACGGACTGCAGGTCGAGAACAACGGCAGCGTGCAGCGCGTGGCGCTGGCGGTCGACGGCTCGCAGGCCGTGCTGGAGGCAGCGCTTGCCGCGGGCTGCGACCTGCTGCTGCTGCACCACGGGCTCTTTTGGAGCGGGCTGCGCCCCCTGACCGGATGGTGGAAGAAGAAGCTCGAGACCTGCCTGCGCGGCAATCTGGCGGTGTATGCCGCCCACCTGCCCCTCGATCTGCACCCCACGCTGGGCAACAACGCCTGCATCGCCCGCGGACTGGGGCTGACGGACACGCAGCCCGAGCTGAGCATGAAGGGCAACCCCGTCGGCATTGCGGGCAACTACGCAGGCACGGTGAGCGAGCTGGTCGCCGCCTACGGACGGCTCACGGGCTCCGCCATCACCGGGCACATCGTTGATGCCGAGGCTCCCGCCGGACGCGTCGTCGTTTGCAGCGGCGCTGCCGGGGATGCCGTTTACGAGGTGCAGGCCAAGGGCTACCGCTGCTACCTGACGGGCGAGGAAAACCACTGGGTGACGAACGCCGCGCGCGACATGGGGCTCAACCTCCTCTTCGCCGGGCACTACACCACGGAAACCTTCGGCGTGCGTGCCCTGGGCGAGCTGCTCCGCGAGCGCTTCGGGCTGCCCTGCTGCTTCATCGATCAACCCACGGGGATGTGAGTATGCGCCTGATTGCCGACGACAGCCCGGGCATGCGACTCGACATGTACCTCGCCCAACAGCTCCCCGAGCTGTCGCGCGCGCGCATTCAGGCTCTCATCAAAGAGGGAGCCATCACCGCCGACGGCAAGAGCGCCAAACCCAAAACCCCCGTGGAGCGCGGCATGGTCATCGAGGTCAACATCCCCGAACCGGCCCCGGCCGAAGCGCAGCCGCAGGACATCCCCCTGTCCGTGCTCTATGAGGATGCCGATGTCATCGTCATCGACAAGGAAAGCGGCATGGTGGTGCACCCCGCCGCCGGCAACCCCGACGGCACCCTCGTCAACGCCGTGCTGCACCACTGCGCGGGCGCGCTCTCGGGCATCGGCGGGGTGGAGCGCCCCGGCATCGTTCACCGCTTGGACAAGGACACCAGCGGCTGCATCGTCGTTGCGAAAAACGACGCCGCCCACCTCTCGCTCACGGCGCAGTTTGCCGCGCGCGACACCTCCAAAATCTATCTGGCCGTGGTGCAGGGCTGCCCGAAGGAACGCAGCGGCACCATCTTCACCAACATCGGCCGCCACCCCGTCAATCGACTGAAGATGGCCGTGGTCAACCCCGGCAGCGGCAAACCCGCCATCACCGATTGGCAGCTGCTGCACTACGATGCCGCCACCGACTCATCCCTCGTCCTCTGTACCCTGCACACCGGGCGTACCCACCAAATCCGCGTCCACATGCTGCACCTCGGCCACCCGCTCATCGGCGACCCCATCTACGCCCACCCCCAAAAGCAAAAAGCCAAACCGGGGAGGCTCATGCTGCACGCCTGGCGGCTGGCCTTCAACCACCCCGCCGACGGGCACCGAGTCGCCCTCCAAAGCCCCATCCCCCCCGAGTACACGCCCTGGCTCATCGACTGCGATCTCCCCGCTTGGGAGGACCCCGGCCGTGCGCAAAATGCGAAAAAGACATAAATTTGTCTTGTCATTCCTGAACATTCGGAGTATAAACGGCGACCACCATTTCCGCAGGGATGCGGAACTAACCTTTACACTCACACCATTATGTCCAAGCACTCCACCCTCAAGGCAACCGGTACCGTCGGCGGCAAGCGTTCCGTCCTCAAGCGCTTCGAGCGCGTCAAGCTCATGAAGGAGCGCGGCCAGTGGAAGGAAGGTCAAAGCCCCATCGGCCTGCCCAAGACCAAGTTCGAGTCCTGATTGTCCCCGGTCTTTCAGAGGATTACGATTCATTTCCAGAGCCTCGCGGTTCATGAACCGGGAGGCTTTTTCATTCAGCCTCTTACCCGCCATGTCCGATTTGCCCGAACAGCCTGCCCCGGAGGGCAGCATCCGCCTCAACAAGTTTTTGGCCTCCGGCGGCTATGAATCCCGCCGCGCCGCCGACCGACTCATCGCCGAGGGGCGCGTGGAAGTCAACGGTCAGCCGGTCACCAGCCCCGGGTTGCGCGTCTTGCCGAGCGACTTTGTGAAGGTGGACGGTCGCCGCGTCACGCCCAAGGAATCCGTGGTTCTGCTGCTCAACAAGCCCCGTGGCTATGTCTGCAGCCGCGAGGCACAGGGAGCCGACGGCACTGTCTACGACCTGCTGCCGCCCAAATACCGCCACGCCAACTATGTGGGGCGGCTGGATGCCGACAGCGAGGGGCTGCTGCTCTTCACCAACAACGGGAGCCTGGGGCAGCAGTTGGCGCACCCTACCAACGGCATCGAAAAAGAATACTGGGTCACCCTTGACCAAGCCTTCGACAGCAGCGTGCTGCTGCAGCTGCTCAAGGGCGTGCGCATCCCCGAAGGACAGGCCAAGGCCAAATACGTCGCGCGCCTCTCCGCCCGCCGCGCCTGCGTAGTGTTGGAACAGGGGCTCAAGCGCCAAATCCGCCAAATGTTCGCCTGCCTCGGGCTGCGGGTGAAGAAACTCGTGCGCGTCCGCATCGGCTCCCTGTGGGGCGGCGATCTGGAACCGGGGCACACCATGCTCCTGAGCGATGAACAAATCCGCGCCGCCGGCACCAATCCCCGCCCGCGCAAGGGCTTCATCGGGCGCAACCAAATCGCCCGCAAGACAGCCGCGACCACCACCAAGCGCGAAAGCGAGCCCGACGAGGATCAGGACTACGTGTTCGACCCCGCTGACTTTGAAAGCGATGCGGACATCGCCGACGGCAACACCAAGTTCGCGGAGGGAGAAGCTTTTGAGCCCGAGCGCAGCCCCCGGGGCAAGCGCCCCTTCGGCAAAGCGCCCTACCGTGGCGAAAGTGAGCGTGGGAACTTCGGCGAACGCAAGAACTTCGGCGAGCGCAGGAGCTTTGGCGAACGCAAGAACTTCGGCGAGCGCAAGAGCTTCGGCGAGCGCGGACACAAAA
>JBJEVK010000099.1:16013-33772 GCA_051884295.1 Akkermansia sp.
GGCGAACGCAAGAACTTCGGCGAGCGCAAGAGCTTCGGCGAGCGCGGACACAAAAACTTCGGCGAGCGCAAGAGCTTCGGCGAACGCGGACACAAAAACTTCGGCGAGCGCAGGAGCTTTGGCGAGCGCCGCTCGTTTCCCCGTCGCTTCAACGGGCGCGGTCGGGAACAATAAATGCTCCGACTTTTTCCGAATCCCTTTTCTTTCTCCGCCGTCTCATCCATGATGATGCGCCACCTCCTCCCCCTGCTTCTGATGCTTCCGGTCGCTGCGGCGGATGCCCTCCGCTCCGACAATGCGGAGTTAGAACAGCGACTGGAGCCGCTCAAGCAGGCGGCGGAGGCCGGCGATCCGGCACAGACACGCCAAGTCTACCTGCACTACGGCTTCGCCGGCATGCAGGAACAAGCCGATGCCTGGGCTGAAAAGTTCCTCAACCAGCTGCGGGAGCGCGCCGAGGCAGGTGACCTTCGCGCCATGAACACGCTGGGGCGAGCCTACCTGCTGGGGGATGCCTGCATCGTCGCGAATCCGGAGCAAGCGCTCCGGTGGTATACGCGTGCCTCCGACGCGGGCGATGCGGATTCCGCCTACATGCTCGGCGATATTTTTGAGAAGCAGCAGCAGGAATCCCAAGCCAAGCAAGCCTACGCCCGCGCCTACGGCCTGTACCGCCGCGAAGCCGAGCGTGAGAACAAGCCCGAACCCCGCTTCCGCGCTGCCTACATGCAGCTGATGGGGCAAGGTGTCCCGGCCGATCCGGCCGCCGCCACCGCCGAGCTGGAACAACTGGCGGGAGAGCACTACATCCCCGCCCTCTACCAGCTCTTCCGGCACTACACCGGGGCGGGCAACGAAGCCGCAGCCTTTGCCTGTGCCCTCCGACTCGCCGATGAAGGCCAGGATGCCAAGATGGCCTATGTCGTCGCGGATGCCTACCTCAAAGGGAAAGGGGTTGCCGTGAATCCCGAGGAGGGCGAGCGCTGGCTGGAACGCGCCGTCGAAGCCGGCATTCCCGCAGCGCAGTACCACCGCGCCTGGGAGCTGGAACAGGCGGGCAAGCATGCCGAGGCCTACCCACTCTACGCCGCCGCCGCCGCGCAGGGGCATGCCGATGCCGCCATCCGCGCCGGCAAGATGCTGCTGGAGGGACGCGGCACCGAGCGCGATGATTCTGCCGGGTTAGCCTACCTGCAACGCGCCGGCGATGTGTACCGCTCGCCCATCGCGCCCTACGAGCTCGGGCTCTACTACGACAGCATCGGTGAGCGACGTCTGGCTGACTCCTGGTACAGCATCGCCAGCGATCGCGGACTGGTAGAGGCCATGCCGCGCCGCGGGCTGCTGCACCTCGACCCCTTCTCCGAGCAGAAGTGGAGCCCCACGGAGACCTACCGCTGGTGGAAAATCGCCGCCGATGCGGGCGATGCCACCGCGCGGCTCTATCTGCGCCTCTACCTGTGGGTCTTTACCCCCCTGCTGCTCCTGTTTGTCTTTGGCATGCCCATCCTGCTGGTGCATTGGCTCAAGCGCCGCGCGGAGCGCTGAGGGCTCCCGGAGGGGGGGCGGGCTTTCTCGCAGTGTGGGAGCCTCGCGCGGGGCTCAGGCCGAAGCCCCCGAGCGGTAGACATAGCCCACCCCGCGCTCGGTGCTGATGCGATCGGCCAGCGGGCCGAGCTTTTGACGCAAACGCTTGATGTGCGTGTCCAGCGCGCGCGACTGGGTGGTGTCGGCGTAGCCGAAGAGCTCCTGCTGGAGGTCGTAGCGGTTCTGCACCCGCCCCTCGCGCTCGATGAGACAGGCCAGCAGCTTGAACTCGGTCGGGGTCAGCTCCAGCGACTCACCCGCCGCCGTGGCGCGCAGGGTGTTTTTGTCGAGCACCAGCGGGGCGCTGCGCACGATGAGCCGCGAGGCACGGCTGCGCAGGCGCGCCTGCAGATTGCGGACGCGCAGCACCAACTCCTTGGTGCTGAAGGGCTTGGTCATGTAATCATCCGCCCCCAGCTGCAAGCCCTCCAGCTTGTCCTCCAACTGCGCCCGCGCCGTGAGGAAGAGCGCGGGAATGTCCTTGGTCGCCTCATGTTCCTTCATGGCGCGGAAGATGGAGAGCCCGTCCATGCCGGGCAGCATGATGTCCAGAATCACCATGTCAGGCAACTTGGTGCGAATCTGCTCCCAGCCCTCGCTGCCATCGGCGGCGTGCGAGGTTGTCCAGCCCTGGCGCTCCAGATTGTACGCCACAAGGTCGGCGATGTCGTCATCGTCCTCCACGATCAGAATGTGCATAGCTGTACTGTAGCAGGTTCGGGTTCAGAGCGCACGACTTTTCTCCGCCGGAGCGGCACTGCCCGCTCCCGTGAGCCGATAGAACGAGGGGACGGCCAGCTGCTTGGCGTGGTCGCCGATGCGCTCGATGGCACGCAGGATGAAGAGCAGCCCCGTGCCCACCTGAAAATCGTAGAACATAGCCGAAGATGCCTTGGTGAAAATGCGCTTCATCTCCGCCGCGTACAGCGAATCGAGCTCCTCGTCCTGCCGCAGCACGCCGTAGGCCAGCTGCTCATCGCCGCGCAGGATGGAGAGCACGGCGTCGCGCAGCTCCACCTCGGCCAAGAGGTAGATGGGCTTGAAGGCCTCCACATCCTCCGGCAGCACCTCGCCCGCAATCTCCTGCACATTCTGCACCAGCACGAGCACCTGGTGAACGATGCGTCCCAAGCGGCTGCACTGCTGCGCCACCCGCACCAAGGCGATTTTTTCTTCGGGCGTGCTAATGCCCACCATCAGCCCCGTGTTGCAGGAGGCCTCGGCCTGCCGAGCGCGGTTGCCCAGTGAGCTGCATTCGGCCATGAGCCGAGCGGCCAAGCTGCTGTCGAGCCCGAACAGAGCGCCGCGGGCTCGGCTGACGAGCTCCATCACACGCGCACTCAGTTCCGGGAAAACCGGGTTGTCTTCGTCGTGTACAATATCCATCATATCATCTTGGTTCATCCGCAGGAGGAGGAAAGTTTCTCAACCGCCTGCTCACCCTGAGTAAACGCCCTGAGCCGCCGCCGTGCAAGCCCGTCTTCGTGAATGATGTGCCACCCGCCGCGTGAGTATTTCGCCACAAAGCAGCTCTGTGGCGCTTTCGCCACAGAGAGCGTGGCGACAAGCTCACGAGCCGGGGCGTGCACAGCGCGCGCGGATATGGTACAAGGGAGCTGTCATGAATACCGTGTATTTAGTGATGTTGGGAGCACTCCTGCTGCTGGCGGTCTTTGACCTCGTGGTGGGTGTCTCTAATGATGCGGCCAATTTCCTGAACTCGGCCGTGGGTTGCCGCGCTGCGCGGCGCGGCGTGGTGCTGGCGGTGGCAGCGGTCGGCGTGGTGCTGGGCACCTCGTTCTCGGGCGGCATGATGGAGATTGCCCGCAGCGGCGTGTTTGTGCCGGGGCAGTTTTACTTTGAGGACATCATGGTGATGTTCCTGGCTGTCACGCTGGCGGATGTGATTCTGCTGGACACCTTCAATTCCTTCGGGCTGCCCACCTCGACCACCGTTTCGCTGGTCTTTGAGTTGCTGGGAGCCGCGCTGGCCGGGGCGCTCTACACCATGGGCGCTCACGGCGGGGTTCCGCAGGAGGTTGCGGCCTACATCAACAGCAGCAAGGCACTGACCATCATCTCGGGCATCTTCGTGTCGGTGCTGGTGGCCTTCACCTGCGGCTGCGTGACCATGTGGGTGGCACGCCTGATTTTCAGCTTCCGCTACCGGCGGGTCTACACCGCCGTGGGGCCGTTTTGGTGCGCGCTCTCGCTGACGGCCATCACCTACTTTGCCGTGTTCAAGGGGCTCAAGCACAGCACCCTCATGCCCGCCGACGTGCTGGCGCTGCTCAACGCCCACCTGACGGAGGCCACCTGCATCGCCCTCTTCGCGTGGTATGTCATAGCCGCGGCGCTGCAATACCTCTTCCGCGTCAACACCCTGCGGCTCACCGTGCTGGCGGGCACGGGGGCGCTGGCGCTCGCCTTTGCCGGCAATGACCTGGTGAACTTCATCGGTGTGTTCATGGCGGCCAAGTCCTCCTACGGCATCGCCGAGGCGCATGTGGCCGCCGGCGGCGACTTGTCCGCGCTCAAGATGGGTGCGCTGGCGCTGCCGGTGCAGGCCGAGCTGCTCTACCTGGTGGGCTCCGGTCTGGTGATGGTGGCGGCGCTCTGCTTCTCCAAAAAAGCGCGCAACGTGACGGAAACCGGCGTCAAGCTGGCGCGCGCCGGCGCCGTGGGGCGCGAGAAGTTCGGCTCCTGCCTCACGGCGCGTGCCCTGGTGCGCGGAGCGATGAATGTGGCGCGCTTTGCGGAGCGCATCACCCCCGCCCCCGTGGCGCGCTTCATCGGGCGGCGCTTTGAACCGCTGAGCCCCGAGGAGGAGAATGATGCCGACTTCGATTTGGTGCGAGGCTCGGTCACGCTGACCATCGCGGCGCTGCTTATCTCGCTGGCCACCTCGCTCAAGCTGCCGCTCTCCACCACCTACGTCACCTTCATGGTAGCCATGGGTGCCTCGCTGGCCGACCGCGCCTGGGGGCGCGACAGCGCCGTATACCGCATCACCGGGGTGCTCACCGTCGTGGGCGGCTGGTTCCTCACGGGCATCGCCGCCTGCACGGCGGCCTTTATCACGGCGGCAGTCATGCTCTGGGGCGGCTTTACGGGCATCGTGCTCATGGCGATTCTGGCGGCGGTGATTCTCATCCGCAGCAGCCTGAACCACAAGAAGAAGAAGCCCCACGAGGTGCGTATTCTCGACCTCTCCGACCGCCGCACCATGCAGCTGGTGGGTGAATCCTCCGCCCTCTTCCTCGGGCGCTCGCTGAGCCTCTACAGCAGCACGGTCAAGTCCCTGCTGGATGAGGATCTGGCCACGCTGAAGATTCTGCGCAAGAAGGCGCGCGAAATCGCTCGCAGCCAGCGCGATATGAAGGAGGACGAGGTGCTGCCGAGCCTGCACGGGCTCAGCCCCGAGCTCGCCGCGCAGGGTCAGCTGCTCTTCCGCATCAACGAGAGCTGCATCGGCATTGCAGAAAGCCTGCTGGTCATTGTCAAGGCGGGCTACCGCCACATCGACAACAACCACGCCGGACTCAGCCCGGCTCAGGCGCGCGACCTGCTGGAGATGACCGACAAGCTCGGCGCCTTCTTCCCCGGCATCATCGGCATTCTCCGCAGCGGCGACTTCTCCCATGTGGCGGAGGTGCTCCGGGAGGCAGGCGACCTGCGCGATGAGTTCGGCGCCTGCATCTCGCGCCACATTGTGCGCGAGGTGGGCGATGAGAGCAACATCCGCACGAGCATCCTCTACCTCAACCTGCTCAACGAGACCCGCTCGATGATGAGGAAAGCCTTCAACCTGCTGCACGACCAGCAGGAGCTCTTCGAGAGCTGAGTCCGAGGCTTGCCTGCTCACCGAAACGGAGTGCCGCGCGGCACCCCGTTTTTTTGCACGGTCTGTCGGTTCACTCGCGTAGGCGGGTCTCGAACTGGCGGAAGGTGATGGCCTCGAACAGGTCGTCGTCGGTGGGGGTGTCGTGCCCGGCGAGGTCAGCAACCGTGCGCGCCACGCGCAAAATGCGGTCGAAAGCGCGCGCAGAAAGGGCGAACTGCTCGATGGCGCTCAGCAGCATGGCCTGCTGCGAGGCGCTCAGGGGGCAGGCGCGCTGCAGCTGCCTGCCGCTCATGCGGGCGTTGCAGCTGATGGGTGTTCCGGCAAAGCGCTGCCGCTGGCGCTCGCGCGCCGCCAACACGCGGGCGCGGATGGCGGCGCTGCCCTCGCCCATGGGTTTGTGCAGCAGCTCAGCAGGGTTGACGGGCGGCACCTCGATGATGAGGTCGAAGCGGTCGAGCATGGGTCCGCTGATGCGGTGGCGGTAGCGCTCCACCTGCGCAGGGCGGCATTTGCAGGCGCGGCGCGGGTCGCCCAAATAGCCGCAGGGACAGGGATTCATCGCCGCAATGAGCTGAAAGGCGCAGGGAAAATCCATGCTGCCGCCCGCGCGGGAGATGGTGATGTGCCCGCTCTCCAGCGGCTGGCGCAGGGTTTCCAGCGCGCGGCGGCTGAACTCCGGCAACTCATCCAAAAACAGCACACCATTGTGCGCCAACGACACCTCGCCGGGGGTGATGAGCGAACCGCCGCCCATGAGGCCGATATCGGAGATCGTGTGGTGCGGCGCGCGGAAGGGCCGCTGCTGCAGCAGCCCGCTGCCGGGGGGGAGTTTGCCGCAAACGGAGTGGATTTTACTCGTTTCGAGCGCCTCGCTGCGGCTCAGCGGCGGTAGGATGCCCGGCAGACGGCTCGCCAGCATGCTCTTGCCGCTGCCGGGGCTGCCGCACATAAGCAGGTTGTGCCCGCCTGCAGCGGCAATCTCCATCGCGCGGCGCGCGTAGGGTTGACCCTTCACCTCGTCAAAATCCGGCACCGACGGCGCGGCGATGCCGCCCTCGCCAGGCAGCTGCGGCGCAAAGCGGCTGCGGTCGCAAAGCAATTCCCAAGCCATCGCCAGATTCTCGGCGGCGTAGACCGTCACCCCCTCCACCACGGCGGCTTCCGCGGCGTTTTCCGGGGCCACCATGAGGCAGCGGCGCCCGGCATCGCGTGCCGCCACCGCCAGCGCCAGCACCCCGCTGACACCGCGCACGGCGCCGTCCAGCGCCAGCTCGCCGATGAGGCACCATTCTGCCGTGTGCTCGGGCAGACGGCGACGGAAACACTCCGGCATGTCCGTATAATTCTGCTGCACCGCCAGCGCCAACCCCAGCGCGATGGGCAGGTCAAAGCCCGCTCCCTGTTTGCGGCGATCGGCGGGCGAGAGGTTCACCGTCACCATCTGCTCACCGGGGCAGAAAAAGCGGCTGTTGGTCAGCGCGGCCGACACGCGCTGGATGCTCTCGCGCACCTCCGTATCGGGCAGTCCCACCACGGACATGCGCCCGGTGTCCTCCACCGGGCGGGCATCGACCTCGACACAGACCTCGAAGCCATCGATACCGCTGACGGATGCCGAGAAGAGACGCGCAATCATAAGCGTTTATTTCACAATCACCTGCGAACCGACGGCGAGCTTGGAGAAGAGGATGGAGCAGGCTTCCTCCGGCACGCGCACGCAGCCGTGCGAGGCGCTCTCGCGGTGCACATTGCCCACATGCAGCCCAATCGCGCCGTTGAAGCGCATCCAGTAGGGCATGTCCGCCCCCTCAAAATAGGTTCCGGGCGGGCAAGGGTCGCTCGCGCTGACGCCGCGCTCCACCACCCGACCGTCCTTCATGAACGAGCCGTAGAGGTTGGATCGGTAGTCGCGCTTTTTCTCGCTGATGCGGAAGCTGCCGCGGGGGGTCTCGCTGCCGCCCACACGCCCGGAACACACGGGGAAATCCATGGCAATCTCGCCGCCGATGAAGAGACGCCCGCGCTGTTCCTCCAGCAGGATGACAACGACGGAATGCTGCGGATCGTAGGTCTCGATAGCGGCGCCGCGCCAGATGTCGCGCGAGTTGCGGTAGTCGTCACTCGCGATAAAATCCTCAAAGGTGTAGGCCACGCGCTTGTTTTTAGCAGCCTCCTCCAAACGATCGCCCTCAGCGTAGAGAGCGCGGAGCCGCTGCTCGGGCGAGGGACTCGAACAGGCTGCGAGCAGCAGGGCGCAGGCACTCGCAAACAGAAGCGTTTTCATGGCAGACGATATCCTTGCAGCCGAGCGGCGAATTCGCGCGGCAAAATCGCCTCCACCAGGGCATCGTTGCCCTCGTACTCGGTGGAAAGCACTTTGCCGTCGCGGTGCATGATGGCGAGGATGCGGCTCTCGGCCAGCGGAATGCGGTAGCGCTCGCGCGCCACGCGGTGGCTCATCATCTCCGCACAGGCGGCCAGCAGCGCCGCGCCCCCCTGCCCCTGCAGCACGCTCATGGGCAAACTCGGGCAGCTCACCTTGGCCGCCAGTGCATCCAACAGGGCTTGGCGCTGATCCTCGGGGATGAGGTCGCACTTGTTCCACACCACGACCATGGGCTTGTCCTGCGCGCCGAGCTCGGCCAGCACCGCGCAGGTGGTTTCGTAGTGGCGCAGCGCCTCCTCGTCCGAGGCATCGACCACTTGGATGAGAAAATCTGCCGTCGTCACCTCCTCCAGGGTCGACTTGAATGCCTCCACCAGACGGTGCGGCAGGTTGCGGATGAAGCCCACCGTATCCGTCAACACCAGCGGCTGCCCGTCGGGCAGCTCAATCTTGCGGCTCGTGGTATCCAGCGTGGCAAAGAGCATGTTCTGCGCCAAAACCCCGGCATCGGTCAGGCTGTTGAGCAGCGAGGACTTGCCGGCGTTGGTGTAGCCCACGATGGCTGCGGCGGGAATCCCCTGGCGCAGGCGCTCCTTGCGCTGCGTGCCTCGCTGGCGGCGCACCGTCTCCAGCTCGGCGCGGATGGCCTCGATGCGCTCGTGCGCCAAGCGGCGGTCGACTTCGATCTGCTTCTCGCCCTCGCCGCGTGCGGCAGCGCCGCCGCCCTTGCCGCCGCCGCTGCCGCCGCGCTGGCGGTCGAGGTGTTTCCACATACCGGCCATGCGCGGCAGGGCATACTGCATGCGCGCCAGATCCACCTGCATCACGGCCTCGCGCGAGCGGGCGCGCTGCGCAAAGATGTCGAGAATCACCTCCTCGCGGTCCATGACGGGTACGCCCGTCAGCTTCTCCCACTCGCGCTGCTGGCTCGGCGAGAGCAGGTTGTCGAAGATGAGGCAGTCCGCGCGCAGCTCCTCGGCCAGCGCGCGCAGCTCCTCGGCCTTGCCGATGCCGCAGAGGTACTTGGCCTGCATCTCGCGGGTGAACTCCGAGCGGCAGTCGACAATGCCGATGCCCAGATTCTCCGTCAGGTCGCGCAGCTCGGCCAGCAGAGCGCTGCGCTCCCGGCGCGATTCGCCCGGCAAGCCCAGCCCCACCAGCAGAGCCCGCTCGATGCGCTCGGGTTTTTCTCGGATTTCAAAGGACACGGGGATGCTCGGCAAAGGGCTCAGTTGAACGCGCGCGAGCTGCTCACGGGCACATCGCGCAGGTAATCCTTGTTGTAGGAGTTGCAGTTGCACTCACCGCAGGAGCTAAGCGAAAGCAGACCCACCGCGGCAAGACAGAGAGAAAGCAGCGTCTTCATGCCCCCTCTTGTAACGCAAAACCACCCGCAATGCAAGCACGAAGCACGTCCGCGAGCGGTGCGCGCGCCGCATCAGCGGCGGTTTGCTGAACGCGGCAACGATGACACCTTTGGAGCCATCGCCGAGGAGAATATTGACGGGCTGTCCGCAGAGATCGTTGAAAGAGAATAACCCCGGCGGGAATCGAACCCGCATTTGCCCTTTAGGAGAGGGCCGTTCTATCCATTGAACTACAGGGTCGGGGAAATCAATGGCGCACGGAGCCGTAGGCGGCGCGCACCCTCGCCAGCGCCTCCGGGCTCAGGCGAGGCTCCAACTCGGGGAACATGCGGTCAAAGTATTCAGCGGGAGTCCAGCCGTGCAGTGCTTGGGGAGCTGCTTTCTCAAAAGCCCAGGTCGGGATGGGCACCACGACATCGAGAATCACGGGCGCCTTGGGTGCCAGCGCGCAGAGAAGCTCCGCGATCTCGGGCGCGAGGTCGGGGTGCGCCGCCAGCACCTGCAACACCCAAGTGAGACTCAAGCGGTTGGGCGGCACCACCACCGCTGCCAGCAGCGGCGAGAGGGCAGCCGCCGAGCGACGAGTCAGCGGTTCCAGCAGGGGCAGCACACGCATGTCGCCCAGGCTGAGCAAGGCGTTGAGCAGCACGGGATTTCCCGAGGCGATACACAGGCGAACCAGCTCCTGCACCCCCGCGAGCGGCTGCTCGGCGCCCGGCTGCGCCAGCGTGAGCATGCTCAGTGCAGCCTTGAGCGCCAGCGCGGGTTCCGGCTCTTGCAGCACGTAGGGAGCGAGGTTTTTCCAGCCCTCTCCGCGGCGCGAGGCGATGAAGCGTGTGAGCTGTTGCAGCCCGGCACGCCGCGCCGCCACAGGAGTTTTAGCGGCAAAGACCTCGTAAATGCGGGCATTTTCCTCCTGCTTGTCCTCGTCGTTGCCCGCCATGATGGCGCAGGCCATCATGGCCAATGGCCACTGATCCGCGCCAATTTCATGGATGCGCACGGGGTCGTGCGCCATGGCGGCCAGGCGCTCCACCTCGGAAAGCCCCGAGAAATTGTCCTGAAAAATACCCATGGGTGCGGAAAATCAGGAACGCAGGTGCAGCGGATCCTCGTCGGGCTTGCTCTCGCCGGGAATGGGCTCCGCAAAGGGGTCATCGAGGGGATGCGGCTTGTCCGCCGCAGGCGCCTCCACGCGGCGCGGGGCATCCACATCGAGCAGCAGGCGGTGCATCTGCACGGTCTTACCCGTCACCAACGGGCTTGTCTCGCACTTGGTCTCGGCCTGCGCGTAGTAGTCGCGCGCCTTGTCCGTCTCGCCCGCCGTGCGGGCCAAATCACCCAGCGTCAGGTACGCCAGCGCCAGATAGGGGCTGTCGCCCAGCGCCGTCACGCGCTGCCACGCTTCGGCAGCCTTGGCGGCATCCCCCTGCCCCATGTGGTAGGTGGCCACAGCCGCCTGCGCACGGGCGCGCAGCAGGGGGTGCACCTCGCCGCCGGAGGCCAGACGTTCCAAGCGCTCGACCCCCGCCTGCGGGGCGCTCCCCGTCAGCTCCTTCAGCCCGGCCAGCAGCTCGGCGGTGGCATGCGAGGGGGTGGAGGCAAACTCGCTGCTCAGCCGCGCCAGCGCCGCATCATCGAACGAGGCCGGATCCACCACACCGTTCTCGACCTTCAGCGCCGTCATGAGCTCCCCGGCAGCCTCCTGCTTCACATCGTGCAAGTGGGAGCAGAAGGCGATGATGCCGCCGCCCAGCACGCCGAGGGCAATGCCGCCCCAAAGCAGTTTTTTGTAGTGGTTGTTGAGGAAAACCTCGTGGCGGGAGGGGCCCATCTCAATTTCGCCGATGGCCTTGATTTCCTCTGCGGAAAGGGGTTGAATGTCCTCGTTGTCGTTCGGATTCATGGTTATGCCTTGTAGAGGTTGTTGAGCATGTGGAGTCGCTCCACATCATAGCAGCTGTTGAGGCCGAGATTGCGGTAAATCTCCAGCGTAGCCTTGGATTTGTTGAGCGTGTAGAAGTGAATGCCGTCCACATCGGCATCCAGCAACTCGCCGCACTGGTTGCTGGCGTAGTTGATGCCGATGCGCTCGACGCTGGCCTTGTCGCCGCCGGCACGCAGCAGCGCCTTGAGCAGGCGCGAGGGGAAATTGGTGCCGGCGGAGAGGTCGGCCATGCGGTTGAGCCCCGAGATGCTCGTCACAGGCATGATACCCGCGATGATGGGGCAGTCGATGCCCATGATGCGGCAGCGGTCGCGGAAGTCGAAAAAGGCGTGGTTGTCGAAAAACAGCTGCGTGCAGATGTAGTCCGCGCCCTCATCGATTTTAGCCTTGAGGAAGTCCATCTCGCGCAGGCGGTTGCGGGCATCGGGATGCCCCTCGGGGAAGCCCGCCACACCCACGGTCAGGCGGTAGCCGAGCCCCTGCGCCTCCTCCCAGCGGCGAATGAAGCGCACGAGCTCCGACGCATGGTGG
The DNA here is from genome assembly GCA_051884295.1 of Akkermansia sp. Taxonomy (GTDB): domain Bacteria; phylum Verrucomicrobiota; class Verrucomicrobiia; order Verrucomicrobiales; family Akkermansiaceae; genus Akkermansia. The sequence continues at coordinate 27,677 of JBJEVK010000099.1, forward strand.
AACGCATCGCGCGTCGGGTCATAGGGGCGGTTGCGGGGGGGGTCGCCGCGCAGCGCGAGCACCGCACGGGCTCCGGCCTTGGTGTAGCCCGCCAAAATATCGGCCAGCTCAGCCTCCGTGTGCCCGACGCAGGTGAGGTGCGGCACGGTGGGAATCCCGCGGCTCTGGGTCTCCTGCACCACGGCGCGGGTGAACTCGCGCGAGCTGCCGCCCGCGCCGTAGGTCACGCTGACAAAGCTGGGGTGGAACTCCTGCAGGCGCACGATGGTCTGCACGAGGTTGTCCGCCCCCTCCTGTGTCTTGGGGGGGAAGAACTCAAAGGAAAAACTCGGCGTGCGGTCGAAGAGAACGGATGACGAAGCGCTCATGGCACAAGGGGACGGTTCAGGGAAGCGGGACGAGACCACCCTCCACCTCGGGCAGGGCGCCGGCCGGCGCTTCTCCCGACACTTGGGGAGCAGAGCCGCCCTCCTCCGTCGCTGCCGGAACGGCGCCGAAGTCGGCTTGCTCGCGGCGCAGCTCGCTGCCGCTCAGGAAAGGCGTGGGAATCACCTCATCGCCGGCCTGCGGGGTGGGGAGATTCTCGGGAGTGCTGCCGGAAGCGCCGAACACGGCCTGCTTGACGGTGGCACTCACCTGCCCGGACTCCTCATCGCGCCCGTCGATCACCGCCTCGCAGACCACAAAGTCCCCGCGGCGCACGGCGATGACCAGCCCGTCGTTCAGGGGGGTGTCGGTCTCGGGGGTGAAGAGGATGGAGTTCCACTCGCTGTTGTAGGAGGCCACATGCCCCAGCGCGGCAGGCGCCGTCACCTCGCTGTTGCTCTCCTTGGCCTGTCGCTCCTCTTCCTTGCGCTTGGCGGAAGCCAACACACTGCTCTCCTCGGCCTCCGTCAGCTCCTGACGACGGCGGTTTTCCGCTTCCTCGGCCTCGCTGCGGGCGGTGCTGACCTCGGGAGCTTCCACCTCGGGATTCAGCTGTGCCATGCGGGCGGCATGCTCGGAGTTGCGCTGCTGGTACTCATTGATTTTCAGATTCGTGCGGTACAGCTCGTACTGCTCCTGTCGCGCGGGAATCAGCACCGTGACGGCATAGAACAGCAGCCCGACCGTCAGGCAGAACAGAACCAGCAGAGTCACGCGAAAGGCATTCATGCGGGCACTATAGCAAAATCACCTCTCTTTTCAAGCACGGAGTCTGTCAACGCCGCGGCATCTCCTCGGGAATGATGCACTCGGCCGTCGCCTCGATAGCCGGACGGTGTGGGGAGCCGCTGTTCTCCTCCAGACAACGCCGCATCAGCTCGCGCGCCTGCTCCTTCTCGCCATTCTGCGCCAAGACCGTGATCTGCAACAACACATTGCGGCTCTTGTCGCTGTGCTTCGTCGAGGCCGCAGCAGCCATGCGAAAAAACTCTGACGCGAGACGCAGGCGTTTGTGCTCGGCGCAGTACCAGGCAAAGGCCTCGCAGAGGGTGGCGCCCTCGGGCTTGGCCGTGCGCTTCCTCACCTCAGCTTCCAGCAAATCGGGGCGCCCCTTGCAATCGAGCATCAGCTCGCGCCAGCGCGCAAAGGGGTTGTCCGCCGATGAGCGCCCGACCGCCGCAAAGGGGCGGTAAAGGGGGTCACCGAAGACCACATTCTGCCACGACAGCAGCGGCAAGGACGCCAACTGCGCCTCGGCCACGGTCGCGCCCGTCAGCAGGCTTTTGTAAAACAAACCGAAATCGTGGCAACCCGCCAAAAAGGGCTCATTGACATTGCCGAACGTGACGGATGCCCCACTGCGCAGCAACGCCGGCGCCCACTGTCCGGGGTCGTGCAGGTCGGAGCAGCTGAAGGAATGCAGATGCCCCGCCACAGCGCCGGGGGCAAAGCGAAAGCTACTTCCCGGAGCGAAGGGGCCATCGGCGCGGTCGGTATACCAGCCGAAGTAGACCGCCGTTTGCGCCGACAGAGGGTAAGCAGCCGCGAGCCGCTTGCCCGAGGTCTCGAAAAACAGGGGCTGTTGCGCCTCCTGCGCAGCCTCCGCCGCAACGTTAAACATTTTTTCGCCCTGCGCGTAGGGGCCGCCCTTGTCCACCACGACCCACCCCCACAGGCCCTCGCGCTCCACGCGGACGGGATCCTGGATCATGCGGCGGATGCAGGCCTCGTCCGGCCCGTCGATGCGGGTGACGGCCATCACCGGCGTTTCAGGCGCACCGGGCTCCGATTTTTTGCCGTAGCAGGGGTTGTTGAGCCCGCTGTGCAAGGGATAACGCGCGCCCAGCAGCATGAGTTCGGAATCGACCGAGGCGGCCTCGTCAGGGGTCCATTCCACATGCACCTTCTCGCCGCGGCGCTTCTGCTCCTCGGCCTGGCGGCGGCGCTTGTCGGTGACGGCGGCGCTCTCCTTCACCCGCAGGGGCACATCGGGCATCAGTACCAGCGCCCCCATGCGGCGCACCCCGGCAGCCGCCCTGCCCTGCGCGGGCCAAATCCAGCTGTTGCAACGCGCGGCATAAAGCAGGGGCGAAACCACCAAGCGCTCAAAATCGGAGCGCGACAGGTCGCCGCCCTTGGGCAGCCCCTGCAGCGCCACCAGCTGCTCGCGGGGCACCTGCCGCAGGCGCGCGTATTCCCTGGCGCTGCGGGTGCTGAGGGGCGAATCGGCATTGTACACGACCACGATTTGCTGCGGAGTCAGCGCCGCAGCCGACCCGAACAGCGCGAGAGCGAGAATGAACTTACCCCACATGGCTCAGCGACGCTTGAATATTCCGCGAAAGGCGTTAATGCCGCTCGGCGCCTTGGGGGCACGGCGCCCGCCGCCCATGAGCGCCGACAGGTCGGGCATGTTGCCGGCCAGCGCACTCATGTCGGGCACACCGCCGGGCTGCTGCATGCTCTCCATCATGCGCTGCATCTCCGCCGAACCGGCGGCGGGGAGCTTGGGCATGCCGCCCTGCATCATCCCCTTCATCAGACCGCCCATCTTGCCCTTACCACCCATGAGAGCCTTCATCTCGCGGAAATTCTTGATGAGGCGATTCACCTCGATTTCCGAGCAGCCGGAGCCCTTGGCAATGCGACGGCGACGGCTGGGGATGAGCAGCTTGTCGTTGGCGCGCTCGGCGGGTGTCATGGAGAGCACGATGGCTTCCATGCGCTTGGTGCGTTTGGGATCCAACGCCCCCTCCGGCAGCTGCTTGCGAATCTTGTTGAACCCGGGCATGAGCCCCAGCAGGCCCTCCAGCGGCCCCAGGCTCTGCATCATGCGCATCTGGTTGAGGAAGTCGTTGAAGTTGAACTCCCCACTCATCAGGCGCCCCATGGATTTCATGGCCGATTCCTGGTCGATTTTCTCAGCCGCCTTCTCCACCAGCCCCACGATGTCGCCCATGCCGAGGATGCGGTCGGCCATGCGCTGCGGCACAAAGGCGGTGAGCATGTCAAGCTTTTCGCCCTCGCCCGCATACTTGATGGGCTTGCCCGTGACGGCGCGCATGGAGAGCGCCGCACCGCCGCGCGCATCGCCGTCCAGCTTGGTGAGCACAATACCCGTCAGCCCCACGGCGGCGTCGAAAGCCTGCGCCACGCGCACCGCCTGCTGCCCCGTAGCGGCATCGGCCACGAGCAGCGACTCGCGCGCCTGCAAAAATTTCGCCAGCTTCTTCAGCTCGGCCACCAGCGCGTCATCCACCTCCTGCCGCCCGGCGGTGTCGAAGATGAGGACATCGTGCTCCACCCCCTCGGCCCACCGGAGGGCATCCTTCGCCACGCGGATGACATCGCGCTCGCCGGCGGCAGGGGTGTAGACGGGCACCTCAATCTGCGCCGCCAGCGTCGCCAGCTGGTCGACGGCGGCGGGGCGAATGAGGTCGCAGGCCACCAGCAGGGGCTTGTGGCCGTCCTTTTTGAGCCGCAGCGCCAGCTTGGCCGCCGTGGTGGTCTTGCCCGCACCATTGAGCCCCACGATGAGGATACGCGCCGGGGCGGGCTCCAACTGCAAGGCGGCGGCCTCGCCCCCCAGCAATTCGGCCAGGCGGTCGCGGAAAATTTTCACGATTTGTTCACCCGGCTTCACGGTTTTGAGCACCTTCTCCCCCAGAGCCTCCTCGCGCACATGGGCGATGAACTCGCGCGCGACGCCGTACTCCACATCGGCATCCAGCAGCGCCATGCGAATCTCGCGCAGGGCGTCTTTGATGTTGGACTCGGAAATGGTACTCAGACCACGCAGTCTGCGCAAAGCGTCATCGAGTTTCTCGGAAAGCAGGGAGAACATATGGCGCAGCGTAGCGAAAAGTGCGCGACGTGTCAAGCGCCTGCCGAGGCATAATTTCCCCTTGACATCGGCAGCGTTGCGTGCTATCTGTCTCGGGCGACGGCGAGCCCGCTCCGACTGTTCGGGGGCGGCTCGCTGATGCTCTATTCACCACTTTCGGCACATCATGATAGCCTACACCAACGGAGAAAGCGCAGGGCGGCCCTGGGGCTACTGGCGAGTCTTGGGCGTGCAGCCCAACGCCGTCATCAAGCACTTGGAAATCAACCCCCACAGCCGACTCTCCCTCCAGCGTCACACCCACCGCGCCGAGCGTTGGATTGTCACGGGTGGGGTAGCCACGGTGCAGCGGGGCGAGGAGCATTTTGAACTGCATCCCGGCGACTCCGTGCTGATTCCCTGCGGCGAGTGGCACCGTCTGGGCAACGCCGGGGAGAGCCCCGTGAGCATCATCGAAGTGCAAATGGGCGATCTGCTCGATGAAACCGACATCGAGCGGCTGGAGGACGACTACTGCCGCCCCGGCACCATCGCCCGCGCCTGAGCGCAAGCCGCAAGCTCCTCCGTGAACACGCTTGCGGCTTGACAGGGGGCGCACGGGCGCGTAGAGTGCTCCCTGTTATGGATTTTCGCAATTATCTGCATACGCATCCCGATGACAAGGGCTACTTCGGCCGTTTCGGCGGTGCCTACCTGCCCCCCGAGCTGGAGCCCGCCTTCAAGGAAATTACCGAGGCCTACCACAGCATTTGCCACACCACGCGCTTCATCAGCGAGCTGCGCCGCATCCGCCGCGAGTTCCAGGGTCGCCCCACCCCCGTGTACCACTGCGAGCGCCTGAGCCGCCTCAACGGCGGCGCGCAGATATACCTCAAGCGCGAGGATCTGAACCACACGGGCGCGCACAAGCTCAACCACTGCATGGGCGAGGGTCTGCTGGCGCAGTTCATGGGCAAGAAGAAAATTATCGCCGAGACGGGCGCAGGGCAGCATGGCGTGGCGCTCGCCACCGCCGCCGCTTACTTCGGGCTGGAATGCGAGATCTACATGGGCGAGGTCGACATCGCCAAGCAGGCGCCCAACGTCACGCGCATGAAGATGCTCGGCGCCAAGGTGGTGCCGGTGTCCCACGGGCTCAAGACCCTCAAGGAGGCGGTGGATGCCGCGTTCGAGGCGTACCTGCGCGACTACAAGAACGCCATCTACTGCATCGGCTCGGTAGTGGGTCCCCATCCCTTCCCCATGATGGTGCGCGATTTCCAGAGTGTGGTCGGTTTTGAGGCTCGCGAGCAGTTCCTCGAGATGACGGGCGAACTGCCCAATGCCGTGTGCGCCTGCGTGGGCGGCGGTTCCAACGCGATGGGGCTCTTCCCCGCCTTCCTGAACGACCCGGTAGACATTTACGGCGTCGAGCCGCTGGGGCGCGGCCCCGCGCAGGGCGACCACGCAGCCTCCATGGGCTACGGCTCCGAGGGTGTCATGCACGGCTTCAACAGCATCATGCTCAAGGATGCCGAGGGCAACCCCGCCCCGGTCTACTCCGTTGCCAGCGGGCTGGACTACCCCAGCGTGGGGCCGGAGCACGCCTACCTGCGCGACATCGGTCGCGTGACCTACGACAGCGCCGATGACGCCGCCGCGGTCGATGCTTTCTTCAAACTCAGCCGCTACGAGGGTATCATCCCCGCGCTGGAGAGCTCGCACGCCATCGCCTTTGCGCTGCGCAAGGCGCGCGAGATGAAGACGGGCACTATCCTCGTCAACTGCTCCGGGCGCGGCGACAAGGATGTGGACTTCATTGCCGAGCACTACGGCTACGGCGAGGA
>JBJEVK010000099.1:33872-41602 GCA_051884295.1 Akkermansia sp.
GCGAAGGAGTCAGCCTTGAGCGCGGCACCGCCCACGAGGGCGCCGTCGATGTCGGGCTGGCTCATCAGCTCCTGGGCGTTCGCGGGCTTCACGGAGCCGCCGTACTGCAGGCGCACCGCTGCGGCGGCCTCGGCGCCGAAGGTCTTTTCGACCACGCTGCGGATGAAGGCGTGCGCCGCCTGCGCATCGGCGGCGGAAGCCGTCTTGCCGGTGCCGATGGCCCACACGGGCTCGTAGGCGATGACCAGACCGCCGACCTGCTCGGGCGTCAGCCCCTCCAGACCCTCGACAACCTGCGTGCTGAGCACGGTCTCGAGCTCACCGGCCTCGCGCTGGGCGAGTGTCTCGCCGATGCAGTAGATGGGGGTGATGCCGGCGGCCAGCGCCTTCTTGATCTTCTTGTTGATGTAGGCGTTGGTCTCGCCGTGGTACTGGCGGCGCTCGCTGTGGCCGACCACAACGTACTTGCAGCCCAGCTCGTTGAGCATGGTGGTGGAAATCTCACCCGTGAACGCGCCGTTGTCGCGGTCGCTCACATCCTGCGCGCCCACGCCCAGGCAGGTGCAGCCGTTGAGCGTGTCCATGACGGCGGGAATCGTCACGAAGGGGGGCACAATCACCTTGTCGACCGCCTTGCACTCGCAAGACAGCTCATTCTTGAGGGCGGCGAGGAAGTCCTTGGCTTCCTTCGGGCCCATGTTCATCTTCCAATTAGCGGCAATGATGGGTGTACGGGACATAGTTGAATCAGTGTCTGTTAGTTGACGCGCCTATGATACGCGCGCGCGGCGCCCAAGTCAAGCGCATTCCTGCCGAGCGCGCGCGGCGCCGCAACAAAAGCGCCACCGCCCGGGACTCCGGGCGGTGGCAGGAAAAAAGGCAAGCAAACGTGCACCTCAGATGAAGGTGCGAATCACGGCCTTGTTGCGCAGGCGCTCCACCCATTCGCGGTAGCGCTTCTCGCTCTGCTTGCGGCGGCAGGCGTCATCCACCTTCTGCTTCACCTCCGGGTTGCTCAGGGGAGGAGCCGGCGCCAAATGGCGCGCGCGCACCTTCACCAGCGTGAAACCGGCCTGGTCCAGCAGGGGACCGACCACCTTCCCGGGCTCGGCGGCAAAGACAACGTGCGCAAACTCCACCGCCAAATCCGTGCGCTTGAGTTCGGGCCATCGCCCGCCGTCCTCTGCGTGAATGTCGCGCGAGTAGCTGCGCGCCGCCTCGGCAAAGCTGATTTCTCCGGCATCGAGCTTCTTGCGGAGGGACTCGGCCTTGCGGTACTGCGTATCGGGCGTGGAGAATTCGTCCTCCGGGTCGACCGCCGGGATAAAAATCTTGTCGAACTCAATCGAGTCCTTCATCAAATCGCGGTACTCCGACTTTGTTTCGTTGTACTCGGCGCGGATTTCATCCGGCGTGGGGGGGATGCCGCGCTCGTAGCGCCCCGCACGCATGGCCGCCACGGTCACCTCCTTGCGCACGGAATCGTGGTAATCGGTCAGGGTCATGCCGCTGCGGCGCAGATTCTCCAGGAAAAGATCGCGGTCGCCGTTGAACTGAATGAGAATGCGACGGCTGACTTCCTGCGCGACCTGATCTTCTTTCATCACATAGCCCCTGTTCTCGAACTCGCTGAGCACGAGCTCGCGGTCAATGAGATCGTTGAGCACTTCCTTTTTGGCCTTGACCAGCTCCGAATTGAAGCGGGGGCCCTGCTTGGGATAGAGCATCATCAGCTCACGGAAATAGGGGCCGATGCGGGCGCGCACCTCGGAGGCCGTGATGGGGCGGCCGTTGACGGTCGCCGCAATACGATTAACAACCCCACCCCCCGAGTCGGGCGAAGCCATCACCACGGTCGCCGCCGAGAGAGCCAGGCCAAAAGAACAACAAAAGCGCATATGAGTGCCATATTACCCAACCCCGAGCTTCGGAGCAACCTTCTTCTTTGTCAACACTCCCGAAATCCGTCTAACGCGGACGGATTTCGGGAAAAGCCGGAGGCGCCGCGACCTGCACCAACCGCAGAGCAGTCCCGCACAACGCCCCGGCGCAACTTTGTCACAGGCGCATTTTTTTGCTGGCAGCGCCGCGGTGCACATGCTAAAATAGTGGGTGTAGAAACCACGTTTCACAACCATGGCCATCAAACTGTTTATCCCCGGTCCGACCATTGTGTCGGAGGACGTTCTTGCCGAGCTCAGCCATCCGATGATTTCCCACCGCTCCAAGGCGGCATCGGAGTTGCAGAAGAGCATCTCGGACAATCTGCAGAAAATCCTCTTCACCAACAACCGCATCCTGCTCTCCACCTCCTCGGGGTCGGGCTTCATGGAGGGTGCCATCCGCTCCTGCACGGCCAAGCGCGCCGCGGTGTTCTCCATCGGTGCCTTCGGCGACAAGTGGTTCAAGATGGCCAAGACCAACGGCATCCCCGCCGACAAGTTTGCCAGCGAAATGGGTCAGCCCACCACCCCCGAGATGGTGGATGCCGCCCTCTCCACCGGCAAGTACGACCTCATCACCGTCACGCACAACGAGACGAGCTCGGGCATTCAGAACCCCGTGGAGGAGATTGCCGAGGTCATGAAGAAGTACCCCGATGTCATCTGGTGCGTGGATGCCGTTTCCTCCGCCGCCGGCTCCAAGATCGAGACGGACAAGCTGGGCATCGACGTGCTCATCACCTCCACGCAGAAGGCGCTGGCGCTGCCCCCCGGCATGGCCATTGCCGCCATGAGCCAGAAGGCCTACGAGCGCACGGCTCAGGTGGAGAACCGCGGTCTCTACTTCGACCTGCGCACCATCTGGGACTTCATCGACAAGAAGAACTACCAGTACACCTCCACCCCCTGCCTGACCATCATGTTTGCGATGGACAAGCAGCTCAAGCACATCGTGAACGAGGAGGGTATCGAAGCCCGCTTTGCCCGCCACGAGGAGATGGCCAAGTGGACGCGCGCCTGGGCGGACGAGCACTTCCGCGTCTACCCCAACCGCAACTACCTCTCCAAGACACTCACCGTCATCGACAGTCACATCAAGGCGACGGGCGAGCTGCTGGACTTCAAGGCGCTCAACGCCTTCCTCGCCACGCGCAACATGACGGCGGGCAACGGCTACGGCGATCTGAAGGACAAGACCTTCCGCATCGCGCACATGGGCGAGCTGACCATCGACGACCTCAAGGAGGTGACCTCCGCCATCGAGGAGTTCATCCGCAAGTAAGCGTCCCCACTCTTTCCGGAAGCATCCGGTCGCAGCGCCCCTGGTCCCTTGCGGGGCAGGGGCGCCGTTGATTTGCCCAAGTCATGATTCCCCAATACGCTCTCGATTACCAGGTGATGTACTACGACACCGACTGCGGCGGTGTCGTCCACAACCTCGCCTACCTGCGCTGGGTCGAGGAATGCCGCTCCAAGATGTGCGCCCACCTCGGCATTGACTACACGGAGATGGCCAAGCGCGGCTTGCACGCCGTGCTCGTCCGCACCGAGGTCGACTACCACGCGCCCGCCGTCCTCTCCGACATCTGCCGCGTGCAGGGTATTTTGGAGCGTGCGCAGGGCTCCTCGCTCTGGGTGCGGGTGGAGGTGCTACGCGCCGCCGATGACCGGCTGCTCGTCTCCGTGCACCAGCGGCTCGCCCTCGTGCAAATGCCCCAAGGGCGCCCGCAGCGCGTGCCGGCCGAGTGGGCGGCTCTCGTCGCTCCCGCCGAGGCGCAGGTCTGAGCCGCCGCGACCTCCCGCGCCTGAGATGGGGGCAGAGCGAACCGCGCGTCAGGCATCCCGCCGGCCCGCGCCGAAGAGCAGCGCCATCAGGCAGCCGAGGGCGCCCAGTGCCCCACCGAGCAGGAGGTAATGCCCCGGCTCGCGGACGGCGCGCAGCTCGGCATGTGGCACCCCGTTGTACAGTGCCACGCGGCGGAAGCAGAGCGCCCAGCCCTTGCTGCGCTGTGGCTCATCGGGCAGCAGGAGCAGCACGCGCTGCTCCGTCCGCCCGCGGTAGGAGCTCATCACCCGCGCCCGCAGCCCCTGCCCCTCTGCCGCATCGGCCACGAAGGAAAAGCCCAGGGGAATCAGCTCGCCCACCTCGCTGCCCACCAGCTCGTGCACCTCGGTGCAGCCGTCAATGGGCAGCACAATCGGCAAATCGAGGGAACCCAGCCGATTCCACCCCCAGGCGGCGGCCGCCAGCGCCAGAGCGACCACGCCCGCGGCGCACCATTGCGCGCGCGAAAAAATCCGCGTGCTCAGGTAGCCGAACACCAGCGTGAAGATCACCCCCACCGCCGCCGTGCAGCCCATGGCCAGAGCCGCCCAGAGCATCACGCCGCCCACACGGGCAAAGCCCCACGCCTCTGCGCCGAACTGCGCGGCAATCAGCACCCCGCTCACGGCAAAAAAGAGGCAGAGCAGCCCCACCGACCAGCGCAACAGCCACCGAGTCATCACCAATGCAGGGTTATGGCAAAGCTGCCGTACAAGTGATTCTTATCCTCGGTGCGGTAGGTGCGCGAGTGGCACACCATCCCCGCGAAATAATCCACCCCGTGGCGCACCACGCCCAGCCCCAGCTGCCCCTCGAACTGCCAGGGCTTGCGGCTGCAAGTCTTGTGCTTGAAACTGTGGAACACACCGCCGTCAATCGTGATATCGCGCGCCACATAGGCGCCGTACAGCGACCCCACGAGGAAATAGGACGTCTCCTCCGGATTGTAGCCCCGGACACGGAGCAGCCCCCGCCCGAAATCGGCGGCGTGGTTGCCGTTGACCGCCATACTCTCCGGCAGATTGTGCCCCCAGCGCAGCACGATGCCCGCGCCGCCGGACAAATCCACTGTCCCCACGTTCTCGCGGGTGAACAGGCGCGCATCGCTCTGCCACAGGCCGCTTTGACACTCCATGAAGGCCAAGCGGTAATCCTGCCGCGAGGAAAGCTGCACCGTCGCCTCCGCCGGCACTTGGTACGACCATCCCTCCCAGCGCTCCATCCCGCCGGCGAGGTGAACGGCATCCTGCGAGTAGCGCGCGAAGGACGGGTTGCCCGTCGTCCCCAGCTGCAACTCCGTCGCGCAACCCACCCAATCGCCGCGGCGCAGGTAGGCCGCACCCAGCGCCAGATAGCCCGCGTAGGGGTGCTCGCCCGGGACGCAGGCGTTCGAGTGCGTGGTGGGGGTGTAGATATTCTGCGTCAGGCTGAGGCCCCAGCTGTTGTGCTCGTCCCAATCCTGAGCATAATCCAAGCGCGTGCCGTGGGTGTAACTTTCATCAGTACACGCTGCCGAATCATTCTCGAACAACACGCGGAAGTGGTGCCGGGGAGCGGGGGTGTATCCCGGTTCACCCGGCATCGGGAGCGGGTTCAGATAATCGACAGTCGCCGATGCCGCCGCCATGACAACCCAAGGAATCGCGCTCATAGGTGCAGTATCTTCCTCTCCGACCCCGGAGTCAAGGGAAAAGCTCACTCCGGGCGCTCAAACAAGCCGAGGAAGTACGGCGGCGCCTCCGTCGTCAGATCGCCGATCGCCCAGAGAAACGGGCGGTCGAAGCGAATGTGCGGCATCGGCTCCGGTCTCATGGCGCAACAGGTCACCATCGCCATCGTCACCGCCGCCGCCACCGTCTCCTTCTCCGACAGCTCCACCATGCAACGCTGCATCACATTCGACAGGCTCAGCTTCCCCCGCGGCGAGCGACCGATGCCCGAATAATCCGCCTCCGGGGCAAACGCCGCCTGCAATCCCGCCGTGCAAAGCGCGTTCCGCAGCGAAAAAGCCGGCGTCTGCACGCTGATCTTGGGCAGATCCACCTGCACGTGCCGCAGGGGCGCTGCCGCGAGCGCCGCGCGGATCGCCGAAAACTGCTCCGCCGTCATCTTCTGCGCAAAGGGGCGCGCCGCGCCCTTGGGCAGGATGCCGATCCAGCAGCCCGGCTCTCCGCTACGCCCGTCCGTGCGGTAGAACAAGGCCACCGCCTGCCAATCCTCCCCCTCGGCATAGCGAAACACATCGGTGCGACTCATCATGTCCACCTCCGCCGTGCCGCCGCCGGGCAGCGCAAAGGGCACGCCCTGCCGCGTGGCATCGGGCTCAAAGGGGTGCAGCCACTGCTCGCGCAGATAGACGGCATTCGCCGCGATCAGCGCTGTGTCCGCCGACACATCCGCCCGGGTGAGCACCGCGGGGATGCGCCCCTCCGTCTGCTCGCTGCACCAGGAGTTGATCGTGTTCACCGCTTCCTCGGGACGCGCGGCAAAGGACACGCGCATGACCTGCTCGGCGCTCATCCGCAGCTCAAACGTCTCGTCCGCAAACAGCGCATCCGCCGAGCGCACCTGCATGGTCGAGGGCACGCCCTCGCGCCCCATGGGCAGGGCGTCGAAGACCGCGCGCGTCTCGCCCTGCGCCCCGCGCTGCAGCAGGCGCAGCACCTTCTCCAGCGATGCCGGGGAGAACACCACATTGCCGGGCTCGCTCTGCGCCAGGTCGGCAAAGAGCTGCACAGCCAGAGCATCGCTCCGCACCCCCGCCTCCGGCAGCACCGGGCGTGGCTCCGCCTCGGGGCGCACCCCGGGTCGGGCCTCCGTGGGCACCATGCACGCGCACAGCAGGCTGCCGCAGCACAGCGCCCTACCGACAAAAGACAACGAACGCAGCTTCATCCTCCCCTGCATACCAAAAAGGCGATGCGAAGTCAAGAGCCTGCGACATGCGGCTTGCCTTCCCGCCCTGCCGCAGGTAGAATGGGGGCATGAAAACCTGCTTGGGGAGCCTGCTGCTTGTTCCGGTGATACTCGCGCTGATTGCCACCGTGATCTACCACGCCTCCGTCAATCAGGAAGCCCGCTTCGAGCCGCGCGACACCAACGCCATCTACATCAACACCCAGCGCTCCTACCGCCCCCCCGTGCCGGTGCCGCCCAAACGCGCGACCGAAGCACCGCAGGTCAACAGCCCGCAGCTGCGCGACGATGACACCGCCGAGGAGGTAGAGCCGTGAGCACGCCGCGCCCCATCATCGGCTACACTCTGGGCGACCAAGCCGGTATCGGCCCCGAAATCATCGCCGCCGCGCTGCCGCAGCTCCCGGCGGATGCGGAGTACCGCCTCATCGGCAGCCGCATCGACGCCACGCCGGGGCAGCCGACCGAGGCCACGGCACGCGCCGCCCTCGAGCACCTCGAACTGGCCGCTGAGGCCCTGCGCGAGGGGCGCATCGACGCCGTCGTCACCGCGCCTGTCTGCAAGGAAGCCCTGCACCGGATCGGCTTCCCCTACCCGGGGCAAACGGAGTTTTTTGCCGATCGGCTCGGTGTGCGTAACTTCGCCATGTGCCTGACGGGGGAGCACCTGACCGTCGCGCTCGCCACGACCCATGTTGCTCTGGCCGAGGTGCCGCAGCGGCTCAGCATCCGCGAGCTCGTGCGCGTGGGTTGCCTGCTGGCGGAGTTCAAGCGCCGCACGGGCACCCCGTACCCCCGGCTAGCCGTCGCGGGGCTCAACCCCCACAACGGCGAAAACGGCGCCTTCGGTGATGAGGAGAGCCGCCTCATGGCGCCCGCCGTCGCACAGCTGCGCGCGGCGCTGCCCTGGGCGAGCATCCACGGTCCCTGCGTGCCCGATGTCGTCTACCGCGAAGCCGCCGCCGGGCGCTACGATGCTGTGCTCGCTCCCTACCACGACCAGGCGCTCATCCCCCTCAAGCTGCTGGACTTCAACAGCGGGGTCA
>JBJEVK010000100.1:0-41579 GCA_051884295.1 Akkermansia sp.
AATCACGAGGGAGAGCAGCCCGCCAAGGAATACCCAAACCTCGCCTCCGTTGCCGAAGAACAAGCGTCCGTTATGGATGTCCATGGCAATGGTGCGCAGGCTGATGGGGGCGGTGGCAAGACCCTCAGGCTGGGGCAGGAGCTGGGTGCCGCGCTTGGCGTCCACCGCACCGGTGCGGGCGGTATAGCCGGCGATATTGCCCTCGGCAAGCAGGCTCTGCTCGCCGGTGCTGCGCAGCCAGCGGTAGAGCCCCTTGTCGGAGCCGACGAGCCACGAACCATCGTCTTGCTGATGGAGCACCGTCAAGCCCTTGCGCCCGATGGGCGGGGCGCTCTGCACGCGCGTCGGGCTCTCCCCGAGGGCGGGCAGGCTGTAGAAGGCGCCTCGGGTCACAAGGAGATAGTCGCCCGCCGCCTTGTCGCGGCAGCATTGCTGCAACTCTGCGGTGGCATCCATCGTTATGTCGGCGATGAGGGGGCGCAGCGGGGGGCGCAGGAAGGCTCCCGTCAGGCAAATGAGCAGCAACAGGACAAGGAGGATTTTGCCGATGTGGAAGTGAAGCTTGAGGTTGTTGCGGAAGAGCTCGACATATCGTTTGCGGTTGGGTCGGCGCTTGAGGGCGACGTGCAAGAGCCCGGTGGCAGAGAGCAGCGCGAGGAAGATGGCCAACACGATGACGACGACCCTGCCGATACCGCCGAAGAGCAGTCCACTATGCAGTTTCTTGACGAGCGCAGGGAGGGCAGAGGGCTCCGACGGGGGCTCAAGGCTCACGATCTGCCAGTCGCTGTAGGGCGGAGCCGCGCTGAGCACGCTACCTCGCCCTGTGAGGAGGAGCTGCTCCCCATCACGGGTAATCCAGCACCAGCGGTCGCTCGCGGGGAGCGCGACGGGCTGCCAGTGGCCAGGGCTGCCGACCCACAGGCGACTGGGCGTGACAGCGAAGTAGCTTTCATCCGCGCCTCGGGCGAGCGCCAGCACGTTGCGTCCGTCGAGCCCGGCGGAGTCCCCCCGCTCGGTCCAAACGCCGCAGCTGCCGTAGAGGAGCCCGTCGCAGCTGCCGCGCAGGGCGCCGCTGTTCCAATCACGAGCCTGATAGCGCTCGGGCATCCACGCACGGCTGACAAGCGTTTCGGAGCTCAAGGGGGGAATGTGAATCAAGATGCCCGTCACACTGAAGATGAGGAGCATGATGCCGATGGGGATGCCGACCCAGAGGTGGAGGCGATGCAGGAATGGTTTCATATCGCGTTTGGTTTGGGAAGGAAGTAGCCGCGCTGCTTGGCGCTAATGGCGAGCCCGGCCAGTTCCATGACACGGAGCATCTCCTCCCACAGGCGGCGACGCTCAGAAAGATCGGCGGTGCGCAGGAGGTAGCTAGGGTGGTGGGTGACGACGACGGGGATGCCCCGGTAGCGCGCGGCGCGCTGCTCTTGGTAGGCGGCGAGGGGCAGCGGGCCGAGCTGCAGGATGCCGCGCGCGGCGATGATGCCGAGCGCGACGATGACCTTGGGTTGCAGGAGCCCGATTTCGTAGTCGAGGACGGGGAGGCTCAGCGCGATTTCGCGCTCGTTGGGCACGCGGGTGTTGAGGGTCTGGCGCGGCTGCGCAGGGCGGAATTTAACGAGGTGGGTGAGGTAGATGCTCTCGCGGCCCAGCCCCATGGCGCGAAGCATGGCGTCGAACTTGGCGCCAGCTTCGCCGCTGAAGGGGCTGCGGCTGCGCTCATCGCCGTAGTTGGGGCAATCGCCCACGAACATGATGGAGGCGCGGCGGCTGCCCGCACCGAACACGGGCACCTCGCGCAGGCTGCCGAGCTCGCGCAGGGGTTTCCACGCGGGCAGCGCCTGCTCCAGCGCCTGCCAGGCGCTCTCGGGGCTGCCGCTGCTCGCGGGGCGGAAGAAGGGGATTTCGCCCTCGTCGCGCGGCTCTTGCGCCACGGGGCGCGCGGCGGCTTCGCGCAGCTCGGCGATGTGCGCCTCCGTGTCTGTAGCGGCGGGCGCCTGCGGCGCAGCGGCTGCCTCCTGCGCTGCGGCGGAGGCGGCGGGCTCTCCCGGGCGGGTGGCGCGTCCGCCGCGCTTGAGGGCGAGCATCCAGCTGCGCAGGATGCTGCGTGCCTCTTCGTCGATGGGGAGGCGTTCCGCACCCTGTTCACGCAGGGTGTTCAGGTAGTTCAGCGTTGCGGCGAGGGCATCCACGGCAGCGGTTGGGGGCTTATTCCAGCGTAAACGTTCCGTGCTCCGTGCGCAGGCTGCCGTCGGCGCCGCGCTGCTCATAGGAGACACTGCCCCCCTTGGCGGAGGTGAAGGTGAGGTAGTAGTGCTCGCTGCCCTCCTCGCTGCTGATGCTGATGACGGCGCTGTGCTCATCCTGACGCGTGTAGAGCATGTTGGTTTCTACCCCGCGGGGAAAGTCGAGACGGCTGCAGCTCGTGCCACTCAGCTTGAGGCTGCACCCCTCCAGGGTCTCGGGAGCAGCATCGCTGCTCAGCAGCTTGCCGACACTCAGGGCACCGCCGAGGCCCCCCACACTGCCGGCTGTGCCGGCCGCAGCCGTGACAGCGGCGGTGATGCAGGAGTTGAGGGCAAGGACAGACAGACCGATCGTAAGGAGACAGAGCGGGTGATTCATGACGCGGACATTCTACCACGTTGCGCCCCAGTAGTCAAGGACGGCGGCAAAGACGCAAGTTACTGAAACGCAAGAACCCCGACCGGCAGGTCGGGGTTCTGCGGAAAGAAGCAATGCGAGCGCTCTCAGCCGGCCAAGACGATGGCGCCGGCGAGGATGAAGAGGGCGATGATGACCCAGAGCACCACGAGCCCCTTGCCCTCGGCAGCCTGTCCGGTGCCCTGCAGGTGGGCGTACTTGCCGCGGATGCGCCCTTTCTTCATGAAGCCGTCATAGTTGCGCTGCAGGAGCGTGGCTTCGATCTGGCGCATCATGTCCAGCAGCACACCCACGAGAATGAGCAGCGAGGTGCCGCCGAAGAATTGGGTGACGAGCATGGGCAGACCGCCCCACACGGAGAGCAGGCTGGGCAGGAAGTAGATGAGGGTGAGGAAGAGCGAACCCGCAAAGGTGAGGCGGCTCATAGTCTGGTCGAGGAAGGCGGCGGTGGGGGGGCCGGGGCGCACACCGGGGATGTAGCCGCCGCTGCGCTTGAGATCCTCGGAAATCTGCTGGGGTTGGAACATGGTGGCCACCCAGAAGTAGGAGAAGAAGTAGATCATGACCGCCGAGAGGATGTAGTAGTACACATCGTTGGGCGAGAGCCAGGTGGAGACGAAGCCGTGCACCCAGCTGTCCTGCGAGAAGATCTGCGAGACGAGCATCTGCGGCAGCGCCATGATGGCGGTGGCGAAGATGACGGGCATCACGCCGGAGTAGTTGAGCTTGAGGGGCAGGTACTGCGTGCCGCCCTGCGTCATCTTGCCGTGGCCGACCACGCGCTTGGCGTACTGCACGGGGATGCGGCGCTGCGCCACGCTGACGGTGACGACGAGCGCCACCACGAGAATCATGAAGAGAATGAGGGCGACCATGCCGAGCGAGCCGAGCGGGTTGATCTCGGTGCCGCGCATGACGCAGGTTTTCCACGCGACGGAGAAGGCGCCGGGCAGCGCGTGGATGATGTTGACGGAGATGATAAGCGAGATGCCGTTGCCGACGCCGCGCTCAGTGATTTGGTCGCCGATCCACATGAGGAACATGGTGCCGGTGACGATGATGAAGATGGTGGTCAGGGTGAAGATGATGCCGGGGTTCATCACCAAATCACCGCAGTCCAGTCCGATGCTGGCCGGGTTGCGCAGGGTCTGGGTGAGCAGGTAGCCCTGGATGATGGCAATGGCAATGGCGAGCATGCGGGTGTACTTGGTCATCTTCTGCCGCCCGCCTTCCTCGCGCAGCATCTTCTGCCAGCTGGGCAGCACGGCGCCCATGAGCTGCGTCATAATGGAGGCGGAGATGTAGGGCATGATACCCAGCGCAAAGATGCCGCACTGCTGCAGACCGCCGCCCGAGAAGATGGTGAGGATGGCACCGAGGGCTCCCAGGGGGCTGTCGCCGTCCTGCGTTGCCTTGGCCATGTAGTCGGTGAGGGTTTGCACATCGACACCGGGCAGGGGCAGATGCACGCCCAAGCGCACGATGACAATCATGGCGAGGGTGAAGAGGATGCGGCTCCGCAGCTCGGGAACCTTCATGGTGTTGGCAAAGGCAGAAATCATTGTTTTCTGTGGTTAAGGGGGAATACAGTGAAAAAAAGCGTGCAGCGCGGCGTGTCGGCTCTTCGGCAGAGCCCGCCCCGCCTGTGGGCGTTCGGAGAGGGGTTCATCGACCTGCCCTGCTCTCCACACAGCCGCCGGGCAGCGCTGCGCTGCCCGGCTCTGTGAGGTGTGTTGAAACGCGGCGTGTGCCGCGGAGGCTCACTTGGAGAGCACCGTGAGGGTGCCGCCCGCCGCCTCGACCTTCGCCGCGACGGAGGCGCTGGCGTAGTCGACGGTGATGTTGAGAGCCTTGGAGAGGTTGCCGTTGCCCAGCAGCTTGATGCCGTCAACAGCGCCCTTGACCAGCCCGGTCGCGCGCAGCTCGGCCTCGCCCACCGCAGCGCCGGCCTCGAAGAAGGCCTCCAGCTGGTTGAGGTTGACGATGGCGATGTTGCTGCGGAAGCGGGCGTTGTTAAAGCCCTTCTTGGGCAGACGGCGATGCAGGGGCATCTGGCCGCCTTCAAAGCCGGGGCGGATGGAGCCGCCGCTGCGGGCTTTCTGACCCTTGTTGCCCTTGCCGCAGGTCTTGCCGAGGCCGGAGCTTTCGCCGCAGCCGAGGCGCTTCTTGCGGTGCTTGGCACCGGGATTGGGAGCGAGTGTTTCGAGAGTCAACATGGTTGATGAAATCGTTGGGGGTTACTCGGTTCAGAGCTGAGCGGCTTCCTTCTTCTTCTTGCCGCGGGCGGCAAGAATCTGATCGGCCGTGCGCATGCCGAGCATGGCCTGCATGACGGCTTTGACGACGTTGGCCGCGTTGGAGGAGCCCAGGGACTTGGCGATGACGTTGTTGACGCCGGCCGCCTCGAGAACGGCACGCACCTTGGCGCTCGCCACCAGACCCGTACCGGAGGCGGCGGGCTTGAGGACGATCTTGGCACCGCCGAACTCGCTGTAGACCTCGTGGGGGATGGTCTCGTTGACCACCACGACCTTCTTCATGGCGCGCTTGGCGGCGTCGGTGCCCTTGCGGATGGCGTCGGAGACCTCATTGGCCTTGCCGAAGCCGTAGCCGACCTTACCCTTCTGGTCGCCCACGACGATGAGCGCGGAGAAGGAGAAGCGGCGACCGCCCTTCACCACCTTGGCGCAGCGGTTGACGTAGACGACTTTCTCCATGAGCTGGGGACCCTCTTCGACGGGGGTCTCACCACGGCGGCCACCCTCGCGGCGGGGACCGCGACCGTTGCGGCCGGCATCGCGGCGGGGAGCGCGGGGAGCGCGGGGAGCGCGACCCTGCGGAGCGGCAGCGGGAGCGGCTTCGGTTTCCGGAGCTTTCGTTTCTTCAGTGTTCATTGTTTGTGACCTTTCGTGTTAGAACTTGAGACCGGCTTCACGAGCGGCATCGGCCAGGGACTTGACCTTGCCCGTGTAGAGGAAACCGCCGCGGTCGAAAACGACCTCCGTGATGCCGGCAGCCAGGGCACGCTCGGCAATCAGGGCTCCGACCTTGGCAGAGGTCTCCTTGTTGGCGGCTTGCAGACCCAGCTGCTTGGTGCAGGCGGAGGCAAGTGTGCAGCCCTTGGTGTCGTCGATGACTTGGGCGTAGACATGCTGGTTGGAGAAGTGGACGGCCAGGCGGGGACGCTCAGGCGTACCGGAGAGCTTCTTGCGGATACGCACATGCACGCGGGAACGGATGGCTTTGCGATTGATAGTACTCATTGTCGTATAAACTTTTTAAGGGTTTGCCGTGATTACTTACCGACGCTCTTGCCTTCCTTGCGGCGGATGTGCTCACCCACATAGTGGATACCTTTGCCCTTGTAGGGCTCGGGGGGATAGTAGCCGCGAACCTCGGCCGAGAACTGGCCGACGAGCTGCTTGTCGATACCCTCGACCTTGACCTTGGTGTTGTCCGTCACGGTGACGGTCAGCCCCTCGGGGATGGGGTGCAGGATGGGGTGCGATTTGCCGACGTTGATGTCGAGCGCCTTGCCCTTGACGGCGGCCTTGAAGCCCACGCCCACGATCTCCAGGTTCTTGGTGAAGCCCTTGGAGACGCCCTCGACCATGTTGGCGAGGAGGGAGCGGTTGGTGCCGTGCAGGGAACGCAGCTTGCGGGAATCGTCGGCGCGGCTGACGGTGAGGTGCTCGCCCTCAACGGCGGCGCTGATGCCCTCGGGGAGCGTCCAGCTCAGCTCGCCCTTGCCGCCCTTGACGGTGACCTTGCTGTCGCTGATGCTGACGGTGACGCCGGCGGGGATGGTGATAACTTTCTTACCTACTCGAGACATAATATTCTGCCGGGTTGTGGGTTACCAGATGAGTGCGATGAGCTCGCCGCCGATCTGAGCCTTGCGGGCTTTGGCGCCCGTCATGAGACCGCGGGAGGTCGAGACGATGGAGATGCCCAGGCCGTTCATGACCGTGGGGATCTCGTCCGAGTGGACGTACTGACGACGACCGGGCTTGGAGCAGCGCTTGACGTCCGTCACGATGGGCTTGCCCTCGGGGGTGTACTTGACTTTCACCTTGATGGCTTTGTCCTTGCCCTCGCCCACGATGTCGCAGGACCAGATGTAGCCTTCCTCGGCGAGGATGCGGGCGATTTCGGCCTTGATGCCGGAGTAGGGGGCGGTGAACGACTCGTTGCGGGCGTTGCCGGCGTTCTTCACGCGGGTGAGGAAGTCAGCAATGGGATCACTTAATACTGCCATAGTCGTAAAAAGGGGTTAGGCGTTTTCTTCAGCTTTCTTGTTGGGCTTGCGGAAGGGAATACCCAGCTCGGCAAGCAGGTCGCGTCCCTCTTCGTCCGTCGGAGCGGTGGTCACGAAGATGATGTCGAAACCGATGTTGCGCTTGATCTGATCGAGCTCAATCTCGGGGAAGATCGACTGATCGGGGATGCCGATAGCGTAGTTGCCGCGGCCGTCAAAGGACTTGGTGGGCAGACCGCGGAAGTCGCGGATGTTCGGCGCCGTGATGTTGATGAAGCGATCGAGGAACTCCCACATGCGATCGGAGCGCAGCGTCACGCGCGCACCGAGGATTTCGCCCTCGCGGAGTTTGAAGTTAGCCACGCTCTTGCGGGCGTAGGTAGCGGCCGGCTTCTGGCCGGTGATTTTGGCGATTTCTGCCACGGCGTCTTCCACGGCCTGTTTGCGGTCGGGAGCCTTGCCCATGCAGGTGGTCACCACAATCTTCTCCAGACGGGGAACCTGGTGCACGTTGGCATACTGATGCTTCGCCCGGAGGGCCGGTACGACCTTCTCCTTGTAGTATGTAAGCAGTGTTGGTGTGCTCATGGTATTAGCGGGTCAGCTCTTGTGTATCTTGTTGTTGGTTCGGCTTAAGCGCGGGGTGTCTGCCTTGCGGCATCAGCCCACTTTCTTCACATTCGAGATGTGGATGGCGCCGTTGATTTCCTTGATGCCGCCATCGGGATCGCTCTCGGTGGGCTTGGTGGCCTTCTTGAGGAGGCGCACCCCTTCCACCGTCACGGTCTGCTTGGCAGCGTTCACGGAGAGAACGACACCACGCTTGCCCTTGTTCTTGCCGGCGATGACGACGACATCATCACCTTTCTTCACGTGGGTCTTCATCGTGTGTGTGTTAGTTGACGTGTTGACACCACACTACACCTGTAGTGCGGGGCGGCTAGTCTACACGCTTCTTACCCGAGCGTCAAGCAAAATGTCTGCTTTTTGGCTCACTCGCCCTGTTTTTTGCGCTTTTTGTCCTCGGCAAAGAGGCGTCGGGCGGTTCGGCGGTAGCGCAGCCCCAGCAGCAGGGCAACGAGACTGAGGGAGACGATGAAGCTCACCCAGGCGCCCGCCGCGCCCATGGCGGGGACAATCCAATCGGTGCGGATGAGGACGCAGGCGAGCGGGAAGCCGACGCCCCAATAGCCGATGATGGTGGCGCGGCTGATGGCATTGGTGTCTTGGCAGCCGCGCAGCAGCCCGTTGAGGAAGCTCTGGATGCCGTCGGGGATTTGGTAGAGGGCACAGAGCAGCAGCAGCACGCGCGCGGTGGCGTGCACCTGCGGATCTTGGGTATAGAGGGCAATCAGGCTGTCGCGCCCGACGATTGTGCCGAGCATGAAGCAGACGACGCCGCCCGCGAGCAAGGGCAGCGCGGTGTGCACCATGCGGCGGAAGGCACGCGCGTTCCCGGCGCCGATGTGGTAGCCGGCGCGGATGGCCACAGCCCACCCCAGGCTCAGGGGATACATGAAGATGAGCGAGGAGATGCTGATGGAGACTTGGTTGGCGGCCACGACGCGCTCGCCGAGCGGGGCGATGACCATGGTGATGGCGCAGAAGAAGCCGACTTCGCTCAGCGTGGCAAAGGCAACGGGAGTGCCGAGGCGCAGGATGCGCCCCATGAGCCGCAGGTCGGGACGGCGCAGGGCGAGCATGGCGCGCAGCTGCTCCCGGCTGCCCGGCGAGAGCTTCATGAGCCCGAGCGCTCCGAGCGCCATGCACCAGTAGATGACGGCGGTGGCCAGCCCGCAGCCGGCACCGCCGAGGGCGGGGATGGGGCCGCAGCCGAATACCAGCATGATGTTCAGCGGGATGTTGAGCACCAGACCCATGAGGGAAAAGACCATGCCCGGGCGGGTGCGCCCGCTGCCCTCGAAGTAGGCCAGCGCGACACGCAGGAGCAAATTGCCGGGCACGCCGAGCAGGAAGAAGCCGATGTAGGCATCGGCGGTGGCGCGCAGCGCCGCATTCTCCGTCACCAGCGGCCAAAGGAAATGCCCCGCCGCCAGCACCGCACATTCGAGCAGAGCCAGCAGCAAAGCCAGCCACTTGGCCTGCAACAACAGGTAGCCTACCTTCCCCGAGCAGCCGGCACCGCGCAGCCGCGAGATCATCGGCGCGACCATGGAGATGATGGCGCCGACGGAGCAGAGCACGGGGGCGACGAGGGCGCAGGCCAGCGCCACCCCGGCCAGCTCCCCTGCCCCGGCATGCCCGGCTACAATGGTGTCGATGACTCCCATGCCCATTTGCATGAGGTTGCCGATGTAGAGCGGGAGCATGAGCGCGAGCAGGCGGCGCAACTCGCGCGGGTCAGGTCGGGGAATGGGAAGGCGGGATGTCATGGTGGCGTGCGGCAGGGCTGCAGGGGCATCGGGGTGCAAAAAAGAACCCGCCTCATCGGCGGGTTCCCTGGCAAGAAAACATCCGGAACGGGAATCGAACCCGTGTTGCAGGAATGAAAATCCTGAGTCCTAACCCCTAGACGATCCGGACATCGACTTCGGCGCAGCCAAAGCTGCTCGACGCAGTTTAGCAGCTCGCAAACGAACAAGCAAGCCCAAAAATGAAATTTCGGCAGACTTTTTGCAAAAAAAGCCACCGCTCTCCCCGGGGGGGGAGGCGGTGGCTGATGTGAGGTAGGGGGTCATCAATCCTCGGAGCCCACGGAGATGGCATCTTCGGACACAATCATCTCTTCATCCGTGTCGTAGGTGGCGCGGGGGATGGGAGTCGCACCGGGGGCGGCCTCGACCACGATGTTGCGGTACTTGTCGAAGCCTGTGCCGGCGGGAATCAGATGCCCGAGAATCACGTTCTCCTTGAAGCCCTCCAGCATGTCGACCTTGCCCAGCGTCGAGGCCTCGGTCAGCACACGGGTCGTGTCCTGGAAGGAGGCCGCCGAGATGAAGGAGTCGGTCTTGAGCGAGGCTTTGGTGATGCCCAGCAGGATGGGTTCGGATTCGGCGGGGCGTCCGTTCTGCGCCACGGTTTCGCGGTTGATGCGCGCCAGCGTGGTGCGGTCGACTTCGTCGTTCCACAGCAGGCCGGTGTCGCCCGGGTCGAGCACGCGCACCTTGCGGAGCATCTGCGAGACGATGATTTCCACGTGCTTGTCGTTGATTTCCACACCCTGCACGCGGTAGACCTGCTGCACCTTGTTGACGAGGTGCTCCTGCAGGGCTTCCTTGCCGCAGATGCGCAGAATCTCATCGGAGGCTTCGGAGCCGTCGGAAAGCGGCTCGCCGGCGTGCACATAGTCGCCGTCGTGCACGATGATGTGGCGATCCATGGGCACGAGGTGCTTGGTGCCCAAATCCTCTTCCTCGGGCTTGGCGCCGCGGCGACCGCGCTTGGAGGCGGCCTCCTTGGCTTCGGCATCGCGGTAGATGGTGACCACCTTCTTGCCGCGAATCATGGCATCGTCGATGGCGACAATGCCGTCCTTCTCGGCCAGCACACAGGTGTCCTTCGGGCGGCGGGCTTCAAAGAGCTCGGCCACGCGGGGCAGACCGCCGGTAATATCGTTGGTCTTCTGCACCTTGCGCGGGGTCTTGGCGAGGGTCGCACCGGCGGAGATCTTCTGCCCGTCGCTCACGGCGAGGTAGGCACCCGTGGGGATGGCATAGACGAAGGTCTTGTCCTTGGCGCCGCTCCCGGTGTGGATGATGACGCGCGGGGCGAGGTCCTGGCGGTGGTCGATGATGACGACCTGACCGCGACCGCTCTCGTTGTGGCCGCTTTCGGTGCGGCAGGTGATACCCTCGGTGACATCCTGGAACTCGACCGTACCGCCGGCCTCGGCGATGACGGGGATGGCGAAGGGATCCCACTCGGCGATGACGGTGCCGGGCTCCACCTGGGCGCCGTCTTTGATGTGCAGCGCTGCGCCCATGATGAGCTGGTAGGACTCAAGCTCCTTGCCCTCGGCATCGTAGATCTTCACGCTGCCGTTCTTGCAGAGCACGATGGTGTCGCCGTTCTCGTCCTCCACGCAGCGCCCGCGCAGATCCTCGTCGTACACCAGGTGACCGGCGGATTTGGCCACGTACTCGGGGCGGTTGGCAGCGGCCGTGGCCGTGCCGCCCACGTGGAAGGTACGCATGGTCAGCTGGGTGCCGGGCTCGCCGATGGACTGGGCGGCGATGATGCCGACGGCCTCGCCCACCTTGACGCTCTTGCCCGTGGCGAGGTTGAGACCGTAGCACTTGGCGCAGCAGCCCTTGGAGAGTTCGCAGGTGAGGATGGAGCGCACGCGCACCTTCTCAATGCCGACTTTTTCGATGCGCTTGGCCGCTTCGTCGGTGATGATTTCGTTGCGAGGAACGATGATCTCCTTGGTGGTGGGGTCGATGATGTCGTCGCAGGTGACGCGCCCGTAGATGCGGGTGGCCAGCGAGGCGATTTCGTCCTCTCCGTCGTAGATGGCGGTCATGGTGATGCCGTTCTGCGTGCCGCAGTCCTCATCGCGCACGATGACATCCTGCGCCACGTCGACGAGCTTGCGGGTCATGTAACCCGAGTCTGCCGTCTTCAGAGCGGTATCGGCCAAGCCCTTGCGGGCACCGTGGGTGGAGATGAAGTACTCGAGCACGGACAAGCCCTCGCGGAAGTTGGAGGTGATGGGGCGCTCGATGATTTCGCCGCTGGGCTTGGCCATGAGGCCGCGCATACCGGAGAGCTGCTTAATCTGCGCCTTGTTACCGCGGGCGCCGGAGTCGACCATCATGAAGAGCGGGCTGGCGACGGCGGAGCCGCTGTTGTACTCCAGCTTGGTGTAGAGTTCTTTCTGGATGGCGTCCGTGGTGGAGGACCAGATGTTCACCACCTTTTCGTAGCGCTCGCCGTTGGTGATGAGGCCTTCCTCGTACTGCTCGGTCACCTTGGCGACCTCGTCGTAGGCGTCGGCAATCATCTTGTTCTTGCCCTCGGGCACCACCATGTCGACGATACCGATGGAGCAGCCCGAGCGCGTGGCTTCCTTGTACCCCAGTGCCTTGAGGGCATCGAGGGTCTCGACGGTCTTTTTCTGACCGCAGATTTGGTAGCAGCGCCAGATGAGCTCGCCCATCTGCTTTTTGCCGATGTTGCGGTTGATGTAGCCCATTTCGTTGGGCCAAATCTCGTTGAAGCGCACGCGCCCGGCGGTGGTGACGATGGTTTTCTTGTCGACATTCTCCTGGTTGAAAGCCAGTCGGTCGAAGGCAGCCCCCGTCTTGCCGTAGTCGGGGTTCTTGAGGCGGATCCACTCGTGGTAGCCGATCTTGCGGGCGGCGATGGCGAACTCCACCTCGGAGATGGACTCGAAGAGGGGCAGCAGGTGCTGGTTGTCCTGCTTCTCCTTCACCTCCTTGGCGCGGGTGTGCGTCAGGTAGTAGGAGCCCAGAATGATATCCTGCGAGGGGGTGCAGATGGGCTTGCCGGAGGCGGGGGAGAAGATGTTGTTGGGCGCCAGCATCATGAGGCGGGCTTCCAGCTGGGCTTCGACGCTCAGCGGGACGTGCACGGCCATCTGGTCGCCGTCGAAGTCGGCGTTGTAGCCGGTGCAGACGAGCGGGTGCAGGCGGATGGCCGAGCCTTCGATGAGCACGGGCTCAAAGGCTTGGATGGAGAGGCGGTGCAGCGTTGGAGCACGGTTGAGGAAGACGGGGTGTCCCTTGATGACTTCCTCCAAGATATCCCACACGATGGGTTCCTTGCGGTCAATCATCTTCTTGGCCGAGCGCACGGTGTGCACATAGCCCAGCTCTTTGAGGCGGTGGATGATGAAGGGCTCGAAGAGGCTCAGCGCCATCTTCTTGGGCAGGCCGCACTGGTTCATCCGCAGGTTGGGGCCGATGACAATCACGGAACGCCCCGAGTAGTCCACGCGCTTGCCGAGCAGGTTCTGGCGGAAGCGGCCGCTCTTGCCCTTGAGCATGTCCGAGAGGGACTTGAGGGGGCGATTGCTCGCGCCGGTGACGTGGCGGCCGTGGCGACCGTTGTCGAAGAGGGCGTCCACAGCCTCCTGCAGCATGCGCATCTCGTTGCGCTTGATGACTTCCGGGGTCTGCAACGCGGAGAGCTCGCGCAGACGGTTGTTGCGGTTGATGACGCGGCGGTAGAGGTCGTTGAGGTCGCTGGTGGCGAAACGACCGCCGGGCAGCGGCACGAGGGGGCGCAGGTCGGGCGGAATGACGGGCAGCACGGTGAGCACCATCCACTCGGGATGGCAGCCGCTGCTCTTGAAGCCCTGAGCCAGTTGCAGGCGCTTGGCAATCTTGCGCTTGTTCTGCTTGGAGTTGGTTTTCTCCATCTCCTGGCGCAGCTGGTCGATGAGGGCGTCCAGGTCGATGGTCTCCAGCAGGCGCTTGATGGCGGCGGCGCCCATTCCGGCCTCGGGGGCATCATCGCCGTAGTCCTCCTGGAGCTCGTCGTAGGCTTCCTCGGTGAGAATCATGCCGCGCTCGATGCCGTTGACCTCCTTGGGGTCAATGACGATGTAGTCCTCGTAGTAGATGATGCGCTCGAGGTCGCGGGCGGTGAGGTCGAGCATGAGGCCGATGCGGCTGGGCATGCACTTGTAGAACCAAATGTGCGTGACGGGTACGGCCAGGTTGATGTGGCCCATGCGCTCGCGGCGCACGCGGGAGGAGGTGACCTCCACGCCGCAGCGGTCGCAGATCATGCCCTTGTTCTTGGCGCGCTTGTAGCGGCCGCAGGAGCACTCCATGTCGCGGGTGGGCCCGAAGATGCGCTCGCAGAACAGACCGCCCTTCTCGGGTTTGAAGGTGCGGTAGTTGATGGTCTCGGGATTCTTAACTTCGCCGCTGGACCAGCTCAGGATGTCATCGGGACTCGCCACGGTGATGCAAACCTGATCAAAGTTCTTGGGCTTCTCGTTGTTAAGGTCGATGAAAGACATAAAGGTGTATGGTGGTAAGAGGTTGGTGGCTGCCCGGTGCTGAACCGGGCAGCGCGGTGAACTGGTTACATCTCGTCGTCAGCGTCCTCCTCGCCATCGGAGAAGTCCTCGTCGCCGGCGTCATCGTCCGAGAAGTCATCGAAATCATCATCCTTGTCATCGAGCTCATCTTCCTCCAGACCGTCGCCGGCCAGGAGGGCGAAGAGATCGTCGGTGCTCTGCGGAGCATTCTCGCGATCCTTCTTCTCGGAGGGTCGGACGTTGAGGCAGAGAGCCTGCATTTCTTTGATGAGCACGTTGAAGGATTCGGGGGTTCCGGCCTCC
The DNA here is from genome assembly GCA_051884295.1 of Akkermansia sp. Taxonomy (GTDB): domain Bacteria; phylum Verrucomicrobiota; class Verrucomicrobiia; order Verrucomicrobiales; family Akkermansiaceae; genus Akkermansia. Next base: position 14,205 of record JBJEVK010000100.1, read on the forward strand.
AGCGAGTTGTCGCCCTTGACGATGTTCTCGTAGATTCGGGTGCGACCTTGCACATCGTCGGATTTGACGGTGAGGAGCTCCTGCAGGGTGTAGGCGGCGCCGTAGGCTTCCATGGCCCACACCTCCATTTCTCCGAAGCGCTGGCCGCCGTGCTGCGCCTTGCCGCCCAGCGGCTGCTGGGTAACGAGCGAGTAGGTACCCACGGCGCGGGCATGCACCTTGTCGGCGACCAGGTGGTTGAGCTTGAGCATGTAGGTGTAGCCGACCACCACGGGGTAGTGGAAGTACTCGCCGGTCAGACCGTCGATGAGGCGGCTCTTGCCGGCCACGGTGCCGTCCTTGCCGTCACCGACCCAGGAGAAGCCGTCGACCTTCTTGGCCTGGCTCATGTAATCCCAAATCTTGCTCTCCTCGATACCGTCGAACACGGGGGTAGCCACCTTGAAGCCGAGTGCCTTGGCAGCCACGCCGAGGTGGGCTTCCAGCACCTGCCCCACGTTCATGCGCGAGGGCACGCCGAGGGGGTTGAGGATGATGTCCACGGGAGTGCCGTCCTCCAGGTAGGGCATGTCCTCCACGGGCAGCACGCGGGAGCAGACGCCTTTGTTGCCGTGACGTCCGGCCATCTTGTCGCCCACGCCGAGCTTGCGCTTGGTGGCGATGTAGACTTTCACCTCGGTCACCACGCCGGGATCCATCTCGGCGCCGGCCTCAATTTGGTCGAGCTTGCGGTCGCGCTCTTCATCCAAATCCGCAAAGCGGGGTTCGTAGAGGTTGATAATCTCGAAGATTTGGTTGCGAACGGGGCTCTCGTTCATCTCGATCTGGTCGTGATGGTCGGCAAGCTTGCGCAGCAGCGACTTGGTAATCTTGCGGTTGGCGGGAATGATGGTCTCATTCGTGCCGGCCAGGGTCACCTCCAGCGGAATCTTCTCGCCCAGCAGGCGATCGGAGAGTTTGCCGGTCAGCTGCTCGGTGAGCTTCTTGCGGTCGCTCCGGTACTCCATGTCGACCTTCTGGCGCTGCTCTTGGCTCTCCCTCTCCATGTCGAGCGCGGGCGCGCCGGGAGCTGCGGTGCGCACGATGCGCACATCCATGACCACGCCGGTGGTGCCGGGGGGGACGCGCAGGGAGGTATCCTTCACATCGGCGGCTTTCTCGCCGAAGATGGCGCGCAGCAGGCGCTCCTCGGGCGCGAGATCCGTCTCGCTCTTGGGCGTAATCTTGCCCACGAGGATGTCGCCGGGCTTCACTTCCGCACCGATGCGCACGACACCGTCGCTGCCGAGATTCTTGAGGGCATCGTCGCCAACATTGGGAATATCGCGGGTGATTTCCTCCGGTCCCAGCTTGGTGTCGCGGGCTTTTTCCTCAAACTCCTCGATGTGGATGGAGGTGTAGGCATCTTCCTGCACGAGGCGCTCGGAGATGATGATGGCGTCCTCGAAGTTGTACCCGTACCACGACATGTAGGCCACCAGCACGTTGCGTCCGAGGGCGAGTTCGCCGCCGTCGGTGCAGGGTCCGTCTGCCAGCACGGTGCCGGGCTTGACGACATCGCCGCGCGAGACGATGGGTTTTTGGTTGATACAGGTGGAGGCGTTGGAGCGCATGAATTTCCGCAGCTGGTAGACGTAGATGCCCTTGTCGGCATCGGTCTTTATGCTGTCGGGATCGCTCAGCCAAGTGTTGGGGGAGACGGGCAGCTTACCGTCCGGGGTGGTGACGATGTATTCAGCCGTGGCGGAGGCGACAATGCCGGGCGCCTTGGCGCAGACGACGGAGCAACTGTCGCGGGCGCACTTGGCCTCGATGCCGGTGCCGACGAGCGGTGCTTGGTTGACCATCAGCGGCACGCCCTGACGCTGCATGTTGGCGCCCATGAGGGCGCGGTTGGCATCATCGTGCTCCAGGAAGGGAATGAGCCCGGCCGCGATGGAGATAATCTGCTTGGGCGAGACATCCATGTAGCTGACGCGGGAGGGATCGACTTCGATGAATTCGCCGCGCTCGCGGGCGGTGATGCGGGGTTTGACGAAATGCCCGTGGCCGTTGTCCTCGTCCAGTTCGTTGTTGGCCTGGGCGATGAGGAAGTATTCTTCCTTGTCGGCGGTCAGGTACTCGATTTCATCGGTGACTTCCATGCGGCCGTCCGCGCCCTTGCGCACCTTGCGGAAGGGGGTCTGGATGAAGCCGTACTCATCGATGCTGGCGTAGGTGCACAGCGAGTTGATGAGGCCGATGTTGGGACCTTCGGGCGTTTCGATGGGGCAGATGCGGCCATAGTGGCTGGGGTGCACGTCGCGCACCTCGAAGCCGGCGCGGTCGCGGTTGAGACCGCCGGGTCCGAGGGCGGAGAGTCGGCGTTTGTGGGTGAGTTCGGCCAGGGGGTTGATCTGGTCCATGAACTGCGAGAGCTGGCTGCGACCGAAGAAGTCGCGCACGACGGCGCTGAGCGCCTTGGGATTGATGAGCTTGCTCGGGGTGATGTCGCTGCGCGTGGTGTCGCACAGGGTCATGCGCTCCTTGACCAGACGCTCGGTGCGGGCAAGCCCCACGCGGCACTGGTTGGCGATGAGCTCACCCACGGCACGCACGCGGCGGTTGCCGAGGTGGTCGATGTCGTCGACCTGCCCTTCCCCATGCTTGAGGCGCAACAGGTATTTGAGCGCCGCAAGGAAGTCAATGGGCTGGATGAGGCGAACGTCCTCAGAGACATCCAGACCAAGCTTTTGGTTGATTTTGTGGCGACCGACACGGGTGAGATCGTAGCGCTTCTCATCCTTGAAGAGGCGGTCGAGGGCGGTTGCGGCCTGCTGCACGGAGGCGGGATCGCCGGGGCGGAATTTGTGGAAGATTTCGCGCAGGGCGCTTTCGCGATCGTGGGCAGGGTCCTTTTTGAGGGTCTTGACGAGGGTTTCCTCCTCGCGCTGGTCGATGACCTCGATCTCATGAATGCCCAGCTCCTGCATCTTGCGGATGGTGGCCAGACTGAGAGTCTCGTAAGCCTTGGAGATGATGAGGGCTTTGCGGGTGCCATCCTCGCTGCCGAAGGTGACATCCTCGAAGGGAACGAGATACTCAAGCTCATCGCCGCTGACTTCAGCAAGCTTGAGCGTTTGAATGGTGTAGAACTGCTCGACGATGGAGCGGTCGCTCTCGTAGCCGAGGTAGCGCAGGAAGGTGGTGGCCAGGAACTTGCGGCGGCGGCGGCGGCGGTCGAGGAAGACATAGAGCAGGTCGCTGGTGTCGAACTGCACTTCGAGCCAGGAGCCGCGATCGGGGATGATGCGGAAGGAGAAGATGTCTTTGCCGCCGGCGTGGTGGGTCTTTTCAAAGCACAGACCGGGCGAGCGATGCAGCTGCGCGACGATGACGCGCTCGGCCCCGTTGATGACGAAGGTGCCGCGGTCGGTGATCATGGGGATTTCACCCATGTACACATTCTCCTCGGTCGTGGTGTCGCCGCAGTGCAAGCGGAAGCGGACATAAAGTGCCGAGCTGTAGGTCTCGCCGGAGCGGATGGCCGCAAAATCTGTCGTCTTGGGCGGGGCAATCTCGTATGAGTCGTACTCCAGCTTGATTTGCCCATCGTAGCTCTCGATGGGGAAGTGCTCAGAAAGAACGGCCTGCAGTCCCATCCTGAGCCGTTTGTCCGGCTCCGTGAAACGCTGGAGGAATTCCTCGTAGGACTTGGTTTGGATCTCAATCAAGTTAGGCGGTTCGATGACCTCCCTGATCTTGCCGAAACTGATTCGCTCTTGAGTGGGCTTAGACATGGAGTTGGCGGAGATGATGTTGTGCACCCTGACCGGGTACAGGTCGGTTTTTCGTGTGATAAAACCGACACGGAGCTGCGGAACGGGGCATCCCCGTGTCGATTTTACCGGCGGCGGAGTCCCTTCAACCCCGCTGCAAGCCGTTGAGCGTTAAGTTTTAAGGCGATACGGCTCAGATGCCTGAAAACGAAGAGACGCAAGAGCAGGGGAGAAGAAATTTCTCCCCTGCACTCGCGAAAATCTTGAGTTACTTGATGGTAACTTTGGCGCCGGCCTTCTCGAGTTCGGCCTTGGCCTTGTCGGCATCTTCCTTGTTGGCACCTTCAAGGATGATGGCGGGAGCGCTCTCGACGAGCTTCTTGGCATCAGCAAGACCCAGCCCGGCCTTGACGGCACGGACAGCCTTAATGACGGCAATCTTGTTGGCACCGGCATCGGTGAGCTCGACGTTGAACTCGGTCTTCTCCTCAGCAGCCTCGGCAGCAGCGGCGGGCGCAGCGGCGGCGGCAACGGGAGCAGCGGCGGAAACGCCCCACTTCTCTTCGAGCATCTTGACGAGTTCGGCAGCCTCCAGGATGGTCAGCTTGCCCAGTTCTTCAGCGATTTGATTCAGATCAGCCATTGTAGTAGTGTGTGTGTAATTGGTTCTTGTCGCGGACGGGGGCTTCCCGCCCATTTCAGTTCTCACCGGCCGGAGAGCCGACAGAGATCCTAATTCTTTTTCAGGCGGCGGAGCGGTTGATACCACACCGCCGCCATCTGTTCAAGTCTTTTTTTGGTCTTTTTTTACTCGGCAGCGGGGGTCTCTTCGCTGCCGCCGTTTTCCTTGTCGACGTAGGCCTGAATGACGCGGGCGAGCGCCGAAGCAGCACCGTTGATGGTACCCAACAGGGTGGCGAGGAGCACCTCGCGGCTGGGCAGATCGCCGAGGGCCTGAATCTTGGCGGGAGCCAATTCAGCACCGTCGAGGATACCGACCTTGTACGCACCTTTCTTGGATTTCTTAGCAAAGGTGTTGATGACCTTGGCGGCGGCGCAGACATCGCTGTTGCCGGTGACATAGGCGGTTTGCCCGACCAGATGCCCGGAAATGTCGGGCAGCCCGGCCTGAGCGATAGCCTTGGCCATGAAGGTGTTCTTGGCGACCATGCAGGAGGCACCGGCGGCGGCGAGATCGGCACGCAGCGCGGTGAACTCGGGAACGGTGACACCGGTGTAGTCGATGACCAACAGGAACGGGGACGCATTGACCTTAGCCAGAAGGTTGTCAATGATGACACCTTTATCAGCATTCACTTTTTTGTTGTGGCTCATGATAGTGTTGGCGTTTCGGGTTAGAGCTTGGAGTATTCGGACTGGGCGAGCTCCAGACCGGGGTTCATCGAGCTGGCAATGGTCGCCGAGGCGATGTAAGCACCTTTGGCACCGGAGGGACGGGCTTTCACAACGGAGCTGATGAAGGCACGCGCGTTTTCGGTGAGCTTGTCGGCATCGAAGCTCAGCTTGCCGATGGCAGCGGAGATGTTGGCGTTCTTGTCAACCTTGTAGTCGACGCGACCGGCCTTGACTTCGCGGACGGCTTTGGCGGTGTCTTCGGTGACGGTACCTGTCTTGGGGTTGGGCATGAGCCCGCGCGGGCCGAGGATTCGGGCAATCTTGCGCACCTGGGCCATGGCACCCGGAGTGGCGATTGCACTGTCGAAGTCGAGGAAGCCGCCTTGGATTTCCTTGATCAGGTCCTCCAAACCGACTTTTTCGGCACCTGCGTCAAGGGCAGCCTGCGCGGCTTCACCCTGAGCAAAGACGATGACGCGGACATTCTTGCCGGTGCCGTGAGGCAGGGCAACGGACCCGCGAACCATCTGATCGGATTTACGGGGATCCACGGTGAGGTGGAACGAGACAGTGACCGTGGGGTCAAACTTGGGGGCGGGCAGGCTCTTCATGAGCTCGACAGCCTCCTCGACGGCGTAGCCCTTGGTCGTGTCGACCATCTTGGCAGCCGCGCTGTAGCGCTTGGAGCGTTTTGTAGACATATAGCAGTACGTTCGGGTTTTTTGTTCGGGTTTCCCTCCTGCAGAAGGGGTTTACAGGCCTTCAATCTCAACGCCCATCTGGCGAGCCTGGCCGGCAATGATGCGAGCGGCGGCTTCGGGATCCTTGGTGTTGAGGTCGGGCATCTTGGCGTTGACGATTTCCATCAGCTTTTCCTTGGTGATCTTGGCCACCTTCTTCTTGTTGGGCTCGCCGGAGCCGGACTTGATATTGGCGGCCTTCTTGATCATCATGGCTGCCGGGGGCTGCTTGGTGATGAAATCGAAGGATTTGTCCTTGTAGACGGTGATCACGACGGGGAGAACATCTCCGGCCTGCTTCTGAGTCTTGGCGTTGAACTCTTTGCAGAAGCCCATGATGTTGACACCGGCTTGACCGAGGGCAGGACCGACGGGCGGCGAGGGATTCGCGGCGCCCGCAGGAATCTGCAGCTTGATGACTTTAACTACTTCTTTTGCCATGGTTGTTGGTTTTGTTGCGTCGATTCGGTCGCGTTGGTCAACGTTCCCTCCTCGACAAATGCTTCATTGATGCGCTCGGGCTGCTTGGTGCGTTGCTCAGGATGCCTGAACCGCAGTCCTCAAACGCTCTTGTGCCGGGAGCTTCAGGCTTTGCCCTTTTCTTCGTCCGGCACGGTGGAAACTTGTGTATAGTCGAGATCCAGCGGATTGGAGCGGCCGAACATCGTAACCCCGACGCGCAGGCGACCGCGCTCGGCATCGACCATCTCGACAATGCCGTGCTCGCCGGCAAAGGCGCCTTCCAGCACGACGACTTCCTCGCCTACGGTGTAGGTGACTTTCGGGCGGGCGCATTCGCTGCGGCGTTCAATCTCGGCCATGAGCTCCTGCACATCGCGGCGGGACATGGGAAGCGGCTCCTTGTTGCGGCCGCAGGCGAAGCTGATGACACCGTCCACCGCCTGAATCTTGTACCAAGCGTCGTTGTTCAGCGTGCCGTCGGGGCGACGCAGGGCGAAGTTGAGGTAAACGTAGCCGGGGTAGAGCTTGCGCTCGACGACATATTTCTTACCGTTGCGCACATCCTCCACCTTCTCGGTGGGCACCAGCGGAGGGCTCTGCAGGAGGGCTCCCATCTCCTCGTCTTCCTTGAAGAGACGGTTGAGGTTCTCCACCGAGCGGCGCTCTTTGTTGGAGAGAACATGCAGAACGTACCACTGGTCTTTGGCCTCGGGAACGGGACGGCTGCCGGCGGTTTTGCGGTCGTAGGGACGGGACATAACGGCTTGCGTTAAAACAATCAGGAAAGGATGAGGATGGCCTTGGTCACAACGGCGGCCAACACATAATCAAAGAACGCCACATAGGCACCCAACAGCACCATGGCAATCAGCACAACGAGTGTGGAACCCTGCAACTCACGGAATTTTTTGAACCCGGTCACTTTCGGGTTGCTCTCCCAGGGCCAGGAGCACTTTTTCAGCTCGCCCTTGACAGCGGAGATGTATTGAGAAATCTTGCGGAACATGTGCGTTGGTCGGGGGATTGGGGGTAAAAAAAAGGAAAGGCTGGCAGGGTACGAGAGACTCGAACTCCCAACACGCGGTTTTGGAGACCGCTGCTCTACCGATTGAGCTAGTACCCTTTTGGCCTTACCTGCTTTCGGCTTGTCGGGGGGATACCCTTGTTCGGGTATCCCCCCGTCGGCCGAGGTCTCACTCCCGGGCGGGGAGATGACAACCTTGTGTTTTGTTGAAGTTTTGTGCGGCTTAGGCCTTAATCTTGGCCACCTTGCCGGCACCGACGGTGCGACCGCCCTCACGGATGGCGAAGCGCATACCCTCTTCCATAGCGACCGGGGTGATGAGCTCCACACCGATGGTCACGTTGTCGCCGGGCATCACCATTTCGGTGCCTTCCTGCAGGGTGACGGTACCGGTCACGTCCGTCGTGCGGAAGTAGAACTGCGGGCGATAGTTGTTGAAGAAAGGAGTGTGACGGCCACCTTCCTCCTTCGTCAGCACGTACACGGCGGCATCGAAGGTGGTGTGGGGGGTCACGGAACCGGGCTTGGCGATCACCTGACCACGCACGATGTCCTCCTTCTTGATACCGCGGAGCAGCACGCCCACGTTATCGCCGGCCTCACCCTGATCGAGCAGCTTGCGGAACATTTCGATGTCGGTGACGGAGGTCTTGACGGTGGGCTTGATACCCACGATTTCGACTTCCTCCATCTTGTGGATGACGCCGCGCTCGATACGACCGGTGGCCACAGTGCCGCGGCCGGAGATGGAGAACACGTCCTCCACGGGCATCAGGAAGGGCTTGTCCACGGGACGCTCGGGGGTGGGGATGTACTCGTCGACGGCAGCCATGAGGTCGAGGATGGCCTGCTTGGCCTCGGCATCACCCTCGAGAGCCTTCACGGCGGAACCCTTGACGATCGGCACGTCATCGCCGGGGAAGTCGTAGGAGGAAAGGAGCTCACGGATCTCCATCTCCACAAGCTCAGCAAGCTCGGGATCGGCAAGATCCATCTTGTTCATGAACACCACGATGTAGGGAACACCCACCTGACGGGCAAGCAGGATGTGCTCACGAGTCTGCGGCATGGGGCCGTCGGCAGCGGAAACCACGAGGATGGCACCGTCCATCTGGGCAGCACCCGTGATCATGTTCTTCACATAGTCGGCGTGCCCGGGGCAGTCGACGTGAGCATAGTGGCGATTGTCGGTCTCATACTCGACGTGGGCGGTGGAGATGGTGATACCACGCTCGCGCTCCTCGGGAGCGCCGTCGATTTGATCGTACGCCTTGAATTCAGCCTTGCCCTGCTCTGCAAGAACCTTGGTAATTGCAGCGGTAAGGGAAGTCTTGCCATGGTCAACGTGACCGATCGTGCCCACGTTCACGTGGGGCTTGGTGCGCTGGAATGCTTCTTTGGCCATAATGATAATGTTGTTGAGGCTGCTTATTCTTGCATGAGTCAGAAAAAGCTTCTGGCGGGATTTGAACCCGCGACCTCATCCTTACCAAGGATGCGCTCTACCACTGAGCTACAGAAGCATTTGACTCTTGTAACGCCGCAAGGGACGTAAAAGCGCGCTGACTATACACAATTTTTCCATGAGCGTCAATCACAATTTCATTTTTTTTCTTTTTTTTTCGTTACCCCCGACGGCAGCAGGGTAAACAGGGGGAAAGTTGGATTGCAGCGGCGCCGGGAGCGTGCCACACTGGGGCTCTATGAAGACCATGACTCTGATGACAGTGTCCCTGGCGGCTCTTCAGGCACTCGCCGCCGCGGATACTGCAACGCTGACAAGCAGTGCCCCGACGCCGGCAGAGGTTTCCGCCGATCAACCCACGCTCACCACGCCCGCACCGGCGGCGGCCTCCGCCGATGCTGCGGCACCGGCCGCGCCTACTCCCGCAGCCGAGGCTCAGCCCTCGTGCTGCATCAAGCCGGACTGCGGCTGCGAGTGGCTGAATATCGAGACCGTGACCCTCGCGGCCGAGAACGGTGACCCACTGGCTCAGTACACCATCGCCTGGCTAAGCGACACCGGTAGTGCCGACACGCCGAAGGATGAGGCCAAGGCCAACGAGTACTACGCCAAGGCGGCGCCCGGGCTGGAAAAGGCGGCTAAGGAGGGCTGCGAGCACGCGGCACGCGCTCTCTCGCGCATGTATGCCGAGGGCAAGGGTGTTGTCAAGGATGCCGCCAAAGCTGCGGAATTCCGCGCCCATGCGGAGAAGTGCCGCAAGGACGGCCCCCGCAAACACAAACACGGCTGCGGCAAGCCCAAGGACGGCTGCGGCAAGTCCAAAAACGCCTGCGGCAAGTCCAAGGACGACGCTCCCGCCCCGACTGCGGAAATGTGAGTCCGCCGCATGCCGACGTCTCAGCGCCCTGCCCCGCCCTGCGTGGGGTGGGGCGTTTGGCGCTCGGGGTAAAGGACGGCGCGCAGGTAGAGCCCCCCGGCGGGGGCACAATAGCGGGTTTTGGGGCCCTCGGGTTGTTGCAGCATGTCGCGCAGGGCTTCCCTGCGCATCTTGCCGAGGGAGACTTGCACCGCGCTGCCGACCAGCATGCGCACCATGCGGTACATGAACCCGTCGCCGCAAAAGCGCAGGCGCAACAGCCCCGCTTCCTCGCTCAGCTCGGCGCTGCGGAGGGTGCGGAGGTAAAAGTCGGGCGGCGGCACGGCGGGCTCATTCCCCCGGCGTGCGGCAAAGCGGCGAAAATCATGCGTGCCGATGTATTCCCGCAAGGCGGCGCGCAGGAGCTCCGGCTCCCCGATGCCGCGAGGGCAATGCCACGCACGCGCGCGCAAAAAGGGAGAGAGGACGGCTTCGCAGCAGATGAGGTAGTCGTAGATCTTGCCGCAGGCGCTGAAGCGCGCATGCCAATCGCTCGGCACAGCCTCCGCCCGCAGGATGCGGATATCGCCCGGCAGATGAGCATTGAGTGCTGCGAGCCAGTTGGCTGCACTCATGCGGCAGTTCTCCGGCACATCGGCGTGGAAGCACTGGGCATGCGCGTGCACCCCGGCATCGGTTCGTCCGGCGGCGTGGATGCGCAGCGGGGCGTGCAAAATGGCGGCGCAGGCAGCCTCGATACCATCCTGCACTGTCCTGCCCCCGCGCTGGCTTTGCCAGCCAAGGTAGGCAGAGCCGTCGTAGGCGCAGGTGAACAAATAGCGGGGCATTCCGTGGCAACAAAAGCGCCGCTCCCCCGTACAGCAGAAGAGCGGCCACTGTGAAAACGTGATGGCAGGGCTCAGAGCTCGATGTCGATGCCGGCATCGTCATCATCGCCGCCGTCCGCATCGCTGTCGTCCGAGGCAGCATCCTCATCAGCGCTCGGGGTGCTGTCCTCGTCGGCGGTATCATCGGCAGCGGGAGTTTCCTCCTCATCCGCAGCATCGCCTACATCGGCAGCGGGAGTCTCCTCCGGCTCCGCCGTGCCGGTCTCCTCAGCCCCGGGAGCGGCTTCCTCCTCATCAGCCACATCGACAGCGGCGGGAATCTCCGGCACATCAGCATCGCTGTCAAAGCGAGTGGCGGGGAAATCGGCCACATCGGCGGTGTACTCCAAAGCGGCTTTCAGCTTGGCCGAGCCGTAGCATTCCGCCAGCGCAGGGAGCGTGTTGTTCTCCTTGGAGCTGGTGTTGCGCAGGTAGGCGGTACCCTTGGTGCTGCGCTCCTTGGCAGCAGCATCAGGCGCCGCACCTGCGGCCACACCCACGGCCGCAATCAGGCGCGCTTCATCGACCTCGCCCTCGGCCTCGACCACGGGTTTGCTGGCGCGCACACGACCGATCTGCTTGGCAAGCTGTCCGACCGATTCCGCATAGCCGGTGGGGGAGCTGTCGGCCAAAGCGTTGCTTCCGGCGCTGAGAACACGCACACTGGCGTTCTGGAAGCGCTTGTTGAGCGCCTCCACGCGCGGAGCAGCCGCCTCGGCGGATTTGTAATCAGTCACCTTCTGCAACTCGGCCGTCAACTCGTCCGCGAGTTGCTGAGCGGTCTTGTCTTCCTTTTGGCAGGAAGTGAGGATGCCAAGTGCCAACAAGGCGCAAGAGGGGATGAAGAGAAAATGTTTCATGAGGAAATGGGATGGAAAACTACGTTGTGTAAACTAGCAAGATTTTGAATTGCTGTCAAGGTTAAGTGAGCGAGTTTCTCAAAAAAATCATTTTGTCTCGCTCGGGCGGGCAACGGAGGGGAGTATGTCCGCATAAATGCCCGGGGATGAAGCCTCAATGACCGTGGCGCCGACGCACTTGGCGTAGAAGTCGGCGGGGCCTACGCCGCCGATGACGGCGTAGGCATAGCCCAGCGTGCGCATGTGCTCAGCCGCACTGATGAGCAGGGCGCGCCCGATGCCGCTGCCGCGATGCTCCGGGTCGATGCCCATCGGTCCGATGAAGCCGCGCGCCGTGGCGTCGCAACACACAAAACCGATGGGGCGCTGCCCGCAGGTGGCGATCAGGCAGCCGGCGGGCTGATGCCCCATCGCCACCTTGAATTCATCGACCCAGCGCTCGCTGAAACAATGGCGAATCCACGCCGCTACAATGTGGCGTTCAAAGGGTCGGCAGGGGCGGATGATGATGCCCTGCTCCGCGAGTTGTGCCCGCAGGGGCGCGCCTTCCGGCAGCGCATACAGGCGAACGAGCATATCCGTCATAGCAGAGGGGTGGGTGCAAGACACAGGCAGGGTGATCGGCGAGCGACCACCCTGCCCGTTCTTGCGGCTCGGATTTATTTATCGGTAGCCGTCCCGGCCACACTGTTGAAGTAGTAGCCCGCCATCGTCTCTACGATGGGCGGCAGCGTGGCTCCCTCCACAGCGTAAACGTTCTTGAGGAGGGAGGCCATAGCGGCGGCATCGCGGAACGCCGGAGGCGCCGCCGACCAAACAGCCTTGGTCATGTTGCCGGCATCCGCCTTCTTCATGTAGTCCGCAACGCCCGGCATGGCGGCCAGCAGAGCAACGGCACGCGCCATCGCGTCCGCCGGGAGTTCGGGGGCAATGCCGTGCGTGCCGATGGCACACTGGGCGTAGTTGTCCACGGCATCGCTCGCCATCTTGACCTTTTCGGCGGGGATGGCGTTTTGTTCCGCAGCGGGGATTTGAGCAGCGTAGGCGCGCGCCAGGGCATAGCGCAGCCAAGCGTAGAGCTCAGAGCTGACATAGCGCCCCAGTTTCTTGTCCTTCAGCAGGGCGGCGATGGCCTGCTTCTGCTTATCCAGCGATTCGGGCGTATCGTCCGTGGCGGCGATGATTTCCGCAGCCTTGAGTCGCGCCTGATCCGCCGCCGACAGGCTGTCCGGCAAGGGGAAGGCGGCAATCAGCTTGTTGACTTCCGCCCAATCCTGCATGCGAACCGCGGCACTGATTTCGTTGATGGCGGCGATGCTCACCGGGCTTCCGGGCAGACCGGCGTACTTGGCGTACTTGGTCTTGACGGCGGCCAGCTGCTTGCGCGCCGTGGGCAGATTACCCTCGCGGAAGGTGCTGAGCGCCTGCGCTAAATCAGCCGGAGTCTGGATGTAGAAGAGGCGGCAGGAGGCCACGTTCATTTCCATCTGCTGATCCGTCCCCTTTTGGAGGTAGTAGAACTTGTCAGCACCATTCGAGGAATCCAAAAGCAGCTCCTGCGGCTTCTGCGAGGGCAACTGCACATAGGCACGCAGCTTGCCGGCATCTGCCGCAGCCTCCTGCCCCGATGCTGCCGCCAGCGAGCCGACCAGCGCCGCAGACATCCCGATAAGATGAAGTTTGTTCATATGCTGAGATGAAAGGTGAGGTTATTTTTTCTGAAGTTTACGCTGGAAGTCCTTGCTCGCCTTGTCCTCGCGCTGCACGCCGGCATCGGCGGCATAGGTCGAGACGGCACTGAACACCTTGTTGTACTCATCGCGCTCCTCCGGCTGCATCTTCTTGTCGATGCCGCTGCGGATGATGAGATCCACATATTTCTGCCCCGTGTCCCACGCCGTCCAGTGGTCGGAATGTTTGTAAGTACCCTTGAGGCGGTCGCCCGTCTCGGGATTGTTGCGCTTCCACAGAATCTCCATGATCGCCTTGCAAGCCGGAGCGGAGTAGAGGATGCTCCCCTTGTTCTGGTTGTAGATATTCATGTAGGTGAGAAGCGCATCCTTGTCATTGCCGCTCTTGGAGTAAGCCTCGCCCAGCAGAATGAGCACGGAGAGACGGTTGCGGACGTTGGTGCGGTTGTCGATGAACTTGCGCGCAGCGGTAATCGCCTCGGCGTAATTCCCGGCGCGCATGTGCAGCTTGGCCAAACCATGCAGTGCCGGGCCGGACACGTTCGGATCCGCCGAGGCCGACACGGCGGTGTACAACTCGGCGGCGGTCGCCTGCTGTGCCGCATCCTTGGAGTAGGCCAGCGCATTGGCCTTGCCCAGGCGGGATGCCAGCACGAGCTCGGCATCTTTCTTGCGCTCAATCACCGCATCGTAGTAAGACACAGCCGTGTTGATTTCGTCCTGCTTGGTGGAGGGGTCTTCAAAGCGACCGACATAGTTGACCAGATAATCGCCCACGTTGACGCAGATGAAATCCGTCAGATCCTCCGGCTTGAAGGTCGCCGTCATCTCGCGGAAGGTCTTTTCGATGTCGTTTTGCAAAGCAACCTTGGCCTCGCCATCCTCCTTGATGGCGGCCATCGCCTTGTTCATCGAGTCGATCAGAGCCATGCGGAAAATGGCGCGCGCGTACTTATCCTCGGCCTTGATGCCGGGGAAGTTGTTGAAGTGCTCCGCCTTTTCTTCCAGCGTCAGCTCCTTGTCATCGTACTTCTTCGAGCCGTCGACATAGGCGGCGACATAGCCGTTGATGGTCTTTTCCAGCTCGGGGTTGGCTCGGTCGTGCTCATGGGCATAGGTGGCCTCGCGGGCAATAATCTCGCGGGCGTGAGCAATCTGCGCATCAAACTCCTCCTTGGTGCTGACCGTCCCCAGATCCAGCGAAACCTCCTGCAGCGCGAAGGGATTCCCCTCGTAGTCAGCCTCTTTCCAGAAGCGCTCGCGGTAGGTCTTGCAACGCGCGGCGCGGGCGGCATCGTCCTCGCCTGCGCGGGCGATCTCCGGCGTGTAGGAAGCCAGCCAGTAGAGGGCGTTGGCCGCCGTCTGCTTGCCGCCCTGCAGCTTGATAGCCGCATCGGCACAGCGCTCCAAGGCGGCAATCGCCTGATCCTTGATGCTCTCGTCCTTGCCCGCCACAATCACGCTGGCAATCAGCAACTCGCAGTTCGGGTACACCTGACTTTCCTTCCAGTTGGTCGTCACGACGGAGAGCGTCTCGATCGCCTTCTTTTGCAACGCCTCGGCAGCGGCCTCGTCCGACTCGGCAGCGGCCTTCTTCAGGTACACATCGCCCGCCGTGAAGTACATATTCGGCCCGAGCTCGTTCTCCTTGATGTCCGTGGAGGTAATTTTGCCCTTGTACTCATCGAACACCGCAAGTGCCTTATCGTACTCCTTAGGATCCTTGGACGCCTTCTTCACGTGGGCATCCAGCAGGAAGTAGTAGGCCTGGCACTGGTAGTGCAGCACCTCCTCCGGCTTCAGCGAGTTCTTCTCCGTGCCGGGCTTCAGGTTATCGCCGTGCAGGAAGGTTTCCGCACTCTGAATGAGCTTGTCGTAGTCCTGCATCTTGTAATAGGCCGCCAGCTCGGCAAACTGAGCCGAGATGTAGAACTTGTTGGAGGGATCCGCGATGTAGGCTTTCATCACCGCATCGGACGCGGCGGGAACTTCCTCCCACTTCTGCTCCTTGAGGAGGCGGCGCATCTTGTTGAACGCCATGCTCTTGGAACGATCACCGCCCACATCCTCGCCCTCGAGCATCTTCTCGAAGTTGGCGCCGGATTCCTCATCCCCCGTCGCGTAGCAGAGCTGCGCCAGCTGGAAGATGTTGGTGTTGCGCATGGGCTTCAGACCCTCGTCTTTGCTCTGCATCTGCAGGTCGCGATAGCGATCATACACAATCTGATACCCTGCCTTGGCCAGGCGCGGCGAGCCGTAGGTCAGCGCCATGTTGGCGCTGTACAGCATGGAGAAAGCCTCCATCATCTGCTTGTCAGCCTCCAGCTTCTTGTAGCTCTCGGAGAGCTTGCTCAGGTTATCGGCCGAAATCTTCGCTCCCGTGTTGCGATCCGAAAGTGTCCCCTTGAAGTAGGCTCCCTTCTTCCCCAGGCGGCGCAACAGATTATCCGCATCGAAGCAGACTTCCCGGACATCGGGAATCAGCCCGAAGAGCGTGTTGGCCGAGTTGTAGGCATCCACGGCAATCTCCATGTTCCCCTCCTTGAGGGCACGGTTCACGAGCTGCGCCGAGGAGGTGCCGTACTTGAGGTACTTGGCGGCGTTGCGCCCCATGCGCGCGGGCTCCACCTTGTAGCTGGAGATATTGCTGTTGATGAGCTTGCCGACCCAGCCGATATTCTTGGGGTCAGCGGTTGCTGCCGCCAAAATCGAGTTCAGACCGGCAACGGCCATTTCCTCGGGCACCTTGCCCTTGGCGCGGCGGCTCTTTTCGAGATACTCGCTCGCCTTCTCAAAATCCGGGGTCGACTTGAGAATGTAGCACTGCAACAGCAGGAAGCACACCTGACCGTCCAGGCGCTGCTTCTTCTCCGTGGCACTCACCTGATTCTTTTGCAGCATGTCCAAATACTGCTCCAGCGGGGCAATGGCCGCCTCGAACTTGGGGCCGGCCTGTTCGCGCTCGGCGGCGGCAGCCTCCATGAAACGGCAGTAGCCCATTTGGAAGACCGACCAGGTCAGGAAAGGCGCAAAGGCTTCGGGCTGAGTGGGCAGAGCCTCCTTGGCCTTGGCCAGCAGGGTGGCATCTTTCCAGCGGGGCTCCTCGGAGAAAGCCTTGTAGGCCTCATAGGCCTTGGCGTAATCCTTCGCCTTGAAATAGCTCTGTGCTTTCTCCCAGGCATAGTAGGGAAGCACATAGTTAAACTGCTGCGAAACAGCATCTTTGCCGCTGAACTTCTGAATCACTTTGTCGCAGAGAGCCGACGCTTCCTCTGCCTTACCGGCAGCGGAAAGCGCCTGCACCTCCTTCAGCGACCCCTGTGGATCAATCGCGGCAGCCTGGCATACCGCAGGCGCCGTCAGCGCCATGGCAGCCAAAACCGAGGCAGTGGTGAGATATCGGAACATATGAGAAAATGGGGGGATGAGATACGAAAAGGGATTTTCCGAAAAAAGAGGGGAGCCACGGAATGCTTCCGCCATGCTCCCCTCTCGTTTTTCGGGGTCTGTGTCGGATTACTCGGAGGAAGTGTTCAACCCGACGGTGTGGATGTCGGCCTCAGCCAAGGCAGCCATGACATCCACGATGCGCTGGTGGGGGGCGTTTGTGTCGCCCGTCACCATCACAATCGGGGTGGTGTCTGCAGCCTGAGCCTGATCGTGCAGCGTCTTGAGCGCCTCGACGAGCTGCTCCATCGTGCGCTGCTCCGCATAGGCCGGAGTGCCGGGTTTGGCATTCGGGTCATAGGGGACGCCCACCGGCAGATCGCCGTTCCAGAGCACGGAGCCATCGCCCTTGACCGTGATGCGCCCGGGCTCCAGAGGGGGCGGAGTGCCGCCGCTGGCTGCGTTGCCGGGGATGCTGACATCGAGCTTCTTCTCACTGACGAGCGAGGTCGCCACGAGGAAGTAGATGAGCAACAGGAAGCAGCAGTCAATCATCGACGAGATGTTCATCTCGGGATCGCCCTGCTCTTCGGTCACAATTTGCTTGTGTCTTGCCATATTCTTGGAAAAGAGGTGAAGGTTAGCATTGCGGCATCACATACGCGCCGGCAGCGTGCCGAAAACCATGTTGGTCACCCCGGCGGCGGCGGCGCAGCGAATCACGGTCGCCGTGCGCTCCCACGGAGTATCCTGATCACCGCGGAGGTAGATGCGGATGTTCTTCTCCTCCAGATTGCGGCTCTTCATGATTTCCTTCTGCTTCGTGATGAATTCGGTCAGCGGCTGCGTCTGGTCGATGCTGTAGCCCGTGTCTTTCGTGCCGTCGGAAACGCCGAAGACCGTGCCGGCGGGATAATGCTTGTTGTACAAAGCCAGCGCGTTCGCTGACATCTTGTCTGTGTCGGCAAA
Organism: Akkermansia sp.; assembly: GCA_051884295.1. Lineage (GTDB taxonomy): Bacteria > Verrucomicrobiota > Verrucomicrobiia > Verrucomicrobiales > Akkermansiaceae > Akkermansia. The sequence goes on from JBJEVK010000100.1 coordinate 31,660, forward strand.
GATGTTGACCACGATACAGCCGTTGGCGTCCTTGAGGTCGGAGCAGGAGACCGCACCCGGCATGTTCACGCTCGGATCCTTGGAGACCGTCAGCGCCGTTGCATTCACAACGAAGAAAATCAGCAACAGGAAGCAGCAGTCAATCATGGGAGACATGTTGACATCGCCCTTGACCTCTTCTTGTGGTTTTACTTTTTTACCCATGTGAACGGAAACAGGTTAGGATGTCGCCTGCCCCTGCCAAGCATCACCCGGCAAAAAGGGGCAGGCCCACCGGAACGACAGACTCAGGCCTCGGTCTGTTCGCCCTCTTCTTCGTAGACTTCCTCCTCAACCTCTTCCTCATCGCCGCCGTCCAGACCCTCGGGAATGCGGGCCAGCTGAGCCTCGGCGTTGATGACGTTGATGGAGGTGTTGACCATCTCTTCGATAGCGTTCACGCAGTCAGCCTCGCGGCTCTGGGCAGTCTTCTTGAGGAAGAAGAAGGCCGGCAGGGCGATAATGGAGATGATCAGCCCCCAGAAGGTCGTGAGCAGAGCCACCGAAATGGAGCCGGCGAGCTGGGCGGGATCGGCCTGGCCGGATTCAGCCAGAATGGCGAATGCGCCCACCATGCCCTGCACCGTACCGAACAGACCGATGGACGGAGCGATGGAGCCGGAAAGCGCCAGCATGTCGACGAAGCGCATCATCTGCGGGCGCTCGTTGTTGGTGAAGTCCGCGATGGCGTCCTCAATGCCATCCTTGCCGAGATCCTCGGGGCGGTTGGCATCAATGTTGGGCAGCGCATAGGCCACCAGACGACCAAGGTAGGTGGGGCTCTCCGTGGCGAGCTTGATGGCGGACTGCACGCGGCACTCGTTCATCAGCGCGATGAGCTCATCCCTGAGCGCAGCGGGGGCAAACTTGTTCTTGTTGAGCTGCGCCATGCAGATAAAGACGAGGAACAGAGTCAGCGCCAGAAGCACAACCAGCGGAATCATCGTCCAGCCGCCGTCAATGACCCACTTGTCAAGCATGGTCTTCTGCTGCGCGCCGCCGGCAGCAGCCTCTTCCTGAGCAAATGCCGAGGCGGACAGAGCGAACATAGCCGTCATCCCGAGGGAGAGGGCACGGGCACCGATACGTGTGATCGTTGTTTTCATAGAATTCAGGTGATGCGTGATTGACAATCTCTATTTAAGCACATTCACCCCCCAAGGCAAGCAAGTTTTGTTTTTTCCGCAAAAAAACTTGGCATTCTCCGCGACACCCGGGTAGCAGAGAGCCCCGCGATGCAGGCATCGCGAGGCTCTCGGGAGCATCCCCACGCGGATTCGAACCGCGGTTCTATGACTGAGAATCATATGTCCTAACCCCTAGACGATGGGGACATGGATGACTCCGGGACTACGTGAACCGGGACTCGAACCCGGGACCAATAGATTAAAAGTCTACTGCTCTACCGACTGAGCTATTCACGCACTGTTGCCGTCAAACGGCGGCGCATTCTACTGCCCGGCGAGCTCCTTGTCAAGGAAAATCAGCACTTCCGCCGACAATTCCTGCGCCGCAGAGATAAAATAAAGAGGGGGGCTTGGTGCCCCCCGTCACTCTCTGTGACATGCAGCTGTCAGGACAGGTCGTTACCCGACTCAGTCCGAAACCTTGGCCGCAGAATCCTTGAGGTTCTTGCCGACCTTGAACTTCACCACCGTGCGGGGAGGGATGGGCACATTCTTGCTGGGCTCCTTGGGGTTGCGACCCACCTTGGCCTTCACCTCCTTGACCGTAAAGGTACCAAAGTTGCGGAGAACAACGCGATCGCCGTTGCCGAGCGCCTCGGTGATCGTCTCAATGGTCTTTTGAATAACATCCAGCACCTGATTCTGCGTAAAGCTGTTGCCCAACTCAGCACAAACTTTATTGACGAGCTCTCTCTTCGTAATCGTGTTAGCCATAGTAGAAACGCCTTGTTACCGTGATGAAAAGGCGCGAGTCATTATACTCCGTCACACCGCTTTTGTCCCGCACAAAATACGGCGAAAGACATTTTTTTGCGTCAACATGAGCCCATCGGAGAGGACTGGGATTGACTCCGAGGGCACGGACAGGCAGACTGGAAAGCGACATGTCCAACCAGTTCAGCACGGAATTCAGCCCCGACCAAGCCGCCGCTCTGGAGGCGAAACTTCTCGCGACGCGCGGCTTCCTGCGCACCGAGCGAGCCTACGCCGACTGGTGCTTCGAGGGCGCGGAGGTCAACGTGGCGTTCTACCCCAAGCGCCGCCGTCTGCTCGTGCAGGGCAAAGGCTGCGAGGCCTTTGTGCGCGAGCATCTGGGCGCTGTCTCCGCCGCCGCACCGACAGCGGGAGCAGCGCCCCCCGCCGCCCTGCCCGCCGCGGTCGATACCCGCCCGCATTTCGGGGTGGATGAGAGCGGCAAGGGCGACTATTTCGGTCCGCTCTGCATCGCGGGTGTCTACAGCAGCCCCGCTACCGCCCCTGCCCTGCACCGCCTGGGCTGCCGCGACAGCAAGACGCTGGACGATGCGCAGATTCTCCGCCTGGCCGACGCCATCCGCGGGCTGCCCGGCATCGCCTGCGAGCTGGTCTGCATCGGCCCCAAGCGCTATAACGAGCTCTACACCCGCTTCGGCAACCTCAACCGCCTGCTGGCGTGGGGGCATGCGCGCGTCATCGCTGCCCTGCACGAGCAGGTGCCCGACTGCCCGCGCGCGCTCAGCGATCAGTTTGCCAACGAGTGGGTGCTCAAGCGGGCGCTGGGCGAGCGTCATCTCCCCGTGCAGCTCGAGCAGCGCACCAAGGGCGAGAGCGACATCGCCGTCGCTGCCGCCTCCATCCTCGCCCGCGCGCGCTTCGTGCAGTGGATGCGCGAGGCCGCTGCGGCCGCCCACTGCGAGCTGCCGCTGGGCTGCAGCCCGCGCGTCACGCAAGCGGCGCGCGTCTTTGTCGCGCGGCACGGTGCCGAGCGGCTGAGCGACATCGCCAAGCTGCACTTCAAGACAACGGCGCAGGTGCTGCGCTGAGCCCCGCCGCGCCCAGCAGCGCCTCCAGCTGCGCGCGCGGCACCTGCGGCCAGCCGCGATTCGCCGCCGGGCTGGCCGGGCTGGGGTGCAGCATGGTGCCGAGGGTGAAGGCGCGCTGCGGCAGCGCCGCCGCAGCCTCCGCCAGGCGATCGGTCGCATATTTGCCGACCCCCACGAGGCAGCGCGGCTGCAAAATCTCCAGCATGCGCACCAGATGGCGGCGGCAGGCCGCATCCACCGCCTCGCGCTGCTCGCGCGGCAGCTTGTCCGGCGTGATATTGGCGCCGCTCGCGCTCATCCAAATCAGCGGGCAGTAATTCGCCACGAACGAGCGGGCGAAAAAAGCCTCCGCCGAGCCGTACATCTCCGCAAACAGGCCCCACAGCCGCCGCCCGCTCACCTCCGAGCGCGGGCAGGCAAAGCCCTGCACGGGGCGCTTGGGGTGCATGGGCTCGGGCTGCCCGATGGGGGCGCTGAGCCCCATCCACAGCGTCACCGCCGCCACCTCGCCGAAGGGCACCCCCGTCTGCGCCATGCCGAAGGGCCCGGGATTCATCCCCAGGTAGAGCACCTCGCGCGTCCCGCGCGCAAAGCGGCGCACATAAGCTTCGTAGCCCGCGCGGGCATAGTCCAGCGGGTTGTAGGTGCAGGCCACCGGAGCGCTGAAGCGCAACGCCGACACCTCGGCGCAGAGCTCGCGCGCCGCCTCCAGCAAATCCTCTTCAACAGGCATGCCCCCATCCTAGCACAACGCAGCGGGTCTGCCAACAAATATCGGCTTGAAATAGCCCGTACTCTCCGTTAAAATACCCGCGATGAAGATCATCGCCATTGCCAACCAGAAAGGCGGTGTCGGGAAAACCACCACTGCCGTCAACCTCTCTGCCGCCATTGCCGCCCGGGGCAAGCGCGTGCTGCTGATTGACATGGATTCGCAGGCCAATGCCACCTCCGCCCTCGGCATCGAGGCCGAGAGCGAGCAGAGCCTCTACCCCGCCCTCGTCGGGCAGGCGCTGCTGGAGGATCTCGTGCGCCCCACCAACCGGCGCAATCTCTCCATCGTCCCCGCCCACATCGATCTCTCGGGCGTGGAGGTGGAGCTCACGCAAAGCGGCACCCACCTTTCCTGCATGCGCGATGCGACGGAGGGGCTGCGCCGCAGCAATTTTTACGACTACGTGTTTTTGGACACGCCGCCCTCGCTCGGCGTGCTCATGACCAGCTCGCTCTGCGCCTGCGACGAGGTACTCACGCCCGTGCAGTGCGAGTTCCTGAGCCTGGAGGGTCTCTCGCGCATCCTCTACGTCATGGAGCAGATCCGCGACAGCGGCTCCAACCCCAACCTGGTGCACGAGGGCATTCTCATGTCCATGTACAGCAACACCAAGCTCGCCAACGAAGTCATCCGCCAGGTGCGCGAGGCGCTGCCCGACAAGGCCTACGAGACGGTCATCCCCCGTTCCGTACGCGTGGCAGAGGCGCCCAGCTTCGGGCAGACTGTCATGGAGCACGATCCCTACGGCGCCGCCTCCCTCGCCTACCAGAACGCCGCCAAGGAGTTCATCCGCCGCCACCGCTGACGATCTGCCACCCCCTGCGCGTGCCGCTACCCCATGTTGCGCTGGCTTTTTCCCGAGACCTGTCAGCTCTGCGGCGGTGAGGGGCGCGGCAGCACCATCTGCCCCGACTGCCGCGCCGCGCTGGCGCGCGTCCCCCGCCCCATCTGCCTGCGCTGCGGTGCGCCCGTATATGGCACCGCCGCCCTGGCCGATGTCTGCGATGCCTGCCGCGACCGCGATCCCGACTACGCCTTTGCACGCGCCGCCCTGCGCTACTCCGAGGAGGCCATGAGCCTCATCCACGACCTCAAGTACCACGGGCAGAACCACTTGGCGCCCGCGCTCGCACCCCTACTGGCGGAGCTGTGGGAGCAGCACCCGCCCCTGCGGCAGCAGCGCGACTGGGTGCTCATCCCCGTGCCTGTCACGCGCCGGCGCCTGCACGAGCGCGGCTACAACCAGGCGGAGGAGCTGGCGCGCGCCCTCGGACGGCTGCTGCATCTGCCCCTGATTCAGGCGCTCGAGCGCCGCGACACCGGCATCGCCAGCCAGACCCGGCTCAACGCCGCCCGCCGCGAGCGCAACGCCCGCGACGCCTACCGCCCCCTCACCGCCTACGCCTCGGGCAAGCGCCGCCTGCCCGCGCACCTGCTGCTCATCGACGACATCACCACCACCGGCGCCACCGCCCGCGCCTGCTGCCGCGCGCTGCGCAGCATCCGCCCCGATGCCCTCATCGGTTCGCTCTCCCTCATGCGCATGAACTAGCGCAGCAGCAGCCGCGCCCCCGGCACCGACAGGCGGCGCGACTCGGGAGCCGCCCCGAAGGAGCCCTCATCCGCGCGGAAGGGGTCGGCGCGGCGATGGTGCCGCAGCCTGCCGCTGCGCAGGAAATCCACCACGCCCTGCCCCACAGCCTCCGCAAAGCGGCGCGCCCCGCTCTCCGTCGCCAGGAAGGCGGCGTGCTCGCGGTTGTTGAGGAAAGCCGCCTCCGTCACCGCCGCCGCAATGCCCGCGTCGTCGCAGGCATTCAGCCAGCCCGCCGCGCGGTCGGCATCGCGGTAGCGCACCTGCACCGTGCAATTCCGCCCGCCGTTGGGCATGCCGTGGTTCAGCACGCGGCGGTTGAGCGCATCCGCAATGCACTGCGCCAGCGGACGACCGTTGTAGCGATTCGCCAGCACCACCCCGTTCGTCGGGTGCCCCCAGCCTCTGCCCGCGCTGTTGTGGTGCAGGAACACCACCGCATCCGCGCGGCGGTAAATCGCGTAGTCCGCGCTCACCATGCCGCTCGCCACGCGGTCGGGGAAATAGCGCGAGGGGTAGCGCGCCCCGTTGCGGTCGGGATGGCGCAGCCCCACCACCCGAGCGCGCCGCGCGTAGGAAGCCAGCGGCTCCTGCGTCGGCAGGTAGCCGCGGTTGCACACGTAGCAGCGGTAGCCCGCGCGCTCAATCACCCGCTTCACATCGTAGCAGTAGCGGTACCAAAACTCATTCTCCCGCAGCAGCACCCCGCCGACGGGACCGGGGCTCTGCGCCCCCTCACCGCCCACAAAATGCCCCACATCCAGCACCACCACGCCGCTGCCCCCCGATGGGCTCACGCCCCCGCAGGCGCACAGCAAGACCGCCGCCCCGAGCAGCAGCAGTCCCATTCCCCACTGTCGCAAACCCGTCATGCTCAGCCCTCCTCCTCATCCTCACGCGGCACTCGCGGCGAGAAGCGCATCAGCTCCGCCGTGAAACTCAGAGGCACATCGCCCGTGGGGCCGTTGCGGTTCTTCGCCAGCGCCAGGTTGGCATCCGTGCCCACCGTCTCGCGCTCCTCGTCATCCTCCGCGTAGTAAGCCGAGCGATACAGCAGCCCGATCATATCCGCATCCTGCTCAATGGCGCCCGATTCACGCAGGTCGCTCATCATCGGCACACCCTTGTTGCGCCCCGGGCGGTTCTCCGGACCGCGGTTCAGCTGCGCCAGCACAATGATGGGCAGGTTGAGCTCCTTAGCGAGCGCCTTGAGCCCGCCGGAAATCTCCGCAATCTCGCGTTCGCGGCTGTTTTGCGCCTGCTTCGTGTGCGAGCGCATCAGTTGCAGGTAGTCAATGCCGATGCAGCACAAATCCGGGTGATCGCGCAGCACGCGGCGCGCCTTGGCCCGCAACTCCGCAATCGAAATCCCCGCCGTGTCATCAATCACCAGCTTGCTGCCCTTGAGCTCCGTGATGGCGTACTTCAGCCGCTTCATCTGCTCCTTGTCCAAGCGCCCCTGATTGGCGAGCAGCGACTGCTTGCTCACCCCGCTGCGCGCGTAGAGCAAGCGCTCCACCAACTGCACGCTGGGCATTTCGCAGGAGAAAACCAGCACCGCCTTCTTCGGCTTCCCCTCCCCCTGCGCATCCAGCGCCAAGTGTTCCATGATGTTCAGCAGAAACGAGGTCTTACCCATCGACGGACGCGCCGCAATCACAAACAGCTCCCCGCCCTTCAGCCCGTTGATCATCTTGTCCAAGCGGGGATAACCCGTCGAGAGCCCCAAAATCTCCCCCTTGCTGCTCATCATGCGCTCCAGGTTCGACACCGCGCTATCGATATCGCGCGCCAGGCTCCACTCCTCCCCCCGCTCCGCGCTCGCGCGGATGCCCAACACCTCCTGCTCCGTCTGGTCCAGCAGCGCCTCCACCTCCATCTCCCCGGAAAACGCCGCCGATTCCGCCTTGTTCGCCGTCAGAATCACCGCGCGGCGCACATACTTCTCGCGCAGGGTGTCGAAGTGCATGCGGAACAGCGCCGTCGTCGTCGCAAAAGAAAAAATATCCATCAGCCCCGCGTGACCGCCCACCGCCTCCAAGCGATTGTGGTCGGCCAGCTCCTGCGCCACCGAGGTCGCATCCAGCGGCAAGCCCTTGTCATAGCGCGCGCGGAACAGTTCCCAAAGAATGCGGTGCGCCGGGACATAGAAATAATCCCCCGTCATCCCCTCCGTGATACACTGCGACACAATGTTCACAGGGTCAATCGTCATCATGGACAACAGGCTCTTCTCCACCCCGGGAGCCTGCGGCATCACCACCGTCTCCCGGTTCTGCGGGGCAGCATCCCCCTTCAAGTTCACAGCATTCTCCTCCGCCATACGCGCGCCCATTGTAGCCGCCCGCCCCCGCGCTGTCAAGCGGTGCCTTTTGCGCTTGACTCGCGCGCGCATCGTGCCACAATGGCAGCATGATGAACCGCAACGACATCCGCGAGCTGGAGCAGGCCGGGCTCATCCGCCCCGAGCAGGCCGCCGCCATCGCCGAGCACCTCTTCCACCGGCGCCAACGGCTGCACAAGTGGCTCCACCTCTGCCTGCTCTTCCTCGCCGGCGGGCTCATCCTCTGCGGCATCATCAGCCTGATTGCCGCCAACTGGGATAGCATCCCCGACCTCGCCAAAATGATCACCGGCATGGCCCTGCTGCTCGGCTTCTGGGGCGCCGCCCTCGCCACCCGCGCCAAGCAACCCGTGCTCAGCGAAATGCTCGGCTTCCTCGGCAGCGGCATGTGGGTGGCCGATGTTGCCCTCTACGCCCAAATCTTCCAGCTGCAATCCCCCCCGGTGGAGGGGCTCTTCGTCCTCTGGGCCGGGCTCATCCTCGTCCCCTTCCTCTGCTGCCAGCGCCTGCTCGCGCTCGCCGCCGCCGTCGCCACCCCCACCCTGCTCGGGTTCATCCTCTTCACCCCGCCTGCGGAATCCCCGCTGGGGCTGGGGATCCGCGCGGAGACCTACATGGGCGGCCTCTGGCTCCTCGCTCCCCTCGCCATCGGCATCCTCGCCGAGCATGCCCGCAGCGCCACCGGCTTCTACCGCCACTACGCCTGGCTCCGCATCCCCGCGCTGCTCTTCTTCGGCGGCTTCGCCTCCACTCTGGCCATCATCCCGCATGAAGTCTTCCCGGAGGGAAGCTACGCCTGGGTGCTCGGCGGCTGCCTGCTGCTCGCCCTACTCAAGCCGCGCAGCTTCGCGTGGGCGCACTGGGCAACCCTCGCGCTCGGCACCCTGCTGCTGACGACCGTCTGCCTAGGGTTCAGCGAGCCTGACAACGAGCTCTTCAAATGGCTGCGACTCGGCTGCTACTTTGCCTACGGGGTGCTCTGGATGCTCACGGGCGGTCGGGCACGGCGCCTCGGCTGCATCAACCTCGGCAGCCTCATCATCCTCCTCGCCGCCCTCATCATGATGGACGACTTCCTCGGCTCGCTCACCACCACCGGGGTGGGCTTCATCCTCATGGGGCTCATCCTGCTCGGCTGCGGCTACCTCATCCGGCACCAGCGGCAGAAACTCCTGCGCCACCTGAACGACTAACGACCCGCACCGCAGCATGAAAACACGGCTTCTTCTCCTCCTGCTCATCATCGCCGCCCAGACCGCCTGGCTCGGCAGCCAATACGCCGCCCGAGCCCACGAGCGCGACACCGCCCCCACCGTCCTCGCCGACTGCGACCCCTTCGACCCCCGCGACCTCCTGCGCGGTCACTACGAGCACATCGACCTCCTCGGTCGCGAACTCCCCCTCGACAGCCCCATCATCGGCAGCAGCATCACCTTCAGACCGGACTTCGCGGCCGAATTCACCCCCAATCTGCGTAGCCTGCGCCCCGAGCCGTCCGAAGACGCCGAGCAAATCCGTTCGGAATGGGACGGCGCCACGGTAGCACTCTTCTACCGAGGCGACAACGACGGGCGGCTGCAACTCGCCCGCGTGGAAAAAGCGAACAGCCGCGCCGACCGCCCCGGCGAGGGTGAGCTGCGCCTGAGCGGGTATTGTTCCCTCATCTCCCGCAACGCTGCCCCGGAACAGGGCACCCTGCAACACCCAAAAAAGGGTCCCTGCACCCTTACCTTCCGCGTGAGGGTGTCGGATTCGCTCCGATTCTACGTCGATGAGCAGTATGCCGACCTTCTCTGCGCCTGGGAAAAAAGCCATCCGAAGGAAGACTTTCCCCGCAAGCAACTGCGCGTGAGCGCGGAGCTCATCCTGCGCCCCGTCGGCAAGCCGCTCATCAAGCAGCTCTACGTCAACGGCCTGCCCTGGAACGAAGCCTACCGCCGCATGGAGCGCGGCGACTTCCCCCTGACGGAGCCCGCTGCGCCGAAACCCTGAGCACGCCGCAGCCCCAAACGCCCCCGCCGCCCGGATCCGGCAAAGTCGGCAGACACCTCCTGCGGCGACTGTCTGGTCTGAATCCCCCGCATCGGGAGTGCTGCGTGCAGCGGAACGGCAAGTTTTTCGGGCTCTCAGCGGAACGGAGGGCCGGCGTGCACGCCTACCCCTTGGGGCGCAGCGCCGGGCT
>JBJEVK010000101.1:0-10004 GCA_051884295.1 Akkermansia sp.
ATCGAACAGACATGACTCCCGAGATATTATTCTGGATTGTCCCATTCGCCTCGCTGGTGGCCCTCTTCATGGCTGCCAAGTTCTTCTTCGCTATGAAGAAGGCCGATGAGGGGACGGATCGAATGAAGGAGATCGCGGGCTATGTGCGCGAAGGCGCCATGGCCTATCTCAAGCAACAGTACAAGGTTGTGAGCATCTTCTTCGTGCTCATCGCCATCATCTTTGCGGTGATGGCCTTCTACGGCATGCAGAACAAGATTGTGCCTGTCGCCTTCCTCACCGGCGGTTTCTTCTCCGGTTTGGCAGGGTTCATCGGCATGAAGACAGCCACCTATGCCTCCGGTCGCGTGGCTAATGCCTGCCGTGACAAGGAAAACGGCCTCAACAAGGGTCTGCAGCTTGCCTTCCGCTCCGGCGCCGTGCTGGGCCTGACGGTGGTGGGCTTCGGTCTGCTCGATATCGCGGGCTGGTACCTCATTCTTGACAACTGCTCCTTCCTGGTGAGCGCCGAGGGCATTGATAAGCTGGTGCAAATCACCACCATCATGCTGACCTTCGGCATGGGTGCCTCGCTGCAGGCGCTCTTCGCCCGCGTGGGCGGCGGCATCTACACCAAGGCTGCTGATGTGGGCGCCGACCTCGTCGGCAAGACCGAGTACCACTTCAACGAGGATGATCCCCGCAACCCCGCCACCATCGCCGACAACGTGGGCGACAACGTGGGCGATGTGGCCGGCATGGGCGCCGACCTCTACGAGTCCTACGCGGGTTCCATTCTCGCCTCTGCCGCTCTGGGCGCCGCCGCCGCTGCCGGCGCGGGCTGGAGCTACGCGCAGGGTCTGCAACTGGTCATGGCGCCCATGATTATCGGCGCCGTGGGCACCCTGCTCTCCGTGCTGGGCATGTTTGTGGTGCGCACCAAGGAGAGTGCCAGCCAGAGCCAGCTCATGGCAGCGCTCAACAACGGCGTCAACTTCTCCAGCGTGCTCATCGCCGTTTTTTCGGCCATTGTGCTCAACCTGTTGGGCATTGACAACGCTTGGGGGCTTTGGGGCTCCATCGTCATCGGTCTGCTGGTGGGTATCGCCATCGGCAAGGTGACAGAGTACTACACCTCTTTTGAATTCAAGCCCGTGAAGTTCATCGCGGAGAACGCCACCACCGGCCCCGCTACGGTGATTATCTCGGGCATCGGCGTGGGCATGATTTCGACCTGCTGGCCGGTCATCTTCATCGTCATCGGCACCATCGGCGCCTACCTCTGCGCCGCTCAGTCGCTCACCTTCACGGGTGAGAACATGAGCATGGGGCTCTACGGCATCGGCATTGCCGCCGTGGGTATGCTCTCCACCCTGGGGCTCACCCTGGCCACGGATGCCTACGGCCCCATCTCCGACAACGCCGGCGGCAACGCCGAGATGAGCGGTCTGGGTGAGGACGTGCGCTCCCGCACCGATGCGCTCGACGCGCTGGGCAACACCACCGCCGCCACCGGCAAGGGCTTTGCCATCGGCTCCGCGGCGCTGACGGCGCTGGCGCTGCTCGCCTCCTACATCGAGGAGCTCAAGATTGCTGCCAAAAACTTCGGCGAGTTTAAGATGAGCGTCTTCAGCGATGTCACCATCAACCCCGCTGACATCGTGAATCTGAACATCGCGCAGTTCATGGCCAAGTTCGATGTCACGCTCATGAACCCGAAGGTGTTGCTGGGCATCTTCATCGGCGCCATGCTTTCCTTCCTCTTCTGCGGTCTCACGATGAATGCCGTGGGTCGCGCCGCCAAGAGCATGGTGGAGGAAGTGCGCCGCCAGCTCTCCGACCAGGATGTGCTGGAGGGCAAGAAGAAGGCGGACTACGCCCGCTGCGTGGGCATCTCCACCCAGGGCGCTCAGCGCGAGATGATTGTGCCCTCGATGATTGCGGTCATCGTGCCCATCGCCACGGGGCTCGTCATGGGCGTTGCCGGCGTGTTCGGCCTGCTGGCCGGCGGTCTGGCGGGCGGTTTTGTGCTGGCCATCTTCATGGCCAACTCGGGCGGCGCTTGGGACAACGCCAAGAAGTACATCGAGACGGGCGACGCGCCCTTCTGCGGCAAGCACACGGCCATCCACGATGCTTCCGTGGTGGGCGATACCGTGGGCGATCCCTTCAAGGACACCTCGGGCCCCTCGCTCAACATTCTCATCAAGCTCATGAGCATGGTTTCCATCGTCACGGCGGGTCTGAACATCGCGTTCACCCTCCTGTAAACCGCGCTCCGCAGCTCTTTGCAACAGCAACGCCGCCCGACTCTGCGTCGGGCGGCGTTTTGATGCTCCGGGGTAGCGCTCAAGCTCAGCCCAGCAGCTCCTCGGCCAGGTGAGTGCAGGCCGCCTCCAGCAGATCCACCACCACGTCAAAACCGCGCTCGCCGTCCCAGTAGGGGTCGGGCACCTCGGTGAAGCGGCAGGCAGGCGGGAACCAGCGGCTCATGGGCTGCACGCGCCCACGTTCCTCCGCGCTGCGGGCCAGGGCGAGAATATCCTCGCGGTTACTCTCGTCCTGCGGGATGATGAGGTCGAAATCCGCAAAGTCGGCGCGGCGGAACTGCCGCGCGCGGTGTCCGCCCCAGCTGTAGCCGTGGCGCTGCAAGGCCGCCAGCATGCGCGCATCGGGCTTCTGCCCCACATGCCAGGAGCCCATGCCGCAGGAATCCACGGAAAACGCCCCCTGTTGCCCGCGCGCCTCCAGCACCGCGTTGAAAATAATCTCCGCCGCCGGCGAACGGCAGATGTTTCCGAGGCACACGAAGAGGATGCGGCGCGGGGCAGCACTTTCGGGTTGACCGTCGGGGCTTGCTTTGGTATGAATGCTCATGTCCGCTTATTGTAGCACATCGCCATGCACATCGCACGCCTGAACAATGCCCCCGAGCTATTTTATTCGTTGCAGGGCGAGGGGATCAGCTGCGGCAGCCCCGCCGTCTTTCTGCGTTTGGCGGGCTGCAACCTCGCCTGCCGCTGGTGCGACACCAAGTATTCCTGGGGAGCAGGGCTCCGGCTGACACCCGCCGAGTTGGCGCCGCGCATCGCCGCGCTCCGCCCACCGCGTCTGGTCATCACCGGGGGCGAGCCCCTGCTGCAGCAGGACGAACTGGGCGAGCTGCTGGCGCAGCTTCTCCCCGAGCTGCCCGTCGAGGTCGAGACCAACGGCACGCTGCTTCCTTCGGCGGTGCTGCGGGCGCGCATCACGCAATGGAATGTCTCCCCCAAGCTGGCGCATGCGGGCAATACGGCGGTTCAGGCACTGCGTCCCGAGGTGCTGGCGGCTTTTGCCGAGCTCCCGAATGCATGGTTCAAGCTCGTCGTGCGCGGCGAGGAGGATTGGCCTGCCGTCGCCGCCCTTGGTCTGCCGAGGGAGCGCCTGCTGCTCATGCCCTGCGCCGACAGCCGCGCCGCCTTGGAGCAGCTGCGCCCCGCCATCGCGCAGATGTGCCTGCGTCACGGCGTACGGCTGGGGGAGCGCCTGCACCTGCTGCTGTGGGACACGCGCAAGGGGGTGTAGTTTTTCTGCCACTGAATGATGAAAATAGCTTGCCATTTTCTGTTTCCTGTGCTAAAGAGAAATCGTCTATGAAAAAGCTCCTTACCATTGCTTCTCTCATGGCAGCTCTGTCCGGTGTTGCTTCGGCCGCGCCCTATGTCCTGCCCTCTCCCCAGCCCGGCGCTCTGACTCCCTACGACATGCAGCCGCACTACGGACTCGACGCCGTGTACACCATCGCCGGCGACAGCGAGGCTCCCGATGTCTACGGTGTTCGCCTGAGCTTCAACCTCTACAGCAGCGGCGAAGATTCCGTTCGCCACCAGTTCAGCCTCAATGTCACCCCCCAAATCGGCTCGGATGACACCATGTATGAGGGCTACAATATTGATGTCGATCTCAAGTTCCTGCCCATCACCTTTGGCTACGACCTGAACCTCGAAATCACGGACAAGACCCTGTTCTACATGGGTGGTAAGGCGGGCTACACGCTCGCCCAGACGAAATTCAAGGTCAAAGAGACCGGCGACGAGGATAAGGATGACTGCAGCGGTTTCACCTTCTCCGTGGGCGCCGGCCTCAAGTATCAGGCCAGCGACGCCGTCATGCTGAAGCTCGGCTATGAGTTCGGCAAGATTTATCTGGAAGATAAAACCGATGCTGAGAACATCTACACCGGGCACTCCATCATCCTCGGTGTCAGCTGTGTCTTCTGAGACAGCGTAAGCAACTTTGCTTTCCGCGACCGATCGGGGTATGCCCCGGTCGGTCGCTGCTGTTGCGCAACCCGAGGGTCTGTTTAAGGCTTGCCTTTTGCGGGGTATTGTCCTAAGATGCGCCCGGATATGAACAAACGCTGCGCCATTGTCGCCATTCTTGCCCTCCTGACAACCGGGGCTTCGGCAGCCCCGCGCTCGGGAGCTCCCGCCACCCCATCCGTTTCCTACGACACTCGGCGCTATTCTGAACACGATTCTGCCTCCTACCTTGGGGTAGACGCCGTTTACACCATCGCCGGAGAGCGCGAGCACCCTGATATCTATGGATGCCGCATGAGCTACAACCTCTATGACAACGACCATGACCGCGTGCGGCACATGTTCAATGTCAACCTCTCCATGCAAAAGGGCACGGAGACCTGCACCAAGGCAGGAGACTTATCCAACTGGCGCGTGCCGGGCTACACTCCCCCCTACGATATTGAACTGACCATTCTCCCCATCACGGCGGGTTATGATCTCAATCTGGCCATCACGGACAGAACCATGTTTTTTTGCGGCGTCAAGGCCGGTCTTGCCGTCGCCAAGGTGGAGATAAGTGGCCATGGGCAGGAGCACAAGGACAATAGCATTGGTATCACCTATGCCTTCGGTGCAGGATTCCGCTACCAATTCAACGAGTTTCTGATGCTGCGTCTCGGCTACGAGCTCAGCCAAATGTATCTGGATCACATCGCGGGTAACAACTACTTGGGGCACTCGTTCCTGCTCGGAGCCGGGTGCTCCTTCTGAGCCCCCGGCAGGCTGCTGACGGAGCGGGGGACACCCGCCGATAATCACCGCCCGCGCCTTCCGAAAATCGCCGAGCCGACACGTACTATGGTCGCCCCCTCCTCAACCGCCACGGCGTAATCGTGGCTCATCCCCATCGAGAGCTCGGGCAGCGGCAGGGGACCGTGCTCCCGCAGCTCCTGCGCCAGCGCTCGCAAGGCGGCAAAGGCGGGACGCGAGCCCTCGGCCTCCTCCGTCGGTGCGGGGATGCACATAAGCCCGCGAATCTCCAGCGCCGGCAGCGCCACGAGCTCCGCCCACTGTTCGCGCAGCTCGTCGGGGGTGAAGCCGTGCTTGCTCGCCTCGCCGTCGATGTTGACCTCCAACAGCACCGGCATGGTTTTGCCGAGCTCGCACGCCACGCGCGACACCGCCGCCGCCGCCTTGAGGGAATCCACCGCCTGCAGCAGGGAGATGCCGCTCTCCAGCGCCTTGCGCACCTTGTTGCGCTGCAGCGGGCCGATGAGGTGCCACTCGCAATCCGGCGGCATCTGCGGCATCTTCTCCAGAGCCTCCTGCAGGCGATTCTCGCCAAACAAACGCTGGCCGTCCTCATAGGCCTGCATGATGTCCCCGACGGGGAAGGTCTTGCTCACCGCCAACAGCCGCACCGACTCGGCGGGGCGTCCCGCACGCGCTGCTGCCGCTGCAATGCCGGCGCGAATTTCATTCAGTTGCTCGCGAATATACATGGTTTTTCGAACGAAAGGGGGCGGCAGAAACCTGCCGCCCCATCAGTTGTTCTGACCGGGGGCTCAGCTCTCCTGCGTCTCACCCTCGGCGGGAGTATCCGCCGTCTCGGCGGGCGACTCCGCAGGCTCCTCGCTGCGCTCGGCCTTCTCGCTGGCAGCGCTCACCATGAGCTCGCGACCCATGAAAGGCTGCCCGTGCAGCACCTCGGCGGCACGCCGTGCATCGGCCAGATTCACCATCTCCACAAAGGCATAGCCCTTGCTCTTGTAGGTGCGGGAGTTGTAAATCACCTCGACACTGCGCACATGACCAAAGCCCTTGAACAGATCCTCAAGCTCGGATTCCGTCGCTTCGTAGGACAGATTGCCGACGTAGAGGCGGGCGTTGCGCGTGGGCGGTGTAGAGGTCGCGCGGCGTCCTTTGCGGGCAGCAGCGGGATTCCCGCCGCGGTTGTTGGTGCGCCCCTTGGCCACGCGCACATTGCTCTTGGGAGCCTTGCGTTTGTCGCTTACTTCGGGAGCTTCCTTGACCTTACCGATGCCGAAAAAGCGCAGGATGCGCTTCACGAGCGACGGTTTGGAAACGGGTGCGGACTCAGGACGGGGCATTCGACGACGGCGGGCAGCATTGCCGCGATTGTTATTGCGGCGGCGGCGGGAGCCCTGTCCCTGCCGTCCCTGTGTGTAATGTTCAGCCATAACGGTTAATCATGTGTGTGGCGGCAGCGCGCGGGGCAGACCTGTGAGAGTCTTTGCTGCGCATCCGCGGCAGCCGCTGTATTCTGTAAGTGAAAGTGGGTGCGGGGCGCGGATCAGAACCGTCAATGCCCACGCAACCGCCCCTATGATACCGATGCAGCCCCGCGCTGCAAGCGCAAAGTGAGGCAGCAAGGCAAAAAGAACGCCCGCGCTGCGCTGCGAACGCGGCGCGGGGCGCGCTTGTAGGGCGTTACTTCTTCCAGATGGTTTCGCGCTTGCCGTCCCACTGCACGGCTTTCACGCTGTCGGCTTCATCGGGCACGATGACGGTGGTGCTCTCGTTGTCCTCATGATCCAGCCCCAGCAGGCAGACGCGCACGAGCTGCTTGCCGGCATAGACCTCAAAGGCCACGGCGTTCTTCCAGGTTCCCGCCGGAACCACGAAGCGCTTGTCGCGGAGCACGGGCTTGAAGTCGGGCGAGGGCACCAGCTTGGCTTTGCTGCGGTAGATGTTGTAGTTGTTGCCGTTGATGTAGTAGATCACCTTGCTGTCGGGCTTGGGGTAGTGCTCGGCTTTGACCGTGCTCATGGCATCCTTAATCATCTGCGGTGTGACGGTGACATAGGTGCTGCTGTAGTCGCCCACCATGCGGTTCATGGGGGTCAGCATCTTCGTCGCCACAAAGAAGTCCGTCAGATCCAGTTTGGCGGCTTTGCAGGCGTTGACGTAGAAGAGGGTACGGAGCTCACCCATGGTCATGTTCGTCGCATCGGTATTGCGAGCCATCTCAAACACATCCGGGTAGAACATGTCGTTGCCGCGCGCGGCCGTCAGGTAGAGGTAGAGCTGCCAGTAGGGAATGCAAATCACAAAAGGATCCCCGGGTTTGCTGCCGTCCACCGGGCGGTTGCCATCGTCGGGGCCGGCTTGGAACTGCCACATCTGCTTGCGGACGATGGCGCTGTTCACGTAGCTATCGTAGCGGCCGCCGCGCAGCGCGTAGCCATCCGGCGTGCGCCCTTTCTCGTGCTCCAAGCGCAGGAAAGAGGGGCTGAGCTTGAACTGCGCCAAGGCCGAGAAGATGTTGTTGGTCACTTCCGTCATGCCCGTCCACATCATCACGGGGCGGGTCTGGTTGACGTGGCCGAACTCATGGGCGATGGGCCAGCTCTGCCGCAGCATGGTCTCGGGATTGATGATGGGCCCCATATGCTTGTTGACAAAGGCGGCGCCCAGCCCGTCGGCGTGCATGAAGCGGTCGTACATCACGCGCCCCATGATGTGGTTGCCGGGGTGCAGCTTGTATTGATCCCAGCCCAGGATGTCTTTCTGCTGGATTTCGATGATGCTGTCGTAGTTGCGCAGCATGCTCACGCCGTCCTCGGGCACAAACTCGCGAACATTGTCCATGTCCAGCAGCAGCTGGCAGCGCTCGCCCACGCAGTCGAGGTTGGGCGCTACAGCCTTGGCCACCAGGGTTTTCCAGGTGTTGTTGTCATCGTGGCGGGTGAACACGCCGTTGACCTTGCCGCCCGCAATGTCCAGCTCGATGGGCGGGGCGGCGGCGGGGTCGTCGGCGCGGTAATTGATGTAGAGCAAGCCGTCGTGCTCCATGCGCAGGCTGTTGTTGCCCGGTTGCAGTACAAAGGTCGTTTCCTTGCCGTCCTTGGCAAAATTTTTGAGGTAGGCCTCCACCGGGGCGGCGGCCTTGAGCTTGATGCGCGCTGTCTCGCCGGCGGTGAACCAAATCCCCGTGGGGTTTTCGTAGCGCGAATAGTTGCTGACTTTCAGGCGCTTGTTGATATACTCCAGCGGGCGGTAGGCGCGCATCACGCGGTGGCGGTAGTGTTGCTCGCGATTTCCGGCAGCGTTGAGGGTGCTGACATCGGTGCCTGCGGGCACCTCGGCGCGCAACTCAGAAGGCGCCGCAACCAGCAGCGCCAGGGCTAAACTCAGCATCAGGGGTTTCATCACGTGTGTAGTAGGGGGAGAGGGGTTTACTTGTTCAGGAGTGGGCGCAGCGCGGGACCGGCTACATCGAGCGCGCATTTGCCATTGGCGGCCTTGATGGTGGGGTCGCCGCCGCGCGCCAGCAGGGCCTTAATGACTTCGGGCGAGGCGTTGCGCTGCACGCAGAGGAAGAGGAAGGTTTCGCCCTCCTTGAGAGCCACCTTGTTCGGGTCGGCTCCGCCGTCTATAAACGCCATCTGCAGCGCCGCACCGCGCGCCGAGGCCATGGCCAGCGGGCTGGGCTGGTTCTTGCCCTCGGGGCAAAAGCCGCAGCTCTTGTAGGCGGGCAGCAGGGCACGCACGCAGTCCACGCGCGAGGTCCAGGCGGCATTGTGCAGGGCGGTAGCGCCGTTCTTCACTTGGTGCATGGGATCGGCGCCGGCCTTGAGCAGCAAGGGAATCAGCTCAGCCGCTCCGGCATCCACCGCCACATGCAGCATGCCGCGCCCGTCGGGAAGCACCGTCTGCGCCTTGGCTCCGGCGGCGAGCAGCATCTTCGCGATGTCGGGCTTTTTGCAGCTCACGGCCAGCGCCAGCAGGTTTCCCTTGGCGGGGTCGGCGGCGAAAGCTTCGGGGTTCACTCCCGCCGCGAGGGCTTCTTTCACAGCGGCGGCGTTCCCGGCTTCAATCTTGGCAGAGAGCTCGATTTCCACTCGTCTCTTCTCGAGAGCCCCGGCGAGCACTTTTTTCACGCCGCTTTTCGTGGCCAGGTCCATGGGGGTCTTGCCGGACTTGTCGGGGCGGCATACATCCGCTCCCCCGGCCAGCAGAGCCTTGACGGCGGCGCGATGCCCGGCCGCCGCCGCAAGCAGGAGGGGGGTGTTGCCCTGCTCGTCGAGCTCGTTGACATCGTAGCCCTCGGCCAAGCGCGCAGCAATCACGTCTGTATCGCCCGCAGCGGCGGCTTCGTGCAGTGAGAAGATGCCGTTGCTGCTTTGCAAGGCTGCTGTTCTGTTCGCTTTGGCAGATTCTTTTTTCGGCGCGGCGGCTTTGTTGGCAGCCGGAGCCGCCGACACCATTCCCGCCAGCAGGAGGAATAAGAGCGTTCGCTTCATGAATGAGAGAGGGGGGCTGTTGTGCCCATCCGCAGGCGATTTTGCCACAAAAGAACCCGCTGAATCAAGACCTAAATTGCAACTGCGCAGGCTCTCGGACTGCGCCGGGGGCTGCCGCATGTTACCCCGACCTGCCGCAAACGCTCGGGGGCACGCTCCGTACGGAGATTTGACCCCACGACATCAAGCTTGGCCAAGGTTGATGATGGCCGTTCATCGCCTCTTCAGGCTCTTCGTCTATTTTTGTGGAGTGAAGCCGCGAGTACAACCTAACAAGAGCAAAAAGGAGGCAGACAGGTACAAAAAAAGATTGAGCATGGAGAGCCGAAACTCTACCATGCCCATGATGTATCTTAAGCACATTCAGATTAAGGGAGAGGGCAAAGATTGTCAAGGAATATTTTACTATGCGCAATACGATGGGGTCTGTTTCAAATCCGCTGGTGGGAGGAATGGGGCTCAGAGAGCCAAATCA
>JBJEVK010000102.1:0-40730 GCA_051884295.1 Akkermansia sp.
CCAGCACCTTCGGCCTGGGCTTCAACGTGCTGCCGCAGGTCTTTGCGGGCATGCCCGGCGGGCGGCTGTTCGGCACGCTGTTCTTCGGTCTGCTCTCGCTGGCGGCGGTCACGAGCTCCATCTCCATCGTGCAACCCTCCATCGCCTTCATGCGCGAGTTTTGGCACATGAGCCGCCCGCAAAGTCTGGTGCTGGTGGCGCTCATTCTCGGGGTGGGCTCGGGGCTGGTGTCGTGGTACACGGAGGATTTGCAGGCGCTGAGCACGCTGGATTTTTGGGCGGGTAACCTGCTGCTCTTCATCATCTCGGGCTTCTACCTCATCCTCTTCCGCTTGGTGTGGGGCACGGGGAACGGGCTGCGCGAGCTGGGGCGCGGGGCGCTCATACCCCTGCCGCGCGCGCTCGGCTTTGTGGTCAACTACATCACCCCGAGCATCCTGTTGCTCATTTTCGGCTCCTGGGTGTACAAAAATCTCTTTGTGGAGCTCTGCCCGGAGGTGCAGAATCTCCTGCGCGGGGAGCCGGGTGCGCTGTTGCCCATGCTGTGGCTGCTGATGGTCACGCTCTTCATGTGCTTCGTGGTGCACACCTCGCGCTCCTTCCACCGCCACCGTACCCCGCCCGAGGTGCACAAGCGCGAGCCTTTTTCGTAACAACCCGCGCTTGCGTCTCTGCTTGACTACAGCATTCCCCATGCTGTAGCAGCTCCGGTGGAGCAATATCAGTAGGTTGGCTAAACATGGCATGCGCCGTCTTTTCTGTCAGCAGAATAGCCGGATACCCCGTCATCAAGCTGTAACAGTTATTCGCTTGACTACAGCATGGGGAAACCTTACACTGCTGCCACACGGCAGCTCCATGTTCCCACCCCGCCCTCAGCAGCGCACGCGCATTCCCCTCCTCGATACAGCCAAGGTGATCGCTATCAGCCTGGTGATCTTGGGACACTTATATCCGCATGTTTTCGGACTCTCGTATGTGCGCAGTTGGATTTACCACTTTCATATGCCGCTTTTCTTTTGGATCAGTGGTTATTTGCACCGGAGTGTCGGAGGGGCGGCTCAGGTTGTCAAATGTTGGAAATTTCTGCTGTTGCCTTCACTGGTGTGGATAGGCATCTACCTCATCGGAGATGCCCTCCGGATCGGCGCAGGAGATCCCCTTGCCTGTGCCAACGCTGCATGGAGCATCCTTCTGAAGACACTGCATGCCATCTTTGCGGGGAGCTTGGATTTCCCCTGTGGGGTCGTTTGGTTTTGCTTTGCGCTGACTTGGTCCCGTTTACTGGGGGAATTATCCTCCCGCCGCAGCGCTCTCCCCGCGCTGCTGCTGCTCTATCCCATCACCTTCCTTTACATGAGGGATCTGCGCTGCTTGTTCTTCGGTGCGGCGCTTGCCGCCTTTCCCTACTACGCAGTCGGCATGCTGATGCGCCAAGGTTCTGCGAAGTTCGACCTCATCTCGCGTCTCGGTAGGATGCCGCGCACCACAGCTCTGCTTGCCGGGTGCAGTTTACTCACTGTGACACTGCTTGCCCCCGGTCTGGGCTACTACAGCGTTGTGGGTCAACTCTTCGGCCACACCTTGCCGCTCCATGTCAACATCCTCTTCTGCTATGGAATGGCCTGCCTGGGCATAGCGGGAGTCCTGCTGGTGGCGCAAGCCTGCCCGTTCTCAGAAACCGTGACCATGCGCACCCTCAGCCGGGGAACCCTCATCCTGATGTGCAGCCACACCTGGCTGGAGCGCGCAGATGTGCATCGCTTCCTCAACGCCGTTTTCCCTCCCTTTCATGAGGGTGTCCTTGTTCCGCTGTGTTGTCGGATCGGCATCACCCTGCTCTTTCTTCTGCTGGGCTTAGGCTTGTGCAAGCTGCTGGGCAATTCGCGTGTGGGGCAGTTGCTCGGCTACCGCGTCTGAGGCGCTCAGCTCCGGCGGCGACGCAGTCCGGCGGCGAGCTCGCGCAGCTCGGGCACGCGCAGCAGCCAGCAGGCAGCTAAATACAGCAGCCCCGCCGCCGTACCGCCGAGCGCCAGGGAGCCGAAGCGAGCGGCGAAGCTCCAGGCCAGCCAATCCTGCACGCGGATGAAGATCCCCGCGCTCAGGCAGCCGCCGGCCAGCAGCGCCCCGGCAACGAGGATGCGCAGCAGCCCCGGGATGAGAATGCGGCAGGCCATGCTGCCCAGCAGGTGCCTCAGGTAGAAGAAGTAGAAGAGGAAGTTGAGGCTGGTGATGACGGAGGTGGTGAGGGCGAGGTAGGAAGCGGGCATGCCCCAGAGGATGACAAAGACGTAGTTGAGCCCCACGGAGATGCCGCAAGCCACGAGGGCGAGGAGGGCGGGTGCCCAGGGTTTTTCGAGGGCGAGAAAGACGGGTTGCAGCACCTTCATGCCGGCGTAGCCCAGCAGACCGATGGCATAGGTGGAGAGCACGCTGCCCATGAGCTGCGAGGCTTCGGCATCGAAGCGCCCGCGCTGGAAGAAGACGCTGACGATGGGGACGCCCCAGCAGAGCAGAAAGACGGCGGAGGGGACGGCGAAGAGGGCGACGAAGCGCAGCGCGCGGGCGAGGTGCTCGGCGATGGCGTTGTTGCCGCGCGTGAGGGTCATGCGCGAGACGGAGGGCAGCACGACCATGCCCACCGCCACGCCGAAGAGGGCGACGGGGAGTTGCCAGAGGTGGAAGGCGCCGGAGAGGGCGGTGACGCTGCCGGCGGGCAGGTAGAGGGCAAAGGCGGTGTTGATGAAGATGTTGGTCTGCGTGATGCCGGCGGCGATGACGCCGGGGAGCATGAGGTACCAGACCTTGCGGGCGAGGGGGTCGGTGAAGTGCCACCACCTGCCCTGCCACCGAAGGCCGATGTCCCAGTGCGGGCGGTAGCCCTCGCGGCGCAGTTTGGGGAGTTGGACGGCGATTTGTGCCGCGCCGCCGCAGACGACGGCGATGGCGAAGCCGTAGAGGGCGTCCGCGCCGAAGCCGGGGTCGATGCACCAGCCGAGGAGGCAGCCGAGGCCGATGGTGGTGAGGTTGAAGGCGGCGCTGGCCAGATTGGGCAGCCCGAAGATGCCGAAGACGTTGAGCGCGCCCATGCACAGCGCGGAGACGGAGGCAAAGAGGATGAAGGGCCAGATGATGCGGCAGAGGTCGGTGGCGAGCGCCATGTAGCTGCGCGCTTCGATGCGCAGGGCGGGCTGTGCGCCGCTCGGCTGCCCCAGCGGCAGTCGGGTGCCGACGCTGAGCTTGCGCAGCTCGCTGACGCGCACGCAGCTTTGGGGGCTGAGCCCTGCCAGCGTGGCCTCGGCAGTGAAGCGGGCTTCCGGCAGCCCGTCTGCGTCCTCGCGCAGCCCCTCATAGGTGGCGTAGACCTGCGCGGCGACGGGGGCGCCCTCCGGGCTTTGCAGCACGAGCCGCGCGCGCTCGGGGTAGAGCGCCTGCATAAAGACGCCCGCGAGCAGCACGCCTGCCGCCACAATCACCAGCATGAGTGAGCAGAGCTGGGAGACGATGCGGTGGGCGAGCGCCCAGGCGGCTGCGCGACCGCTCTGCTGCTCGGTTTTGCTCATGACGCTGGTGAAGCTCTGCGAGAGGGCTCCCTCCGCGAACATGTCGCGCAGCATGTTGGGCACGCGAAAGGCGGTGAGGAAGGCATCGAGGGCTCCCGTAGCGCCGAAGAGCGAGGTGTAGACAATCTCGCGCAGCAGCCCGGTGAAGCGGCAGCAGAAGATGGCCGCGGTGGCGATGAGGCTCTTGCGTTGCAGCGAACTCATGGCGGCAGGCATTCGGGAAAGCACGCGCTCAGCGAACCTTGTCGGGCAGGCTCTCGCGAATCTTGCGGATCCACAGCTTAGCCAAATCTTTGTCGCCCATGAGGAGGTAGCTGCGCGAGACCTCGCGCACGGCGTTCTTGTAGAGCTTGGCATCCACGCCGTCGAGCTTGGCGCGATCCTCTTCGGACAGCTGCTCGATGTCGCGCACGATTTCGCGGAACTGGCGGCAGGCGGTGGCATCGTTCTTGGCCTTGCGGTTGAGCATGGCGAGGCGGTAGCGCGCCGCGAGCGCCACACCGTCGGTCAGGTCGGGGTTGGCGGCGATGAGCATGTTGGTGCACTCGCTCACCCATTTGATGCCGTTGGGGTAGTCCTCTTTCTCGGTGTAGTAGGCGGCCAGCTCGTTGGCGATGCGCGCCATGAACTCCGGGTCTTTGCCGGCGAGGGCGGGTGTTTGTTTCAGCGCATCCCAGCAGCGGTTCAGCAGCTCGATTTTCTCCTCGCCCTCGGCGTGTTGCGCCATGAGGGAGAGGCAGCGCAGCTGCTCGGCGGGGTCGCTGTCGTGCTCCAGCAGGTAGCGGCAGTCCTGCACGGCCTCGGGGAGGGCTCCGCGTGCTTCGTTGGCGCGCGAGCGCAGGCGACGCAGCTTAATCTGCATCTCCTTGGTCATCTCGCCGTAGCCCTCGGCAAAGGCGGCAGCCAGCGAGAGCGCCTGCGAGCAGCCTTCGTAGTTCTGAAGGCGGTAGCGCAGCTCGCCCAGCAGGGTGTAGCAGGTGGGCAGCCGGTGCTCGCGGTCGGGGTTTTCCAGCATGGAATCGCGGCAGTGCAGCAACTTTTCCTCAATCTCGCGCAGAGCGATGGGGGACAGGTTCTTGTTGTCGCGCAGGGTGGTGGTCACTTCTTCCAGCATGAGCCGCGAAGTCGCGGGGCAGAGCGGCCACTTGGCCTGTTCCAAGATGTTGCGGACGAGTTGCAGCACGGGTTCTTTCACCTCGCAGACATCGGCGCGCATCATCTGCAACTCGGCAGCCTCGGCAGCCAGATCGGCATCCTTGAGCCGGGCAAGGATGGCGGGGGCATCGAGGCGGGCGATGGCCTTGACGGCTTCGTCGCTGCGGTGCATGGCGATGCAGGTCTCGGCGCTGCGGCGCACGGAGCGCAGCAGGAGGGGGGTCTGCTCGGGGGCGAGCATAAGCTTGTCCTGCAACTCGCGATCGAGCCGCAGCTGCAATTCGTAGTCGCCGTGCTGCCGCGCGGCCTCGGCCAGGCGGTCGAGCCCCTCCACCGGGGCAAGCGACTCCACCTCGGGCAGGATGCGCACGGCCTCCTCCCACTGCCCCTTGTCTACCAGGCGCAACATGAGGAACCAGCGGAATTGGCGGCGGGTGTTCTCGTTCTCAATCCAGCCCAGACGCAGTTTGGAGCTCTCGGCCAGCTCCAGCAGGCCGGCCTTGTCGCCCGACAAGTCGGCGAGCAATTTTTCCAGATTGTCGTTGGCCTCCTTGTTGCTCGGCACAATGATGGTCTGCCCCTTGAAGAAGGTCAGAATGTCGTGTCCCTTGCTGTAGGCTCCCCACAGGAGGAGGGCGGCGGCGGTCAGGCCGATAGCCGTCAGCGGCAGAGCGTGACCGGAACTTTTGCGGGCGGGACGATAGCGGCGGTAGGTAGCCATGGGACAGAGGAAAAGAGGTTCAAATCAAGGAGTTTCGACAGCGGCAGCTTCTTCGTCATCCGCTTCCCCGTCCTCCGGGGAGGGAGCAGCGCCCTCCGCAGCCGCCTCGGCGGCAGCGCGGGCATCCTCGGGAGCGGGCTCCGGCAGCGGTATGGCGCGGCTGTGGCGGCGGCACTCGGCCAGCATGTTGCGGGCTTCCTCGCGGCGGTCGGGCTTTTCTTGGACAAGGGGTAGAATCTGCTGCCAGACGGCAGTGGCCTCCGTCCATTGCTGCGTCTGCACCAGCGCGTAGCCCCGCCCCAGCAGGGCGGTGAGGAGGTTGGCGCGCTCGCTCTCACCGGCCTGCTGCAGGAGCTGCGCCGCCTGAGCGTAGAGCTCGGAGGCTTTCTCCGTCTGCCCTTGGTGGTCGAGCGATTGCGCCCACAGGAGACGGACGCGCCCGGCGGCAGCACAATCATCGGGCGCGGCTTTGCTGCGCAGAGCATCGCAGGGGGCAAACTGCTCCGCCGCTTCCTTGGGGCGGTTGAGAGCCAAGAGGCAACGCCCGGCTCCCTCCATTGCCTGCATGGCAACGGCGGGTTCGCAGGGGTTTTCCAGAGCCAGTTGGAAGGCCGTGAGGGCGTTCTCGGCGTCCTGCCCCAGCAGGAGTAACCAGCCGCGCTGCTCCGCAAGGCAGGCCCAGAAGGGGTGTCCGGCGGGCAGCAGACCATCTGCCGCGCCCTCGGCGCGGTGGAGCAGCCCCAGCGCCGCGGTGATGTCGTTGTCCGCCTCCATGACGGCGGCGGCGCGGCAGCGCAGCGCCTGCAGGCGGCACAGGCGGTCGGCGGGGCTCATGCCCAGCTGCGCCATGGCCGTGCTGAGGGCGGGCAGGCCCGCGGCAAGGTCGCCGCTCTCCAGCTGCGCGATGGCGCGGTAGGTGGCGCCCACCGCCGTCGACGGTGCTGCGGCGGCGCTCTCCCGAGCAGCGGCAAAATATTTCTGTGCTTCGCCCGCCGCGCCGCGATTGCGCGCCAACTCGCCCAGGTAGACCTGCACCATGAGACGCAGGGTGGCGGCGTGCTCTCCCATGGAGGCAATCTCATCCAGAAGCTCCCGCGCCTCTTTCTCGGGGGCGGAAGCAGAGAGCAGACTGCGCACGGCGAAGAGCTGCTGCAGGGCTTCTGCCTGTTCGCCCGGCATGCCCAGCGCGCCGTAGGCATCGGCAGCGCGGCGGTACCATGCGGCGGCCGTCTCGTTCTCGCGATTGTTCAGGAAGGCGACAGCGGCTTGTTGCGCCCGGCGCGCCCCGATGACATCGGCAGGTGTTTCAGGATAGAGACGGCTCAGCAGCCCCTCGGCCTGCTCGGACAAGCCGCGCTCCAAGAGCGTCTGCACCAGCAGCCACTGCGCTTCGCGACGAATGCCCCGGTCGACAATCCACGACAGGCGGTTGTCCGCATCGGCGGCCAGGGCAGCCAGCTCGGCATCATCTGCCGCCGAGCTCTGCATGAAGTAGGTCAGGTTGCGCACCGCCGTTTCATTGAGTTTCTCGGCGACCTGCTGCGAGCTGATGGCTTCATCGTAGCCCTGGCTGTAGCCGCAGCGGAAGGTGGCGTAGCCCAGCCCCAGCACCAGACAGCTCAGCACCCCGATGGCGGTGTACTTCACCACGGGTTTGAACTCCAGCTCTTCCTCGTTGACCGCCGGCTGCGCAGCAGCGGGCGGACTCGCGACGGCGGCTGCCCCCTCGACCCCGACGGGGGTAGCCTGGGGGTCGGGTTGCTGCGACTCCTGACTCATGGGGGGCTTCAGGCGCGGTCGAGGTGGAACGCGGCGTGCACCACGCGTGCCGCCTGCTCAATGTCGGCCGCATCCACCGTGGTGGAGATGCGAATTTCCGAGGTCGCAATCATGCCCGTGGCAATGCCGGCCTCGGCCAACGCCCCGAACACGGTGGCGGCCACACCCACGTTGGAGCGCATACCCACACCGACAACGGAGAGTTTCGCCAGCCCGGATTCCGTCTCCAAGCGAGCCCCCTTGCCCAGCTTGGGCAGCAGCTTCTTGAGCGCGGCCTGAGCCTTACCCAGGTCGTTCATGTTCATGGTGAAGGACTGGCGCGCCATGCCGTCGTGAGCCGTGTTGGCGACGATCATGTCGATGTTGATTTCCGCCTCGGCAAGCGCCGTGAGGATGAGGGAGGTGTAGGCCACGGGCGCCGTGATGCCCGAGACGGTGACGCGAGCCTGGTTGCGTTCGATGGAGACGCCGCGCACGGCGAGGCTCTCCATGGAGGAATTTTCTTCTTGCACGATGGTACCGGGGTTGTTGTTCATGGAGTTGCGAACTTCAAAGACGACGCCGAATTTTTTGGCAAATTCGACGGAGCGTCCCTGCATGACCTTGGAGCCGCTGGAGGCCATTTCCAGCATTTCCTCATAGGAGAGGACGGGGATTTTGCGGGCATCCTTCACGACACGCGGATCACAGGTGTACACGCCGTCCACATCGGTGTAGATTTGGCAGATGTCGGCCTTGACGGCGGCGGCCATGGAGATGGCCGAGAGATCTGAACCGCCGCGCCCGAGGGTGTGGATGGAGCCGTCCTGCGCCACGCCCTGAAAGCCGGCGCACACGCAGATGCAGCCCTCGTCGAGGGCGCGGATGACCTGCGCGGCATCGATGGAGTCGATACGCCCGCGGGTGTGGCTGCCGTAGGTGCAGATGCCCGCCTGCCCGCCGGTGAAGCTGCGCGCCTTGAAGCCCATGTCGGTAATGGCCATGCACAGCAGAGCGATGGACTGCTGTTCGCCCGTGGCGAGCAGGACATCCAGCTCGCGCTCAGGCGGATTGTCCATGACCTGATGCGCCAGACCGATGAGTTTGTCGGTGATGCCGCTCATGGCCGAGATGACGGCAACAACCCTGTTACCTGCCTTCTGCGTATCAATCAGGCGGCGGGCAACGTTGCGGATGCGGTCGATGGTGCCGACGGACGAACCGCCGTATTTTTGAACAATGAGTGCCATGGGCTTATGATTCGTTGAAATTCTCGATGCGGAACACGACGGGATGACGGTCAATGCTGTCGTAGTTGCCGATTTCGCGCAGGGCTTGCTTGAGCTTGCCCCAGGCGCAGGCATGCAGCAACAGCACCAGGTCGTTGCTGTCGGCCTGCTCCTCCTCACCGTGGGGGGTGGAGGTGATGGCGGAAATGCCGATACCCTTCTTGGCCAGCTCGGCCGCAATGGCGGCGATGACCCCCGGGCGATCCTGCACCAGGAAGCGCACGTAGTACGGCGTCACCGTCTCCTCCGCCGGCATGAGCTCCGGCGCCTGCGTGTAGGGGTGGAAGCCGCTGTGGTGCTCGGGGTGGCGGCAGTCGCGCATGGCGAGCATGACATCGCCGATAACAGCGCTCGCGGTGGGATTCTTGCCGGCGCCGCGCCCGTAGAAAATGGTCTCGCCCACGATGTCGCCGCGCACGGCGATGGCGTTGAACACGCCGTTGACATTGGCCAGCAGGTGTTCCTTGGGCACAAAGCTGGGCTGCACGCGCAGTTCGAGCTTGCCGCTGCTCGCGTGGTGCTTGATGACCACCAGCAGCTTGATGGTGTAGCCAAGCCGGTGGGCAAACTGAAAATCAACCGGGGTCACGCGCTCGATGCCGTAAACGGCGATGGCTCGGGGATCCACGGGGGTGCCGTAGGCCAGCATGGCAAGGATGAGCGCCTTGTGGGCGGCATCGCGCCCGTTGACATCGAGCGAGGGGTCGGCCTCCGCATAGCCCTTGCGGCGCGCCGCGCTCAGGGCTTCCTCATAGGAGACCCCCTTGCGCTCCATCGCCGAGAGGATGTAGTTACTCGTGCCGTTGATGATACCGGCTATGCGCTCCACGTTGTTGCAGATGAGCGATGCCGTCAGACTTTGGATGATGGGGATGCCGCCGCCGCAGGAAGCCTCGAAATACAGGGGAGTTTCCGTCTCGGCCGAGAGGCGGAAGAGTTCGCCGCCGCGCTCGGCCAGCAGCGCCTTGTTGCCCGTCACCACGGGCTTGTGCGCCCGCAGGGCAGCGGTAATCAGTTCGTATGCATCCGTCACCCCGCCGATGAGCTCGATGATGATGTCGATGTCGGGATCCTCCACCAGCTCGCGCCAGTCATCGGTGAGGCGGGAGGGGTCGATGGCGACATCGCGGGGACGCCCGAGGTTGCGCACAGCCACGCGCTTGACCTCGAAACTCATCTGCACGCGGGCTTCCAAAAGCTCGTGGTTGCGGCAGAGGGTTTCATAAACCCCCGTCCCCACGGTACCGAGCCCGGCCAGCCCTATCTGTAGTGGTTTTGCCGTCATGCGCGGCGGCGATTATAGAGAGAATTACCCCCTCACGCAAGCCTATATTCCGTCTGTGTTTACTCTGCATCGGCAGCGCCCCCCGAATCGCCGTCGGAACCCGGGTCGTCGTAATCGGCGTCGGCTGGGGTCACGCGCGTTCCCATGGCGGTGTTGTTCCCGATGCCCTTGAACGCATCGTTGGCACCCGGCGTTGCCTTGCCGCTGCCTTCGGTGGAGATGGTGTTGTTCACGCGGGTAATCTCCGCCGGCACCTCGTCCACCGAGCTCTTCTCCTTCACGTCGACCCATATATCCAAAGCGCCCTGCGCGTAAGCGCCGTAGGGGGAATCGGGGTCGAGGTCGCGCATCTCCGTGTAAAATTGGCGCATCTTATCCTTGGAGCCCTGATTGCGGCGGAAATGCCCGCCCAGAGCCGCCAGGAGCCACTGGCGCTGCAGAATGGAGTACCCCTTGCCCATGAGTCCGCGCACATAGCCCTCGGCCTGCCCCAGGTCGAGCACCTGCAAGTGCTGCACCACGCCTTCGATGTCGAAATTGTTGCGGTTTTGCAACTCGGCCTTGGCCTGCCCGGCCTTGCCCCTGTTTTTGCTGCCGATGTCGGTGTTCTTGAGCGAGGGCATGTCCACGCCGCGCACGTCCGCCGCCTTGAGGTAGAGCTGCGACTTGCGCGCCCCGGAGGCCTTTTCGGCCTTGACAATCCAACCCTCCTGCTCGTCGTAGGCTTCCAAGAGCTTTTTCAGAGCGGCAAAGGCCTTTTCCGGCTCCTGCATCAGCTCCGGCTCATGCACGGAACCGCGCAAATTACCGTCACTGTCCATCACCACCATGCTCGGGGTCGTGTACACCTTGCTCGGCAGTCCCTTGGGTCCCAGCACCCCCTCCATTTCCTTGCGCTGCTTATCATCGGGGTATTGGTAAAGCGGTACAACGACTAACACCGCCTTCCCGGTCTCTCTCTGCAACTTGTTACTCTTGATGTAGACCTCGTAGGCGGTGTCGTTCACCTTGTCGGTGTTGGCACCGTAGCAGAAAAGCACAATGGGTTTGTGCCCGGCGCGGGCATAGGCATCGGGAATACTGCGTGCCACCGCCGCAGCGGCAGGCAGGGAGACAAGGGCAGCAAGCCCCAGTGTCGCGATTATTCGGTTCATCATAACAGGCAGTTTCAGGTTATCAGGTTCAAACAACGGGATTACTCTTTGATGACGCGTCCATAGACATAGAAGGCAACCATGCCCGGTTCGTATTTGTCGGCATCGCGAATCAATTTGACGTACTTGCCGCTGACGCGGTTCTTGCGGGTGTCGAATTTCAGCATCGTGCCGTCAAACTCGCTCTCAGCAGCCTTGGTCCAGTTCTGACCGTCATCCGAAACCAGCAGGGTGAAGGGTGTCTCACGCACCGCCGGCTTGACGGTCTCGTTGAGCACAACGACCGCACCCGTAATCTCGCACTTGGTATCCAAGTGCACCGTCGTCCCGGTCCTGGAGCCCTCGAATTTGCCGGGAATGCGCCCGCCGAAGCGCTGGAGCACGGCCCAATGCATGCAGCTGTCCGCCATCTGCCCATCACCCATCGTGGTGGCGGTCTGGATCAGCCCCGTCTGCGACACAACCTTGCCGGGATAGCGGGGAACCTTGAGCGGTTTCTTCGGGAATTTGCCGCGGCACTTGGCGTAAGCCAGGCGTCCGATGGCTTGGAACGTAGCGCGCTCGCCGTTTTCCTCGGCCGCAGCCATGGCCTCGCCCAGTGTCCTCCAAGTATCGTCCAGATCCTTCTTGGAAGTCTTGGTGCGCGCCATAGAGCGCACGAGCATGTTGGTGAATTCGTCCTGCGTCTTGCTGTCCGCCTCGCTCATCTTGGAGATGTAGCCCAACCCCCAAATGAGCACGGATCCGGCGTACTCCTTCTTCGCCATCAGGGTGTGCAGCACCTCGCGCAGGTAGAGCTTCTGCTCCTGCTTATCCTTGCAGTAGCTCATCTGCGCATTGAGGATGTGCTTGATTTCCCAGCGATTATTACCCCAGCCGTTGAAATTGCGGAAGATGCCGGAGAACATGCGATTGCGCACCTGGGGATCCTTGATGAGAGGCACCAGATTCGGATAGACGCGCGAATAGAGAATCTTGGCAGCCGCGCAGTAGTATTTCTTGCCCATGCCCTCGACCACGGCATCGTGCAGCGCCTTCCACTTCTTCTGGTCATCGGGAGCCTTGAGGCGCAGGTAGCCGGAGTAGCGAGCGTAGGCGGGCCAGTTGTTCGGCTGGGCATGCAGAGCCAACTCGTAGCAGTTGAACGAGGCTGTCATCTTCTTGCGTGCGCCCAGGAAATCTGCCATGGCCACCAGCTGATCGGAAATCATGGTCAGGTAGCGGTCGCTGTAGAGATCCTGCATCAGCACCAGATAATCCCACTCCGGCTCGCCCCACAGCGTCTTCTGCAGACCGTGTTGCCAGTAGAGGCTGTTGCCCATTACCCACTTGTCACCCTGGCGAATGGCATAGGCGCAATGCCCGGGTTCACCCATGGGCATGGCCGGCAACCCCGAGGCCAACGCACCGAACGACGCATAGTGCGACAACGCACCGCACACGCCGCCGATAATGCGGTGCGCCCAGGCCGTCGTGTGGTGCGTGTACTCCCACACGGGTGCCAGATACTCGCCGGAGAACACGGAATCCCCCGCCACATTGCGCAGGCGATACTCCAGATGGCGGTATTCGACCCCGGGATAGCGATCGGCGGGCAGGCGCACATTGTCACGCATCCACGCCAGATTCGTCGGGCCGCCCCAGCTCGGCGAGGTGCTGTTTCCCTCGGCACAGCCCGTCACCAAACGCATATCCCAATACTGCAACTTGTTGAACAGATAATTGAGCTTGCCCTCCCGGTAGCTGTTGAAGTAGTAGTCGAAGCGTGCCTGCATGTCGAGGTCATTCCACCCCTCACGAGCAAATTCCAAAGCTGTGGTGGTGGCGATTTTCTTAACCACCTCATCCGATTTGATCGCCTCCTCCTGCTGCGTGTAGAAACCGAGAAGATTGTTGAGCCCTTTTTCCAGGTTCTTCGTCGGCCCGGAATAGAGGATGCCGTTCATCCAGTTGAGGTCGCGGCCGATGGCGGCCAGCATCTCGGGACCTTTTTCCAGAGAGACCAGCGCCGCCATGCCGTTCGACCCAACTTTGCGAATCAGGGTGATGCGCGCCAAATCGAGGCGATTCTTGGGATCCTCCATGAAGGCGAGAATGGATGCCTCATCCAGCTTCCCCATCTGAGCCAACATGCTCTCGGCCAGCTGCTGATAGATCGCCATGGGGTCGTGCCAACGCTCGGCCGGCAGGTCATCGCTGGTAAAATTCTGAGCCTCCGTGCGCTCATAGCGTTTGCACATCTGGCGAATCGTGGCCAGCGAGGAGGTAAACTGCGCGTGCACGCGTGCCTTGGGCACCTTGTTTTGGCGGGGATCCTCGGGCACATCTTCCTCCTTGAAGCTGTCATCCTCCTGACTGCCGAGCCCGACAGTCTCCTCTTCCCCGGTGTTTTCCTCCGGTTTCCACGCTTCCTCGTCCTCAGCATCCCAATCATCGACCTTATGGCTGCGATCCACGACCTGTTCGACTTTCTTCGGAGCCTTTTTGCGCACCGTTTCGGTAGGATAGATGTAGGGATACAGGGCAAAGCCCGCAGCCATACAGATAAAGACGGCAAGCAGCAGTTTGATGAGACGCAGAGACATGGGAAAAATGATGATGGGTTTGTTTAGCGGCGTTGTTCCAAGGTTTTGACGGCTTCCTGAGCCGCATGCGAGATGAGAGAGTCCGAATTCCGGGTAAAAGGCTGAATAGCGGGGATGGCCTGAGCATCACCATGATCCCTCAGGAACCTGATAATGCTGTTGACCTGTCGCAAGCTGTCGGCTTGCTGCAACCGGGCCAACAGCTTCGGCTGAACCGCCTTACCCAGTTGATTCATGCTCTCTCCCCACGCCATCGGATCTGCGCACCATTGCTCAACAATCGGGTCAAGCACCTTTTCCGGCACCTCGCGCACCATGTAGTTGACAACAGCCGACGGAAGCGGGCGTTTTTTTTCCAAAGATCGGAGGAAAAATGATAAGCAAACAGAGCGGCTGCTCGAATCGTCCTGCAAAGCATAGGTCGCCAACGCCTCGGCCAAGGCACTGTAGGTATCCCAATCCCCCTCCCAAGGATCGGCAAGGACCTGCAAAAGAGCATTACGAATCTCGCGGCGCAGTGTTTGCACCCGCGCCTGCGTCAGCCTCTTGGCGGCAGAACGAATACGCATCGGGTCGAGACAGGAAAGCTCCGCCAAATTCGCCGCCACGAATGAAGAATGCGCCGACATCATCAACGCATCCGCGTGGAATTTGCTCACCATGTTCGTTTTATCGGCATCGAAGCGCAACTCATAAATGCCCTCCGAAGGAGCCTCGTACGCCAAGCGTCCGAAGCGGGTCAACATGCCCGATATATTGCGCCGCTTCCCCGGAACATTCGTCACCACATACAGCGCACCCTCACCGCGCGTATAAGCGCGCGTGAATTCAGCTCCGAGCAGTCGGCTCAGCGCCTCGCGCATCAAATCGCGGGTGCGGGCATCCTGTGGCGTCATGTAGATGGCATAGTGCGTGTGCTGTTCAGAGCTGCCATCCAGTTTCCGAAAGACCTCCAAATCCGCATCCGTCATCAGACGCCCCGAATGGGTCGTCCGGGCCTCTGCCCCCTGTCGCTCCGCAGCGGCGGCTTTCGGGGCGGGAGCCTCCGACCCATTCAGAGATGTTACGGAAGCCAGATCGGGCAAAAACCACGCACAGCCCACCATCAGAACCCCCAAAGGCAGCAGATAGTGTCGGAACCGCGCCGAGGCGCTCGCCACCAACAAAGCCGCCACCCCACCGAACAGCAGCGAGAGCACATGCCGCCCGAAGCCATCCATGAAACCCAACCGGTCGTCAACCTCATCTCCGGAGGTAAGCACAAAAAAGAGCAGAACACCCAAATACAGAACCACTCCCTCCGCAAAACGCAGCTTGCCCGCAAAACCGAACACAGATCCTGCGGCGTAGTTCTCTTGCATGCGCCGCGCACGCTGCTCCTGGCGCTTCTCTGCCGCGCGCCGCGCCGTCTGCAAGGCCACACGCTCCGCATCCGGGAGAGCCCTTGCCACGGAAAACTGTTTTCTCAGGCAATCGGGGCACAGCTCAGTTTTTTCCTGAACTGCATGAAACAAACGATGGCACTGAGAACACTCCTTCTCCATTCCGCTTCTCTGTATAGCAAAGAACAAGCCTCTTGGCAAGCCAAGAATCCACGCTGCCGCTGCTTTTTGGGAAGTCAGGCAGAAGGCACCCCATTCTCAGAAAGAGAACGGCATGGCGCCAGCCGTCTCCACCGCCGGGGATACCCCCCACGAGTCCCACGCCTGCGCCGGGCGGGGCATGCTGCTGGTGTAGGCATTGTACATCACCGGGAAGCGTGGCTCGCGCACCACCAGCACAGCCTCCTTGTCCAAGGGATCGGCATTGGTTTCGACACGAATGTTGATGCAGCCATCCAAATCCCGGGACAGAGCGGGAGCCATGGCCGCAACACCACTGTCGAAGCGGCTCATCACCGCCGAACTCTTACCGGATGGCTCCTGCGAGGGTATGGCCATGTAGCCGCCGACCGCCAGCACACCGACACCCAGCGTGGATGCGCCGTAGGCCAGGCGCCGCCTGCCGAAGTTCTCCAACATCTGCATCAGGTGCTCAAAGAGGCGATAGCGCGCGGGGCAGCAGACGGCTTCGCGCGCGATACGCTCGTGAAAATCGTAGAGAAAACGCTCCTCGAAACCGACTTCGGGCGTTTGCGACACCCGAAGAGTCGCCAAAACAGCCACCAGGTTCGCCTCCGCATCAGCGGTAGTCGCTTGCTCTGCCCGGCTCTTCAGCCGAGCGCCACTATCACTCTGTTCGCTCATTGTACGCATGAATCGGGAGCTCATCTCCGCAGGTGTAGACACGAAGTAACGGTTTCCGTTCAAAAAAGTTCGTTTTTTTTACCCCGGCTCAAAGCATCGCCGGATCAGCGAGCAGCTTCGTCGCCGAACAGTCGGTCGGGAGAAGCTCAGCGGCCTCGGTGCCCGCCCAGTCGACAATCATCTGCTCCGCAAGGCCGGATGCCGCGCGCCGCGATGCCCGCGTTGCTTCGGTGGCAGCCTCCATCGCATCCATATTGTACACACTCACCTGCTCCACCCCGGCACAGGCCGGATCCACATTGCGCGGCACCGAAAGGTCGATGAGGAAGAGCGGGCGCTGCCGCACGCGCTGCACGCGCTCCAGCACCGGCGGCGCAACCACATAAGCCGGCGAAGCGGTGGAGACAATCACAATATCGATGTGCTCCAAGTAGGGCACCCACTCGGCAAAGCGGATGACCCGCCCCCCAACCTCCTCCGCCAAGGCCTGCGCCCGGTCGTAGGAGCGGTTGGCCACAAAAATGCTCTCGGCACCGCGCGAGTGCAGGCTCTGCGCGGTGGTGCGCGCCACCTCGCCCGCGCCCACCACCAAGATATTGCGCCCCTGCAGCGAGCCCAAAATATCCTGCGCCATCTGCACCGCCGCCGCGCCCACCGAGGTAGGGCCGCTGGTGATGCGCGTGCTGCTGCGCACCTTTTTCGCCATGCTGAACACCTTTTGGAACGTACGGTTGGCACAGCGGGCAGTAGTTCCTGCCTCCAGCGCCGCCGCATAAGCCGTCTTGAGCTGGCCGAAAATCTCCGTCTCCCCCAGCACGAGCGAATCCAGCCCCGCAGCCACGCGTGCCAAGTGCACCAACGCCGCCGCATCCTCGCGCCGATCAAAGAAAGCGCGCAGCCGCCCCGAGGCCGAACGCCGCCGCAGAAAATCCTCAAACAGCGCCTCTGCCGTCCGCTCCGGATCGGGTGTCCAGCAATACAGCTCGACGCGGTTGCAGGTGGAGAGCAGCACACACTCGGCCACCCCCGGCACGGCTCTAAGCTCGGCCAGCGCCCCCGGCAGCTGCGATGCCGACACGGAAAAGCGCTCGCGCTCAGCCACCGCCGTCGTGCGGTAATTCACGCCGAGGCAAAGCAGGTGCAAGGGCTCTGCGGGGAACATACTCATGCCTGCTCAAACAGTCGGACAAGGGCCTGCACCAGCCCGGGAATACTGTGGTCGGTCGACTCGACATCGGGTCGGAGCCCATACTCGGCCAGGGTTGCGCTCGTCACGGGTCCGATGCTGGCGATACGGCAACCCGCAGGCAGGGGAATTCCCAGCGCCATGAAATGGCGCACCGTGCTGGAGGAGGTGAAGGTGATGACATCGGCGCCCTCGCTCTGCAGGCGGGCGCGCGTGCCGTTCACATCCTCCGTCTCGGGAACGGTGTTGTACGCCACGCATTCATCGACGATTGCCTGCCGCTTCATCAACTCGTCGTAAATGACGCGGCGCCCCTGCTCGCTGTGCACCCAAAGCATCGTGCTGTGCGCCAGCCCGCCGAACTCATCGGCCTTGCGGTCAAACTCGGCAATCAGCTCCTCGGCCACCGCCTTTTGCGGCACCACATCCGCCATGAGCCCC
Source organism: Akkermansia sp. (assembly GCA_051884295.1). Taxonomy (GTDB): domain Bacteria; phylum Verrucomicrobiota; class Verrucomicrobiia; order Verrucomicrobiales; family Akkermansiaceae; genus Akkermansia. The sequence continues at coordinate 17,384 of JBJEVK010000102.1, forward strand.
ACGGCCTTCAGCTCGGCAGCCGTCCCCGCGCCGATGGCGGCGATGCGCGCTCCGCCCAGCTCGCGGATGTCTTCAAACACGGCAAAAAAGGCGCGGAAGAAGCGTTTGACCCCGTTGGGGCTGCTGAAAATCAGCCAATCGTAGTGCGGCGCATCCACCACCGCCTCGGCAAAGTCGCGGCGGTTCGAGGGGTCGGCAATGCGGATGGTCGGCAGCTCCATGACATCGGCACCGAGCTGCGCCAACTGCGCCGAGAGCGCGCCCGCCTGCTCCCGCGTGCGCGTCACCACCACGCGCCGCCCCGCCAAGGGCAGGCGCGAGCGCCAATCCAAACGGGGAGCCAGCCCCACCACCTCACCGATAGCCACCACGGCGGGAGAGCCCAGCCCGGCTGCGTCCACTGCATCGGCCAAACCCGCCACCGTGGAGCACACGCAGCGCTGCCGCCCCGTTGCCCCCCACTGCACCGCCGCCGCAGGCACTGAGCCCGACTGCCCCGCCGCCATCAGCGCCGCCAGCGTCTCGCGCAGGCGGCTCATGCCCATGAGCATCACCTTGGTACCCTGCGCCGCCGCAATACCCGCGATGTCGAGGGTCGATTCCGCCTTACGCGCATCCTCATGCCCCGTGAACACGGTAAACTGCGTGCAGAGTCCCCGATGCGTCACCGGGATACCGGCCGCCGCGAGCCCCGCGATGGCGGACGTCACCCCGGGCACCACCTCGAACGGCACCCCCGCCTCCTGCAAGGCTAGCGCCTCCTCCCCACCGCGCCCGAACACATAGGGGTCGCCGCCCTTGAGCCGCACCGTGCAGGCGTAGCGCCCGGCACAGTCGACCAGCAGGCGGTTGATCTCCTCCTGCGGCAGAGTATGCCTGCCGCTGCGCTTGCCCACATCAATCTTCTCACAACCCGGCTTGGCCCAGCCCAGCATCGAGGGGGCGCCCAGCGCATCGTAGACCAAGCAATCAGCCTTCTCAATCAGCTCGCGCCCGCGCAGAGTCATCAAGCCGGGATCCCCCGGGCCCGCGCCCACCAAGTAGACCGTCCCCGCAACCTTTGTTTTTTTTGTTCTCGCCATGGTTCCGCCTTACTCCGAAATCTGTTCGCCGCGAATGGTCGCACCGCCCTCTGCCGCACCCGGCAGCTCCGCCACCGCCTCAACCGCCTCCGCCGGCGCCGCAGCAGCAGGCAGCACCCCGATGGAGGCCGCGCCGTTGGCCGACTCTGCCGGGCGCACCGGGGTTTCCTCCGCTGCGGGCAGCTCCGTCGGCAGCGCTGCGGGGCGCTCTGCCGCCGCCGGCTCCGCGCCGCTGCTGCTCAGCGCAATGAGCTGCGACACCGTCACCAACTTGAAGCCGCGCGCCTGCAAGCCCTGTACGATACCCTCCAGCGCCGCGATGGTGGACGCGTGAATATCATGCACCAGAATAATCGAACCGGGGCGCGCCTTGCCCACCGCCGTATCAATCACGCGCTGCACGCCGGGATGGCGCCAGTCGAGCGTGTCGACATCCCACAAAATCGTCCGCAGACCGTAGTCGGCCATCATGCGCTTGTTGAGCGCCGCATTGGTCGCGCCGTAGGGCGGGCGCATCAGCTTGGGAGCCTGCCCCGTTGCACGGCGAATCACCTCCGCCGTGTCAGCAATCTCGTGGTCAATCTTGGCGGCGCTGCAACGCGTCAGCTGCGCATGGGTCCAGCTGTGCACCCCGATTTCGTGCCCCTCGGCCACCATGCGCGCCAGCAGCGCCTTGTTGCGCGAGGCATTCGCCCCCGTGACAAAGAAGGTACCGTGCGCGCCGTTGCGGCGCAGAATCTCCAGCGCCTGCGGCGTTGTCGCCGGGCTGGGGCCATCGTCAAAGGTCAGCGCCACATACATACCCGACACGGGCACCCGCGCCACGCGCAGCCCCACCGGCGGCTCGTTCGACGACGGCCGCGGCGCCGGCACAGGCAGCGGCACCGCCACCGCAGGCGCTGCCGGCACCTCCTCCGCAGCAGGCGCCGCCACATACTCCGCAGGCGGCTCAACCCGCTCCGCGGGCGCGGCAAGCTTCTCCTCAGGCAGAGAGGGAGAAAACTCCTCCACCGCCGCCGGGGCTGCGGGAGCAGGCGGCAGCTCGATCGCCGGATCGGACTTGGCAAGGCGCAGCGGCTCCGGCTCGGCGAGAGGAGACTCAGGCGCAGCTGTCGACAGCACGGGAGCGCTCTTAAGCGTCACCACGGGTTTCTCCGTCGGCTCAGGCGCGCAGGCACACAGAAAAAAAGCAACACACAGGAAAGGGAAAACAGACTTGAGCATACCCCAAAACACAAACGCGAGCCATTCTAAACTGCCCCACCCGCTTTGGCAACCCCTTTTGCCGTCATCGCGCGCTTTGGGATTGCGCGCCGCGAGCGGCCATGCTACAATGCCCGCGTAGGTGCGGCTGTGGCGCACCTGCAAGAACTCCTCACGTTCCCTCATGAAGTGACAAGCTCCTATCTCCCGCAGGCGCAAGGCCTGTACTCCCCCGCGCAGGAACACGATGCCTGCGGTGTGGGCATGGTGGTTGATACCCACGCCCTCCCCTCGCACGACATCATCGAAAAAGGCATCACGATTCTCGAGCGCCTGCTGCACCGAGGCGCCACCGGCAGCGATCCCGAAACGGGCGACGGCGCCGGCATGCTCGTGCAGATTCCCCACGACTTTTTCAAGGCCGTCACCAAGCTCCGACTCCCCAAGGCGGGCAGCTACGCCGTGGGGATGTTCTTCCTGCCCAAGGACAAGGTACCCTGCGCCACCTGCCGCGCTACGGTGGAGGAGATGGCTGCCGAAGAGGGTTTTGAGTTCCTGGGCTGGCGCGCCGTCCCGGTGGATGAGAACGCCATCGGCCGCGTGGCGCGCCGCTGCGCCCCGCGCATCGAGCAGTGTTTTCTCGCCCCGCAGGACAAGGGGCTCGACAGCGATGCGCTGGAGCGCCGTCTCTATGTGCTGCGCCGCCGCACGGAGCACGCGGTAGCCACCGTGCTGCCCGAGCTGGGCGACCGCTTCTACATCCCCTCGCTCTCCGCGCGCACCATCGTCTACAAAGGGCTGCTGATGGCGCCGCAAATCAAGAAATTCTATCCCGATCTGGCCGACGAGCGCTTCACGAGCTGCATGGCCATCGTCCACCAGCGATACAGCACCAACACCTTCCCCAGCTGGCCGCTGGCGCACCCCTTCCGCTACATGGCGCACAATGGCGAGGTGAACACCCTGCGCGGCAACCTCAACCAGATGAGCGCGCTGGAGGACAACCTCGAAAGTCCGCTCTTCGGCGCGGACATCAAGAAGCTGCTGCCCATCATCCCCTCCGGGCAGAGCGACTCAGCGAGCCTAGACAATGCGCTGGAGCTGCTGCGCACGGCGGGGCGCTCGCTGCCGCACAGCATGATGATGCTCGTGCCGCAGGCCTTCGGCGCGCGCTACTTCATCGGCGAGGATCTGCGCGGCTTCTACGACTACCACAGCGGCTTCATGGCCCCCTGGGACGGCCCCGCCGCCATCTGCTTCTCCGACGGGCTGGGAGCCGGCGCGTTGGTCGACCGCAACGGGCTGCGCCCCGCGCGCTACGAGCTGAGCGATGACGGGCTCTTCATCCTCGCCAGCGAGGCGGGCGTGCTCGACACCGATCCCACGCACGTCGTCAAGCGCGGCTGCCTGACCCCGGGGGACATCGTGTGGATTGATTTCGCCACGCAGCGCATCTCCTTCAACGCCGAGATCAAGACCAGGGTGGCGCGCCGCCGCCCCTACCGCCGCTGGTGCCAGGAGAACCGCATCAAAATCCACGGTTTCTTCGACAGCGTCGACGCGCGCAAACTCCCCCCGGCCAAGCTGCTCTCGCACCAAACCCTCTTCGGCTACACGCAGGACGAGCTTGAGCACTTCATCATCCCCATGGCCAACACGGCGCACGACCCCGTCTACGCCATGGGCAACGATGCCGCCCTCGCCGTGCTCTCCGAGCGCCCGCAGCTGCTCTTCGACTACTTCAAGCAGCAGTTTGCCCAAGTGACCAACCCGCCCATCGACCCCATCCGCGAGCAGTTGGTCATGTCGCTGACGACCTTCATCGGCAACCCCGCCAACATCCTCGACGAGACCCCGCAGATGGCGCGGCTCATCAAGATGGCGCGCCCCATCCTCACCCCGAGCGATTTGGAAGCCCTCAAGAGCAACAAAGAGCCGGACTTCCGCTGCATCACCCTCTCCACAGGCTTCTCCGCCCTCTCCCCCAAGGGCTTGCAGGAGGCTCTCCGCGAGCTGGAGCGCGAGACGGAGAAAGCCATCGCCCAAGGCTACCGCATCATCATCCTGTCCGACCGCGAACTCTCGGGCAACGAAGCGCCCATCCCCGGACTGCTGGCTGTCGCCGCCGTCAACACCAAGCTGCGCGACATGGGCGTGCGCACCGGCACAGGCGTCATTGCCGAGACGGGCGAGGCGCGGCAGGTCATGCACTTTGCCCTCCTGCTGGGCTACGGCGCCACCGCCGTCTGCCCCTGGCTGGCGCTCGGCACCATCGCCGACCTCGCCGAGCAGGGCAAACTCGCCGACAACATCTCCGCCACCAAAGGCACGGAAAATTACCTGGAGGCACTGGACTTCGGCCTGCTCAAGACCATGTCCAAGATGGGCATCTCCACCCTGCGCTCGTACCGCGGCGCGCAGATTTTCGAGGCCATCGGGCTGGGGCAGGAGGTGGTCGGGCGCTACTTCCCCGGCACGGCGAGCCGCATCGGCGGCATCGGGCTGCAGGAAATCGGCTGCGAGGCCGTCGCGCGCCTGAACCGCAAGAAGGAGCTGCTGTACAACCCCGCCGGAGCACCCGAGAATGCCGGGCTCTACAAATGGCGCAAGGGCGGCGAAAAGCATATCTGGACGAGCAAGGTCATCGGCCAGTTCCAAAAGGCACTCCGCAACAAAGACTACGCACAGTTCAAGGTCTTTTCCGAGATGGTCAACGAGAGCGCGGAGACCCTCTGCACCCTGCGCGGACTCTTCGATTTTGCCCCCGCCACGCCCCTGCCCCTCGACGAGGTGGAGAGCGAGGCGAGCATCATGCGCCGCTTTGTCTCGGGAGCCATGAGCTTCGGCGCCATCTCGCGCGAAGCGCACGAGATGATTGCCATCGCCATGAACCGCATCGGCGCCATGAGCAACTGCGGCGAGGGCGGCGAAGACCCCGCCCGCTACACCCCCCTGCCCAACGGAGACGACATGAACAGCGCCGTCAAGCAGATTGCCAGCGGGCGCTTCGGTGTCACCGCCGAATACCTGGCCAGCGCGCGCGAGCTGCAAATCAAGGTCGCGCAGGGAGCCAAACCCGGCGAGGGCGGACAGCTCCCCGGCGGCAAGGTCAATGAGGAAATCGCCCGCGTTCGCCACAGCACCCCCGGCGTCACCCTCATCTCCCCGCCCCCGCACCACGACATCTACTCCATCGAGGACCTGGCCGAGCTCATCTTCGACCTGCGCAACAGCAACCCCGCCGCGCGCGTCAGCGTCAAGCTCGTCTCCGAGCTGGGCGTGGGCACCGTGGCTGCCGGCGTCGCCAAGGGCGGGGCGGACATGGTGCTCATCTCCGGTCACGACGGCGGCACGGGTGCCTCGCCGCTCACCTCGGTCAAGTATGCGGGCATGCCTTGGGAGCTCGGCGTGGCCGAGACGCACCAGACGCTCTGCCTCAACGGGTTGCGTGAGAAGGTGCGCGTGCAGGCCGACGGGCTGATGAAGAACGGTCGCGATGTCATCATCGCCACCCTGCTGGGCGCGGAGGAATACGGCTTTGCCACCGCCATGCTCATCGCGCTGGGCTGCATCATGGCACGCGTCTGCAACAAGAACACCTGCCCCGTGGGCGTAGCCACCCAAGACCCCGCGCTGCGCAAGAAGTTCCGCGGCAAGGTCGAGAACATCGTCACCTACATGCAGTTTGTCGCCCGCGAGACGCGCGAGCACCTCGCCGCGCTCGGCCTACACAGCCTGGAGGAGGCCGTGGGACGCGCCGACCTGCTGCGCTGCGACCGCGCCCTCAGCTACTGGAAGACGCAGCGGCTCGACTTCTCCGCCATCCTGACGGGACAGGCGCTCCACACGGTCAGCCGCCCGCAAAGCCACGACAACGAGAGCATCTTCGACGAGCGCCTGCTGACCGATGCCGCCCCCGCGCTGGAGGCGGCGCAGCCCGTGAGCCTCTCCCTGCCCATCCGCAACACCGACCGCGCCGTCGGCACGCGGCTCTCCTACCACATCGCCAAGAAATACGGCCATGCCGGTCTGCCGGACGACACCATCACCCTCCGACTCCGCGGCACGGCCGGGCAGAGCCTCGGCGCGTTCCTCGCGCACGGCGTCACCATCCGCCTCGAAGGTCAGGCCAACGACTACGTGGGCAAGGGGCTTTCGGGCGGCACCATCATCATCACGCCCTTTGAGGGCTCGCCCTACCGCCCCTGCGAGAACGTCATCGCGGGCAATGTGCTGCTCTACGGCGCCACCGGCGGCAAGGTGTTCATCCGCGGGCAGGTGGGCGAGCGCTTCGCCGTGCGCAACAGCGGCGCACAGGCCGTCATCGAGGGCGCGGGCGACCACTGCTGCGAGTACATGACGGGCGGCTGCGTGGTGGTGCTGGGGCCCACGGGTCACAACTTCGGCGCGGGCATGAGCGGCGGCTTCGCCTATGTCTGGGACGAGCAGCACCTCTTCGACCGCTACTGCAACCTCGACATGATCGACCTCGACCCCGTCACCGAACCCGAGGACATCGAGCGCCTGCGCGGGCTCATCCGCGAGCACGCCGAGGCCACCGGCTCGCAGCGGGCTCAGGACATCCTCGCCGATTTCGACAACGCGCTGCCCAACTTCGTCAAGGTATTCCCGATGGAATACCGCCGCGTGCTCGGGCAGATGGCGCGCGGCGATGCCGAGGTGCAGCGCGCCGAGACGCACAACTGATTCTGCGAGCTACCCCTCCCTCCGAGTCCCCCTGCGGCACCCCGCCGCAGGGGGACTTCTGCCGTGCGCCGCGTGACGGTCGAAACACGGCGCCGAATAATGCGAAAAGGCTCTTCTTCGAGCTTGACTTTTGCCACATGCTCTGATAGGTAGAGAGAGACATGAAGTTGAGTCACTTACTCATTCTCGTGGCGGTGCTCGTCGCGGCCGGCATCCTTTGGGTTCTCAAACCCTGGGCAAAGGAGGCACCTAAACCCGTCAAGAAACCCGTTCCGCAAAAGGTTGAGCCCAAGCCGAAAACTCCGGAGCCCGAACCCGAACCGGAGCCCGAACCCGAGCCGGAACCCGAGCCCGAACCCGTGGTCGAGGAGGACACCTCCGACGACATCGTGCGCTACGAGCCCAAGGATGAGGGTCCCGCCCCCGTGCAGGAGGTGCAGCACACGGGCAAGCAGCAGGCAGCCTCGTGGCGCCAGCCGGAGCAGTTGGCGCGCCGTTTGGCCTCTCAGGTGTGCAGCCGCATCAAAACAGGCACGCAGGAGGAGGTGCTGGCGCTGTTGCAGGATCCCGAAATTCGTCTGGCGACCGCCCAGTGGGAGCTCATCTTCCGCTCCGACCCCAAGAAACTGGGCGAAATCATGGGCAACAACGAGTTGCGCCAAATTCTCACCCCGCTCTTCAATAATCTGCCGTGGATGACGGAGTTCGTCTACGACGGCGAGCTGAAGGATGTTGATGCCGCCGCGCAGATTCTCGCCCACCTGCGCCAGTGCGACCCCGAGATGGACACCGTCACCGAGGCGAACCCCGGCGAGAACGGCGCCACGCTCAAGAACCGCGTGGCGGGTGCCATTGCCGCCGAATTCGCCCGCAAGGGATGGTACGGCGAAGGCAAAGAACTCACCGCCGAGGAAATCCGCATCCTCAAGCGCGACGGCATGAGCGTCATCAGCTCCGGCAAAAAGGGCAAGGGCAAACAGGACAGCTACCGCCTCGCCCGCGAGCGCTACAAGTACTTTGCCGAGAGCATCGACGGGCAGCTGCTCAACGGCGATTTTGCCAAGCTGCCGGGCTGGTTGTTGCGCTTCCCCGTGGGTTGGAAAGCCAACATGGAGTGGGGCAGCCCGGACAGCCTCCGCTGGCAGCGCGACAACTGCTCCGCCCCCGTGCGCTCCTACCTCGGCATGGCCTTCCAGGTGCAGTACCTGCCGACCAACCTCTTCGGTGATTCCATCTTCGGCTCCTACTACTACCCGCCCTTCAAGCCCGTGTACGGCGGGGCTCACTCGCACCTCGTGCGCGATGTCGGCGGCGTGTGCGGCAGTCTCTCGCACTTCGGAGCCTCCGCAGCCTGCGCCAACGGCGTGCCGGCCTTCACCATGGGCGAGCCGGGGCACTGCGCCTACGCCGTCTATGTCGACGGCGAATGGCGCCCGACCAACTCCATCTCCGAGGAGCACCACCCCCATTGGGGCATTTACGGCGACAACTCGTGGAGCGCGCTGACCATGATGACCGCCATGTACCAGAACGGTCAGCTCACCCGCAACGCCCAAATGATTGCCACGATGGGCTCCATGATGCTCAGCCAGCGTCAGGCGCTGCGCGGCCTCAAGCTCATGGAGCTCTCGGCCACCATGCAGCCGCTCAACGGCGAGGTGTGGAACCGCTACATCGATGCCGCCACCTCCAGCCTCAAGCGCAACATCAAGAAATGGCAGGAAGTCAACAAGTTCCTCTGCAGCTCCATTGCCCCGAAATTTGCGGGACGCTGCGGCGGCATTCTGCACAAGAAGATCTACCCCGCCATGCTCGACCAGCTGCGCCAACCCGACAAGAAACTGGCGGTGTATCAGGAGTACTTCAGCCATCTGGATCGCGACGAGACGGGTGAATGGGACATCCCCGCGCTGCTCGAGGCGCAATTCGCCGGCATCGAGCGCAACCAAAACGCCAAAAACGATTTCTACAAGATGCTCATCGATGCGGGTGCCGCGCACACCGACTTCGCCTGCATGATTACCTGGGCCATCTGCAAATGCCAGGAGGACGGCAAGATTGTCGCCAAGAAGGTCATGAGCATGGTGGAGGAGGCCGAAAAGAACTCGCCCCAGCCGGAGCTGGTCGCCGCGGCCGTCATCCGCGCGGGTGAAATCCTCAGCAACCGCGACATCTACTTCAAGTATCTGGGCGCCTACGAGTCCAAGCCCGTCAAGCTGCCGGACTTCGGCAAACCCACGGGCAACCTCATCTCCGACAAGGCCACCATCAAGCTCGACGAATATCCGCGCGAGATGGCCACCATGCTGAGCCACCACAGCGCCACCACGGAAAAGGGCGGCTACATCGCCTCCATCACCGCCAAGCACAAGACCATCACCATGGAGTTCGAGCGTCCCACCACGCTGGGCACCATCGTCATCGTCCCCGCAGGCGGAGCGGGCGGTCTGCGCAACTGGCAGCTGGAAATTTTTGACGGCAAGGAGTGGAAGGTCTACATGTCGCTGCCCGACAGCCAGAAAGTCGACCACTTCACCATCAACTTCGATAAAGCCCCGCCCAAGGCCAAAGCCATCCGCATCGACTCGGGCGAAGAGCAAACCCTCGGCATCAAATTCAACGCACTTTTGGTCTATGACAACAAGAAGTAAGCTCAGCCTCGCCGCCCTGCTCGCCCTCGCCGTCGGCAGCGCCGCCGGGGCGGCTCAGCGGGTGGACAGCTACGACGAAGCCCTCAGCCAAGCGGGCGATGACGGGGTCATCGTCTACTGCTACGGTCCCGACTGGAGCAAGCGCAGCGTGCGCATGCTCGACAGTTTCTGGAAGAGCCCCGAGCTCGAAGCCGCTGCCGGGGATGCCAAGCTCGTTGCCATCCCCTTTTACCAGGGCGAGGATCCCACCGACAAGGCCAAGAGCATCAAGGGGGCCTACAAGGGGCCGAGCTTCGGGGTCTGCCCCACGGTGGCCATGATTGACGCGCAGGGTAATGTCTACGCCGAGCTCCCGGGCACGGACTATCTGGGCGACGGCAAGGGCGAGCTCGGTGTCAAGAATGTCGGCGAGAAGCTGGCGGCACACCGCAAGCAACTCGAGCTCATTAAGCAGGCGGGCAGCGCCTCCGGTGCCGAAAAAGCCAAACTGCTCTCCGATGCCTGCGATTTGGGCATCAAGGCGCCCGAGGGGATTGTGGACGAGATTGCCGCCGCCGACCCCGAGGACACGAGCGGCTGCGTGCGCCGCCAGCAGTTCGATGCCCTGCAGTTCATGTACAAGCTGCTGGGCACCGCCGACGGCTTCCTGCCCAAGGACTATGTGTGCGATCTTCCGGCCGTGACCAAGGCCTGCAACGCCATCGCCAACGACAAGGCCTACAAGAACCGCGACCGTCAGGCCGCACTCGCCTTCCTCATCGGTGCCAGTCGCCGCGACTTCGTCTCGGGCGCTCCGCTGAAAAACCTCATCAACCGAGCTGCCAAAATCGACAAGACAACCGATTTCGGTATTCTCATGCCCGCGCTGATTGACGACTGGGGCAACAGCCGCCAGAAGATGACTCCGGAGGATCGCAAGCGCCTCAAGGCGCAGAAGGAGGCGGCCAAGCAGAAGATCAAGGAAAACAAGAAAGCGCAGAAGGAGAAAAACTCGCGCAACAAGAAGGCAGACCGCAACACCACCATCGAATGAGTCTCCCAAGCTCGGATGAGGCACGCGCAGCCCTCTGCGACGCTCTTGCACAGTACGCCGCTCGGCACCCCGAGCGACGCGACTGTGCCGATGCCGTGCAGCGCTTTGTCCGCAGCACGCCGGACTGCTTCCTCCGCCGCCACACTGCGGGGCATATCACCGCCTCGGCGCTGCTGCTCAACCCGGCGGGTGACAAGGCGCTGCTCACCCTGCACCGCAAGCTGGGGCGCTGGCTGCAACTCGGCGGCCATGCGGACGGCGAGCCCTGCCCCCTGCGCACCGCCCTGCGCGAAGCCGAGGAGGAGAGCGGCATCATCGGCTGCCGCCCCCTGAGCCGCGACATCTTCGACGTCGACATCCACGACATCCCCGCCCGCCCCGGAGAACCCGCCCACAAGCACTACGACATCCGCTTCCTGTTGCAGGCGCCGCACGAGGATTTCCGCACAAACGCCGCGGAGTCCCTTGACCTCGCCTGGTGGGACATCGACACCCTCTGCCGCCGCAGCGAGCTGTTCGATGAGGCCGTTCGCCGCCTCGCCTGCCTGTGGCGGGCGCGCTCAGGCCTCGCCTGAGCGGCAACTCGGCCAAGCGCCATCCGGCTTGTCACCTGAAGCGACTATCCTGAACATATCCTTGGCATACCTATATTGGCAGGGGATGGTATGCTCATCCGCGATAAGGATTCCGTATTCCTCGAGCAACATGATAGCTTCTACTTCTCGGAAATCACCGTATGGTGTACAAAAGAGAATCGTCATCCGATCATAGGGAAAGATGAAATGATTGGGAAGCTCCATGATATCCGCGAATTTTCCGATCAATTCAAGATTCACCGAACCGATTGACTTCCAGCGAGCCGCAAACTCCTGCCCGCTTCTCTGTTTCAATCTCCTTCTGTACCACGAATCGAGTCGTTCAGCTTTTCTCAGCTGAACCCCATCATGGTACCATTTCCTGCACAGCGTCATCATCTTCATCCGCAAGCACATAAGATTCTCCTTCTTTTTTGGTCAATATACAAGGCTGACTTCAACGATGAAAAGCGCCTCATTCAATCTATATAGAAGTTGCTTTTATAACACTAAAAAGCGTTATGATCATACCGGGAGTCAAACTTACAGCGAAGAGAAAAATATCGTATTTATCTCCTTTAGTTCTACCTTTTTGAGCACGAATAAGTGGTATTAATAATAAGGAGCACGGTATCCACATGGTCAGCATGAGAAACGCTTCATGATGAAAAAAAGGCACAACAAAACAATGAATCGTCATCACAATATATAAGATCAGATTGGATATCGCATATTGTTTGATGCTGAAAGGCGACAAAAAAGAAACTATTGAAATGATAAAACTTAACGCAAAAAACAAGGCAGCATATCCTATCAAAGGAATCATGATAGTAAGGACAGAAAACCATCCTAACAGCCAAATCGTCAAGATCGTCATGATCATCTTTTCCATCATCCAATCGACAAATAGAGTTTTTTATGATTCCCTTTTGGGATGATTGTAGCCCGTTCAGCTTCCCATGCAAGATGATATTCCTCGTTGGGAACATTTTGTCCGACAAGCGCGAACTAGGGGAAAAAAATTCTCAAAGGGAATCAATTGGTGGATCAAAACGTATCGGATTTCCTAAGCATCAGCTTGTTGCTCGGCGGGCTTGCAGGAGAACAACTCCTTGGCTCTCCGGGCAAATCTGTCCTCGGTTAGCGCGTTGCCTGCGCTCGGCTTCTCCTTCAGAAACAGCCCGGCATTGCCGAAGCAGCTCGTCTGTTTTGCCGGGGTCAAGCCGCAGCTGCGACCGAACCGGATTAACGGCACAGAATCCGTCCCCTGATCAGGATGAGGGACGTGAACAGCATGTAAGCAAGAGCCAGGCAGAGCAGGACAACCGAGTATATCTTACCGGATGGAGTTCGCGCAAATGCAGGTTTTGCCTTTGAGGAATAACAGATGTTCACCTCTTGACCTGTAGCAGGGCTGACTTTATGGAAAGAATACCAATCCGCTTCCCATTCGGTACCCGTTGACGGGACAAACGCCTTGACCTGACAGCGAGAGCTGCTGTGACATGTGACGGATATCACACGTGCTTTTCCCTCAGCGGAGAAAAAATCCCTGTGCAGGCGATTGGCGGCTGCGATCACGCCTGCGATACTCAGAACAAACATCACGCATCGAAACAGATGCAGCATGCGCTGCATGTTCCTGCTACGCGCTGTGCATTCGATTCGATGGGTCCATCCGTTGATCAACATACCGCCGACCATGAGGGATAATCCCAAAGAACAAGCGGACGCAATGCTCACCAGAAAACCATATGTTGAAATTTGGCTTTTCAGCACGATCCCTTCGCTTGTCATGCAGAAATACAGAGGAGCTCCTAACGCCCTGACGGATCGATGTCGATGATACTGATAACAATACCGTTGATTTCCCTGTTCATCATGAAACCCTATTTGATGAACCTCCCCCACTCCGTCAGGAGACGGTATGATTTGTTCCGGTTTGCCTTGAACAAGTCTTTCCCCATGCCCATACGCGAGCAATAAGCCTCCGGCTCGGATACTCGCGTACAAACACAGGCTGAGCATCAGTGTCAGCATGAGGAACCAAAGGTTCACACCGACCCATTTGCCCGGCGAAACGGGAATGGATTTCATCTTCATCGGAATAGGTGATGCGCCAGCCCTGAATAGCCCTGTGCTGAGCTGCCTGAAATGCTCTCTACAGGCATCTGCATACAGCCCCCCCTCATGTTGATGAGCCAAATCGAACACCCATCAAGGGGTTCACCGCGTGATGATACATCGTCCCACCCACGGAAGTCAAGCCGCAGGCGCAGTCGACATCCGGTTTGCCGTCGCTCGGCTTTCCTCGGACAGGGTGTCGGCGCACGCTGCCTGAGATTCTGCTTCCAAGCGCCACCGTCCTGCGGTAGAATAGGCGGCAAGCCATGATAGTCCTCCGCGCCCTCCTCTTCCGCCTCCTCGATTCCTGCTGCAGCTGGGTTCTGCCCAAGTGGCGGCGCAGCGGGCGTGAGGCGCTCGCCGCGCTCAGCCTCTACATCAACAACAACAGGCCCGACATCCCCGCCGAGGAGCTGCAACGCTGCTGCGCGCAGCGCGAGGCGCTCGCCCGCGCCCTCGCCGGCTGGAACCCGGAAGAAACCAAGCGCCTCACCCAACAGATCACGCTCCACGGCGAATCCCTGCCCGGCTTCCGACGGGGAGCGCTTGCCGAGCTGGTGGAATCGTTCTTCGTCATCATGGTGGTCTTTTTGGGCATCCGCACCTACTACGCCCAGCCCTTCCGCATCCCCACGGGCTCCATGCAGCCCACCCTCAACGGCATCATCGTCCACCCGGTCGACAGCATTCCCGCCCTGCCCGCGCGCCTGTGGGACATGCTCACCCTCGGCAGCAGCTACATCGATGTCACCGCCGACAGCGACAAACAGCTGGTCGACATCAGCGACCGCCCCAAGTGGCTGCTCTTCACCGAGACCACCCTGCGCTTCAGCGACAACAGCACCGTCACCGTGCCCTCCGCCAAGGGAGCCGTCATCCAATACCTCAAGGAGCGGGGCAAAATCACCGAATCGCTCACCGGGTTGCGGCTGCACGGCTTCCGCGCGGGCGAGCCCATCATCCGCGCGCGCGTCGATGCCGGCGACCTCGTCATCGTCAACCGCCTGAGCTACAACTTCCGCCACCCGCAGCGCGGCGAGACCTTTGTCTTTGACACGCGCGGCATCAACACCTCCGGTCGCCGCAGCACCCTCGTGTCCATGCAGGATCAGCAGAGCGGCACGCACTACATCAAGCGCCTCTGCGGGCTGCCGGGCGACAGCCTCAGCATCCAATCCCCCGCCCTGCTCATCAACGGCGCGCCCGCGAGCGAGCCCGGCATTGCGCGCGTCATCGCCGGGCAGGCGCCCTACAACGCCGGCGGCTACCAAAGCCTCTCGTACCTGTTGCAGCCCGGCGCCTGGCTCACCGACCGAGGTCCCTCCGTGCTCCGCGACACCCCGCAGCCCACCCTGCGCGAGTACGCCGCACTGGGCGACAACACGCGCAACTCCCTCGACTCGCGCTACTGGGGTCCCGTCCGCCAATTCAACATCATCGGCCCCGCCGCCTTCACCCTCTGGCCCTTCACAAGCCACTGGGGACGCATTGACTGAATCCCCTCCCCCGCACCATGGCAGAATCCGACACCATCACCCGCAACGCCAAGTCCAACCTCGCCTTCACCCTCGTCGACCTGCCCGAGACCACGCGGCTCCACATGGCGCAGTTCTACGCCTACTGCCGCATTGTCGACGACATCGTGGACGAGCCGGGCATGAGCGTGGCCGAGCGCCACGAAGCGCTCGACCGCTGGCAGGCACTCATCACCGGGCAGGAGCCGCCGAGCCCGGGCATTGAGGAGGAGGTGGTCTCCCTCGTGCGCGAGCTGCACCTCGACACCGCCCCCATGCTCGAGCTCATCGCCGGCTGCCGCAGCGACATCAACCCCACCCAACCCCGCACCCGCGAGGCGCTGCTGGCCTACTGCTACCAGGTGGCCGCCTGCGTCGGCATCACCAGCGCCGCCGTCATGGGCGCGAGCCCTGCCGCGCGCGACTACGCCGTTGCCCTGGGCTATGCCCTGCAACTCGTCAACATTCTGCGCGACATCGCCGAGGACTGCCACCGCTACAACCGCTTCTACCTCCCTGCGGAGGACATGGCGCTCTTCGGCGTCACCCACGAGGACATTCGCCAGCAGCGCTACAACTACCGCATGCGCCAGCTGCTGGCCTACGAGGCCGCACTTGCCGAAAAGTTCTTCGGCGAGGCCGACGAGCTCTACCAAGCCCTCAGCGTCGACGACCGCAACGCGCTCATCCCCGCGCAGGCCATGAAGCTCATCTACCACACCATCCTGCTCAAGATGCAGGACGATGAGTACCGCATCTTCGAGCGCCGCTACAGCGTCAACAACTTCCGCAAGCTGTGGTTCCTGCTGCGCGCCCGCATGGGCACCGTCGAGCTTCCCGCCTTCCCCAGCGTGGCCGAGTGGGGCTTCTTCCAACGCAAGCGGGGTTCCTTCAAAGACTGAACCCACCGATGAGCCGACTCTCCATCCCCGAATATGTCATGGCGCTGGCGCATGTCGCCGCCCTGCGCTCCGAAGACCCCTACCGCAAGGTGGGCGCCGCCGCCCTGGACAAGGACAACCGCGTCATCGGCACCGCCTACAACGGGCTCTTCCCCGGCTTCACCGCCCCCGAAGGTTTTTGGGCGTCGCGCGACGAGCGGCAAAAATACATGCTGCACGCGGAAATCAACCTCTGCTCGCTCTTCAAGCGCGGGGAGGCGCGTGTGGTCGCCTGCACCACCATGCCCTGCACCTCCTGCATGCAGGCGCTCTGCGCGCACGGTGTCAAGACCATCTACTACGGCAGCGACTACGCCGCCTCGGAAGCGCCCGCCATTGCCCGACTGTACGGGGTGGAGCTCATCCGCGTGCCGAGCTACCCCCTGTCGCAGGAATTTCCGTTGGTGCCCGGTGCGCCCGCCTGCGACTGCTGAGAGCCGCGGGGCAGCGCGCGCAGCCGCAACACCTGCGCGGGGGGAGCCGTCGCCCGCAGGCGCGCGCGCAGCTGCAAGACCGGCACGCGCAGATAGTACTCCCCCGAGCGAGGCAAAGTCAGCCGCGCCATGGAGCGCACATCGTCGCGGAGCGTCGGCAGGGCGGCACTGCTCAGCACCCGCCCCTCGGCATCGCAGACCTGCACCTCCGCAGCTACCTCCGCACGCGGCTGCCAATCCACCCAAAGCCGCTGGCAGTCCGCCGACAGCCCCGCGCGGCGGTACCAGTCCTGCGCGAGCTGCATGTAGCGCGCTGTCACATCCTCCGCCGGGATCCGCGCCGCATGATCCCAAGGCAGGGGCAGCGCCACCTCCCCCTCCTGCAGCGCCACGGCGTAGACCCGCTGCACGGGGTTCTGCGGGTTCAGCATCCCGATGCCCTCCAGCACCCAAGGGGTGTTGAACTCCGCCGCATTCGCCTCCAGCATCCGCCAGCCGCCGTCCACCCAAGCCTCCACCCATGTGTGGTTGCCGGGCACGTGGTTCCAGCTCAGCACCATGACTAAGCGCGCAGGAATCCCCGCCGAGCGCAGCGCCGCCGCCAGCAGGATGCTGTACCCCGTGCAGGAGACTTTTTTCTCACTCAGCGCCTCCGGCGGGTTCATGCAGGGATGGCGGCGCGCCATGTCGTAGCGCACGCCCGTCAGCTCCTCCAGATGCGCGGCAATAGCCAACGCCGTCTCGCGCTCGCTGCGGCACGCGCGTCGCAGCGGCTCCGTCAGCGCCGCGAGCTGCGGGCGCCAGTCGCTCGGCGCCTCGTTGAGAAAGCGCTCCGCCTCCAGCGCGCCGAGCCGCACGTCCTCGGGAATCGCCGCCGCCGGCAGCTCCGCCGCTTGCACCAGCCCCGCCAGCACCAACAGACCGAGCACCCTCATGAGAGTCCCATCTTGCCGGGATTCAGCAAGCCCTGCGGATCCAGCGCCGCCTTGAGCGCGCGATGCAGTTCCAGAGCCGTGTCCCCCACCGCCTGAGCAAACCAAGGAGCCTTGGCCAGCCCGATGCCGTGCTCGCCGGTGATGCTGCCGCCGTGCGCAAGCACCCAGTCAAAGAGCCGCGCCACCAGCGCATCGGCGGGCGGGCGCACATCGCGCCCCGCCGCGTCCTTTTGCACCATGATGTTGGTGTGGATATTGCCGTCGCCGCTGTGGCCGAAACAGGCCACGGGAATCCCCGTCTCGCGCTGCAAGCCCTCGCAGAACGCCACCAGCGCCACCAGCTGCGAGCGCGGAATCACAATGTCCTCGTTGAGCTTGGTCAGCCCCGTCGCCTTGAGGCTGTAGGAGAACTCGCGCCGCAGCTGCCAGATAGCCTCCACCGCCTCGGGCGTCTCCGCCGCCACGAGCTCCGTGGCTCCGCCCGCGCGCAGGATGTCCGCCACGGCGGCCTGCTCGGCGTGCAAAGCCTCGGCCTGCCCGTCGAGCTCCACGATGAGGTGCCCCTGCGCCCCCGCCGGGAGTGCATCGCCCCCGAGATAGGCGCGCGCCGCCGCCAGCGTGTACGCGTCGGTAATTTCCAGCGCGCAGGGCAGATGGCCGCCCTGCAAAATGCTCTGCACCGCCGCCGCGCAGAGGGCGAAGCGCGGAAAGCTCGCCCGCAGCGCCACGCGGGCGGGCGGGGCGGGGATGAGCCGCAGCACGGCCTCGGTCACGATGCCGAGCATGCCCTCGCTGCCGCAGAAGAGCCCCACGAGGTCAAAGCCCTGTTTGTTTTTGTGCGTGCGACCGCCGCAGCGCAGCACGCGCCCGTCCGCCAGCACCACCGTGAGCCCCAGCACGTAGGAGCGCGTCACGCCGTACTTCAGGCAGCGGGGTCCCCCGGCGTTGGTGGCGATGTTGCCGCCGATACTGGACTCCTTGCGGCTGGCGGGGTCGGGCGGGTAGAACCAGCCCTGCGCCGCCACCGCGTCCTGCAAATCGGCGGTGAGCACCCCGGCCTCAACCACGGCGACTCCGTCCGCGGGGTTGATTTCGAGGATGCGGTTCATGCGCGCCAGCGAGATGACCAGCCCGCCGCGCACGGGCACACAGCCGCCCACATAGCCCACCCCGGCGCCGCGTGCGGTGATGGGTACACCGTGATGCGCGGCGCAGCGGCAGGCGGCAGAGACCTGCTCCGTGCTTCGCGCCAGCAGCACCGCCTGCGGCAGCGCCGCCGCGTGCCACTTGTCGCCGGCATGCGCCCGCAGCGTCTCCTCATCCGTGTGCAGATCCGCTCCCGCCAAGGCGCGCAACTCCTCAATCCAAGCATCCATATCAGTCCTTGTCAGTGCCCCAGCGGCGGTGCAGCCACCGCTCGGCGGGGGAGAAGAGAATTTTATCGGCCAGCAAGCCCACGAGGATGATGATGAACATGATGCCGATGACCTGGTACATGCGCTGCAACTCGCGCCCGTAGTGCAGGTGCTGCCCGATGCCGAAGCCGGACACCACCGACACATAAATCTCCGCCGCCATAAGCGAGCGCCAGGCAAAGGCCCAGCCCTGCTTCATGCCGCTCAGCACAAAGGGCGCGCTCGCGGGGAGGGTGACGAAAACGAGCGTGTGCAGCGGCGAGGAGCCCATGGTGCGCGCCGCGCGCGCGTAGATGGGCGGCACGCTCTTCATGCCGTTCTCGGTGGAGAGCAGCACGCTCCACAGCGTGCCCATAATCACCACGAAGAGCAGCGCCGCCTCCGTCTGTCCGAACCAGATGCAGGCCAGCGGCACCCAGCACACGCTCGGCAGAGCCTGCAAGCCCAGCGCCGTCATGCCCAGCGTGTCGTGCAGGAAGCGGAAGCGCGCCGTGAGCATGCCCAGCGGCACGCCGAGCGCCAGCCCGATGGCGTAGCCGATGAGCAGGCGGCGCAGGGTGATGAGCATGGAGAGCGGGATGGCGCCGTTGAGGGTGTTGTCCCACAGGTAGTGCCCCACCGTGGGCGGCGGCGGCAGGACAAAGGGCGACCACAGCGCGTCCCCGCCGAAGCAGCCTGTGCAGGCCGCCCAAAGCAGCAGGAGCGCCACGAAAAAGCCACAGCTAAGCAACACGCGTTTCATGAGCAATCGAGAAGGGTAAAAACATCAGTCGGATTCAGCAGCGGTGTAGCCCTTGAGCGCGGAGGTGATGCGCTGCGAGAGGTCGGCGAGGTCGTGGTCGTTGATGTTGCGCGGGCGCGGCAGCCCCACAGGGAAGGCCTCGCGCACGCGCCCGGGATGCGGGGAGAAGAGCACCACGCGGCTGCCCAGGCAGACGGCCTCGCGCACGTTGTGCGTCACGAACACGATGGTCTTGCGCCGCTTCGCCCAAATATCCTGAATGTCGCCGTAGAGCTGCTCGCGGGTCATGGCGTCCAGCGCGGAGAAGGGCTCATCCATCAGCAGAATCTTGGGGTTGGGCGCCAGCGAGCGCGCCAGTGCCACGCGCTGCCGCATGCCGCCGGAAAGCTCGTGGATGTTGGCGTGGGCAAAGCGGTCCATCTTGACGAGGTAGAGGTAGTACTTGGCCACCTCCAGCCGCTCTTTGTCCGTGAGGTTCGGTTTCTGTTTGAGCCCGAACATCACGTTGCCGATGACATCCAGCCACGGGAAGAGCGCGTGCTCTTGGAACATGACCATGCGGTCGCGCCCGGGGCCGCTGATGGGGGTGCCGTCGATGAGCGCCACGCCGCTGTCGGGGCGGTCGAGCCCGGCGATGATGTTGAGCAGCGTGGACTTGCCGCAGCCGCTCGGTCCCACAAAGCAGACGAACTCACCCTCGCTGATGGTGATGGACACGTCCTCCAGCGCATGCACAATGCCGTTGGAGGTGACAAAGTCCTTGTACACATGCTCCACGCTGAGTTTGGCCGTGGGGTAGTGGTGAATTTCCTGATGGAGCGTTTCTTGCATGGGGTCAGGGTTGGGTGGGGGTGTAGAGCATCTGTTGCAGGGGCGGCACGCGGTCGAGCAGACCGACGCCCTGCGCATCGGTCACAAATTGTTGCAGTCCGTCGAGGTCGATGGTATCGGTGAGGCTCAGCCGCGCCCACGCGGAGGCGATGAGCTCCGTGTCCACGGGACCTTGCATGAGCGCCGAGAGTTCCTCGGCCACGCGCGCCTGTGCCTCCTGCGGGTGTTCGCGCACCCACTGCGTCAGCTCGCGGTGCGCGCGGATGAGCGCGGCGGCGGCTTCGGGGTGCGTGCGCAGCCAGCCCACGCGTCCGGCCAGCACGGTGGTGATGACGTGTGGCTCGTTGAAGAAGAGGCGCGCGCCGGCCTTCTGCTCCAGGATGGAGACCCAGGGCTCAACCGTCCACGCAGCATCCAGCGCGCCCTGCTGCATGAGCTGCACCTGCATGGCGTTGGGCGTGGGGGCGATGCGGCAGTCGCCCGCTCCCGTCAGCTCGCTGCGCAGCCCCTGCCGCCTCAGCCACGCGCGCGCCGAGACATCCTGCGTGTTGCCCAGCTGGGGGGTCGCGATGCAGCGTCCGCGGAAATCCTCGGGGCGGGTGATGCCGCTCTGCGGATGCACCAGCAGCGCCGCGCCGCCGTTGACAGCCCCCGCGAGCAGGCGCACTTCCTGCCCGTTGGAGACGGCGTAGGCGTTGAGCGCGGGGCTGGGGCCGACGTAGGTGACGTCTGCCGTGCGACCGAAGAGCGCTTCCATCGCCGAGGGGCCCGCGTTGTAGGTTAGCCAGGTCAGGTGGTAGCCCGGCAGGTAGCGTTCGAACCAGCCTTCGCCGTGGCGGCTCATGTTGCGCGCCACCAGTGCCTGCACATGCGTGACGTTGGGAAAACAACCGATGCGAATCTCGCGGCTCTGCGCGTCATCGCGCGTGCAGCCCGTCAGAACGCCCAGCAGGACGCCCGACAACAGCAACAGGAAAAGAGCCCATTTGTTCATCTCTCTTAACAATACCAGCTCTCCCGCCTGCGGTCAAGACCGCAGCGCGGGCTTTTTTCGCACCAAGCGCCCTACCGCAGGTCGGCGAGGGGCGATGCTCCGACTGCCGTCGGACAACAACAGCGGCACGAGCCTTGGCTCACCGACTCACGCAGCCTCAGCGGGCAGGCGTCACCTCGACCCGGAGTTGCAGGGTGCCGCCCTCCCCGGCTGTCACCTCGCCGCTCAGCGAGTGAACCGACCGCAGCAGCAGCTCCGCACACGCCTTTTCGGAATCTTCATTCCCGCAGCAGGGGGACTCCAACGGCCCGAGCTCCGCCGGAAGCAGGCAGAAGCGAATCCCCGGGCGCTCGCTCGCGGGCTGCTCGGGGAGCTGCGCCACGCTGCTGCACAGCTTGGACGAGCTGCTCAGGACGAAGCGGCGGTCGCTCACCGCCACCCCGGGCGAGAATCCCGGCGCGATCGGCGCGGCGTAGAGCGTGGCATCGCCCGCCGTCATGCACACGATGGGCCATGCCGATACGGCCGGCAGCTCCGCGCCCAAATTCTGAGCCGCGCGCCGCAGCGCTGTCTCCGTGTGCACCCAGCACGCCTCCAGCGCCGCGCGCTGCTCCACGCCGCAGCAGAGCGCCACCGCATCCTCAAGCTCCGACGGCTCCCGCCGCACCAGGAGGGTGAACGAGCCGTCCGAGGCGGCCTGCGCCTGTTGCAGCGCCGCGCGCAGCTCATCGAGCACACCTTCGGCAGCGCACCGCAGCATGGTGAGCCCCTGCATGCTCTGCGCCCGTTCCTCGGGGCGCAGGGTGAGCGCCACTCCTTCAGCCAAGGCATCGCAGGCACCGACCATCGCCGCCAGATCCGGGAGCTCGGCGCCGACCGGGCGGTCGCAGCTCACGAACAGGCCGGTACCCTCCGGAATCTGCACCTGCGGTCTGCCCTCAAAACTCAGCCCACACGCATCGCACTCCGCCCCCACATGCAGCGCCTCATCCGCCCAAGCCCACACGCGCGTGTCGCGCTGCACGGGCTGCTCGCTCCCGCGACCGAGCATGCCCTGCAACAGCTCAACCGAGCGCGCCGCCTCCGCATACACGGCGGCCTCGGGCACATCGCCCTGCGCCAGCGTCTTGAACACGGCCGACACAAAACCGCCCAGCCGGCACAGCGGGGTCATCCGATGATCCGTGAGCAGCTCCATCAGCTCGGCGCGGCACGCCGCCAGCATCAGCGGGCGCGGCACGCCCTCGGCAAAAGCAGTCTCCGGCGCGCAGGCCAGCGATTCTTCGACGCGCTCGGCCGGATGCACCTGCGCGGGGTCCGAGCAAATGACGATGACCACATCCCGCCCGCAGATGCTGCTCAGCGCGTAGAGCGGCAAGTCGCGCAGCGCCGCGCGCAGCTGCATCTGCTGCAGGGGGGAAAGACCCTCCATCTCCGGCAGGCGCAGCCGCAGGCGCTGACCGCGCCACTCCCCCTCTGCATACGCCTCGACATCAGCGACATCCTGCAACTCCTCCGTCAGCCCTTGCAGCAGCTCCTCCTGCAACTGCGGCAGGCGCTCGCGATGCTCCTCCTTCACCCGACACACCAGATAAATCGGCGGCACCCGCAGCTCCATCAGGGTGCTCAGCAGGCGCTCCCGCAGCTCGTTGCGCGGTTGCACCATCTGCTGCTCAATCACCGCGCGCGCTTTGTCCCCCGCAGACTCCGCCCAAAGCTCGCCCCCGTTCATCACCAAATCATCACTCGGCAAGCCCTGCAACGGCAGCAGGCGCTTGAACACCTCCACCGAGCCGCTGCTGAACGCCAGCGCCACGCTCTCCAGCACCCCCTGCTCCTCCCCCCGGGCTGCCGGCCACAGGCGGGTCAGGGTGTCGCCGTGCCCGAACGCCACAAAGGCATCGGCGCCGCTCGGGATACGCTCCAGCGCCGACACCCCGGCCACGCGCGGCGACACGACCGCCGCCGCCTCTGCGACCTCTGCCTGCGCCGTCGGCGGCAACAGCGGCACCACGGCCATTCCCCATGCCAAAAAAAGAGCTATCAACTTCACGCTGCGACTATACCAGCTGCCGCAGGCGCTGAAAAGCAAAAAACGCCCCCGCCGGAGCGGGTGTAAGTTGCAAAATCAAATGCGACACCGAAAAGCCGTTGCAGAACACCTTG
>JBJEVK010000103.1:0-9646 GCA_051884295.1 Akkermansia sp.
TGATTTGGCTCTCTGAGCCCCATTCCTCCCACCAGCGGATTTGAAACAGACCCCAAGCCGGCGCTCGGATGGAAATTCTCATTGCATCGGTCGCTGAATCTTGGTACAATGTCTGACACAAGGGCACATGAAGACGCTGGATCGCTACATTCTCCGACAGCTATTGTTCATCACGGCGTTGGGCGTGTTGGCGCTGACGCTCCTCATGCTGCTGGGGCAGCTCTTCAAGGAGTTGCACACGCTGTTGGTGGAGAGCGGC
This sequence comes from Akkermansia sp., assembly GCA_051884295.1. Lineage (GTDB taxonomy): Bacteria > Verrucomicrobiota > Verrucomicrobiia > Verrucomicrobiales > Akkermansiaceae > Akkermansia. Next base: position 260 of record JBJEVK010000103.1, read on the forward strand.
GCGCCGCCGCGCATTGTGTTTGATTTCATTGTGCAGGTGATTCCCTTTTCACTCACCTTCACCGTCCCTTGGGGATTTCTCACGGCGGTGTTGTTGGTGTACGGTCGCTTGGCCGCCGACAACGAGCTGACCAGCATGCGCATGGCGGGGTTGAGTCTGTGGCGGTTGAGCCTGCCCGCTATCGGTTTGGGTATTGTGCTCTCTGCCCTTTGCTACTACATCAACATCGAGGTGGCTCCGCGCGGTAAGCAGTCCATGAGTGATTTGGTGCTTTCTGCCGCGATGGACAATCCCCGCAATCTGTTGCGCTCGGGGCAGAGCGCCACCAAGCTCGACAAGGTGCAGCTCTACATCGAATCGAGGTACGAGGATGAGCTGAGGGGGTTGCACATTTACCCCCTCAGTGAGGATGCGGAGAGCAATAGCATGGCCACCGGGGGTGGGTTCACTTCGATTCATGCCCGGAGCGCTGAGCTCGGTGCGTTCGACACGCAGTCGCGCATGCTGGAGTTGACGCTGCGCAACGCGGTCATTGAGCGCACGCGCAACGGCGTCACCGAGCTGCCGCGCCTGAGCAAGATGCCGTTGCGGGTGCACATCCCCATTCGCTCGCACCGCAAGCTCAAACCGAATCGCTACACCAACGCCGAGATCGCCGAGGTGCTGCGCCACGGTGCCGTGACGGCCGGGCTCGATCTCGGGCGCATGGAACGCTATGCCAAGGCTGCTGCCGCGCATCCGGTGTTTCCCTGTGCGGAGCGCCTGTGGGCAGAGGCTTGCAAGGACGCAGCTTACTACAACGGCTCGCTGGATGAGAAGAATCTCCGCGCGTTCCGCACGGAGGGGACTAAGCGCGCTTCGTTTGCCTGTGCCTGCATTGTCTTTTCGCTTATCGGGGTGCCGCTGGCCATTACGGCGCGCCGCCGCGACACTTCCACGGGCTTTGCTATCGGCATTCTGGTGGCTGCCGTGTATTTTCTGGCGCTGGTGCTCTGTGAGATGTCGCGCAAGAGTGGCGGCATCACTCCGTACATTGTGCTTTGGCTGCCCAATGTCCTTTGTGCGGCCTATGCCCTGTGGCAGCATCAGAAGGCGAAGTTCCGCGGTTGAACCGGGGATCGGACGGCGTGGAGTCATGGACGCGGCTGAGAGCCGTGCGGCGAGGGGCGGTGCTTGTTGCGGCGGGCTTGGCGGTCCGGGAGGCTGCCCGCAGCCTGTGCTTGACAGGCGTGCCCCCGCGCGCTAGAGTGGGAGTGCTATGATGATTGCCCCCTGTAGCGTGGTGCGCCGCGCGGAGCAGCGCGCGTTTGCCGCCGGAATGACGGATTCTGCTTCGCTGATGGACGAGGTGGTGCGGCGCTTGCACGGTGCCGTGCGGCAGGCGGGCATGGCGCCGCAGCGTGTGGTGGTGTATGCGGGCACGGGCAACAACGCCGGCGATGCGCTGGGGTTGGCGGCGGCGCTCGCTTGCCCCGTTCTGTTGCGTTGTGCGGATGCGGCGCACCGCCTCTCCCCCGACAGCGTGCGGCAGATGGAGCGCTGCGCGGAGCTGCGCGTGCTCGACCGGGCGCCGGAGCCGCAGCCCCAAACCCTGATTCTCGACGGTTTGCTGGGCAGCGGTGCAGGGGGTGCGCTACGCCCCGCTTATGCGGCTCTGTGTGCGGAGATGAATGCCCTGCGCGCGGCTTCGCCGCATAGTTTGCTGCTGGCCATCGACATCCCCACGGGGTTGGATGCCGACGGCGGGGAGGGCGTGGGTGTGCGGGCCGACATCAGTTGCCCCATCGGTTGTGTGAAACCCGGCATGTTGGCAGATGCCGCCGTCGATGCGGTCGGGAGGCTCATGCCCATCTCCTTGCCGGGCAGTGTGCTGCCGGACGAGGGGGAGGGTGATCGCGTGCTCGATCCCGGGGAGCCCCTGTTGCAACTGCCCCGCCGTGCCTACAGCTGTTTTAAGAATCGCGCCGGGCGTGTGGCGGTGGTGGCGGGGAGTTGCGGGATGCTGGGTGCCGCGCAGATGGCGGCCGAGGCGGCGGCAGCAGCGGGCGCCGGGCTGGTGGAGCTCTACTGCCGTGCGGATATTTATCCCCTGCTGGCGGTGCGCGTGGCTCCCGAAATCATGGTGCGCAGCGTGGGCAGTTATACGGAGCTGAGTGAGCTGCAGGCGCAGGCGCTGCTCATCGGTCCCGGTCTGGGGGCGCTCCCCTGCGCGGAGGCCGAGGCGTTGCACCGCTTGGCCATGCGTTTTGCGGGGCCTGTGGTACTCGATGCCGATGGATTGAATGCCGTGGCCGCGCATGGGCTGAGTATCGGCGCGCACTGGATTCTCACGCCCCATCCGGGGGAGATGCGCCGCCTCGACCCGCGCCCCGCGGCTTCGCGCCGTGAGCAGCTGCGCCGCTTTACGGAGGCACACGGCTGCACCCTGCTGCTCAAGGGTGCACGCAGCCTCATCGGCGACCGCAACCGTTGCGTTTACAACAGCACGGGCGGCCCCTACATGGCGAACGGCGGGCAGGGGGATGTGCTTTCGGGCGTTATCGCGGCGCTGGCGGCACAGGGTTGCCCGCCCCTGCAGGCCGCCGCTGCCGGAGCCTACCATTGCGGCCTGACCGCCGAGCGTGTGTGGCGCCGCAAGGGCTTTGCCGGGGTGGTGTGCGCCTCCGAGCTCCTGCGGGAGCTCGTTGTCTGTTGAGAAGCGATGGAGCACGTGCGCTCGCGCGCCGCTCATCACGGCGCGCTGCCGCGTCTCATCGATACAGGGACAATTTAATGGGATGCAGATACATCCGATCGCGCGGGAAATCCGCGAGCATTCGCTCCAGCGATGCTCCGGATTGTTCCAGAATGGCATTGACCTCGGCTTTGGTCCACATATCGCCGCGCTTGAGTTTCAAATCATCGATATAAGAAATTTTCTCGGATGCCAGGACCATGGCCGTCGGAATGGCGACCTCCACGAAGAGCTTGCCCGCGGCAAAGGCTCCGCAGTAGGAGCAAAACGCTTGCATGCAGTCGGTCGTGATCAGGCAAATGTCACTGTAGGCTCCGACTAAGGGATAGGTCAGCGTAATCGTTTTCGGTGCGAAGAGCCCCAGCACGGCATGCTTCCTGAGCCGAGAGGAGGGGAAGAAATGACGATAGTTTGTTCTTTGCAGGGGTTCCGTGCTCAGTCCGTGGACATGGAATGCGCGGATGGCTTCCTGCCGCGAAGGTAAGATGTTTGAAATCTCTAAGCCGACCTGCTCATATTGGTAGCAGAGAGCATCCTTGACTCTGGGCCATTTGGAGTCCCGGGTTTTTTGGAACTCGGTAATGCGGGAAAGCATGCAATGATCTTCCGGCAAGCCTGTTACCTCCCACAGGTTGGATTCGTTGATGACAGGATTCAGAATCAGATCATCCGAGATGACAAAATAGTGCGTAAAGCCTTACTTTTTCAGATGCACATAGGCCTGACTGATGTACGATTGAAAATAGTACGATTTCTCTTACACGGGGATGACATTGGGTTCATCCCCGTCATAAAACGGCATGAGGTGGTAGATATGGCTGAAGGTATTTTTTTAGATCTCGTTGATGCGAGGAATGTTCTTGTCAAAACGATGGTTGTAGATAACCAGAAGTGCTACTTTGTTCATTGCCTTAATCGTAAAGAGTTTTCAGAAGCTTCATGGCCGCCTCGATAGCTGCATCCATGTTGTAGTATTCCCATTCCGCGAAACGCCCCAACAGGTACAGACGATGCGGCGCGAGCTGCTGCTTGGCTCTCTCGATAATGCCGCGGGTCTCTCCCTTTTGCAGGGGGTAGGTGTAGGGGGTGTAACAGTGCGAAAGATACCGGGGAGCAAAGGGAATGCGCTGTAGCTGCTCCAGGATCTCCTCCTTGCTCAGTTGCAGGGTAAATTCAATCGTGGCGGTCGAGGTGCCCTCCGGCAAATGGTGCGGCGAATTGTTCGGGGAAAAGTTTCCGGTGCAAATGACGCGGTGGGATTCGTGGGCCTCGTTGGGCATGTAGACCCAGCTGTACGGGTTTTTGTCGATGGCGCAAAGGACGGAGGTCGTGCCGTGAGCATCCAACCGGTCAACCTCACTCAAGTTGGCGGACACACCGGCAAGCAGGGGTGGCAACTGTTTGATGTTGGCGCAATAGATGACATGGGTGAATGCTTCTTCGTTGACAAGCCATGTGTCGCCGTCCTTGCGGATTTCGCGCACGGGCGTATTCAAGCGAAGATCCAAGCCGGCAGCCAGTGTGTCGGCAATGTGTTGCGACCCATTGTGCTTGGGATAGTGGAAGGTGCTGTGCACCATGTTCATTTCTTTCTTCTGCCCGATGTTGGCAGCGAGGATTTCCCTGACCGTCGGCATGGGCAATTTCCCTTCGAGCCACGCCAGGGGGACTTGGGTGAGCGAGCAGCGCCAGATTTTGCGGTTGTAGGGTGCGAAATAGGCGCGATAGAGGGTTTTGCCGAAGCGATGTTGCAGAAAATCATCGAAATTGTCGTCGCCCGGCTCGGGGGCAACAAGCATCTCCAACAAGTCATCCAGCACCGCTTCGCGCAGTTCCTCGCGCATCTGGTAAAGGTGATTTTCGATCGGATAATCCACCATGGAGCCATCGGGCATGTTGACGACGGCGTGGCGCTTGGCATGCAGAAAATCCTCCTTGTTCACATGCTCCCAAAACCACTGCAAAACTTCCGGATTGCGGGAGTTAAAGACATGTCCGCCGACACGGTGGTAAAGTGTTCCTTCGACCCACTCGCAACGAATCAGGCCACCGGGTGCGCTTTCTTTTTCAAAGACGACAACCTGTTCCCCCTTCTCAACCAGCATGCGGGCAATCGACAGACCACTGATGCCGGCTCCGATCACTGCATAACGATTCATCTTCATAACTACCTTGTGCGCGGCTGAACATCCTGACCGCATGATTCGGTTTGTATCTAACATCTGCCGGCTGCTGTTGTCAATCTCTTTTTCGTTTGCGTGGGGCTCCCGAATGGGGTAGTATAGGGCTGCGATGCTTCGTACCCTCTTTTTGCTTGCTTCTTTTGCCCTTTCGGCGGCGCTGCCGAGTTCGGCTGTGATGCCCTCGGCGGCCGCTGCGGCTATGCCCGATGATGCCGAGGCCATTCCCGCCGATGAGGTTGAGGAAACCGTGGAGACCGTGAAACTGGGGGGCGAGGATCGCGTGCCGGAGCTCCAACAGGGCGTGCAGAAGGCGGAGAGCTACGAGGAGGCCGCCGCCGGGGACTCGCCGACGGAGGTCGAGATCGGCGGTCCCAAGGAGGATCCCGCTGCCGAGCTCACGCCGCTGAAGAGCGATGCTGAAATCGCTGACCCCGGCGTGCCCGATCCCTCGCGCGTGGCCTACGCCTCCACGCGCCGCAACGCGCGCACCATGTCGTTGTCCGTGCCCGGGCCGCGCGGGCTGATTACGGACCGCAACGGGCTGGTCATGGCCTGCTCGGAGGTCGCCTACCAGCCCTCCGTCAGCTTCGGACAGCTGGCGGATGAGAGCGATGCCGCCATTGTGGCGTTGGGGCGCCGCGTGATGGAGGAGTACAAAAAGCTCGGTCTGAAGATTGTCGACAAGAGTGATGCCCAGCTGATCGACCACTATCGCAATCGCCGTTGGCTGCCCCTCGCTGTCGGCAGCACGCTGCGTGAGCGCGAGCTGGAGCCGCTGCGCAAAAAGCTGGAGAGCATTGAGCACGGCTACCTGCTCCCGCTGTACATCCGCAACTACACCTCCAAAACCACGGCGGGGCATATTCTCGGCTACACGGGGGCGCAGGCCAAGCTGCCGACGGGGCCCATCAACCACAACGACCCCCTCTTCGAGCGTGCGGAGGGGCGTGCGGGGTTGGAGCTCAAGTTCAACAAGCAGCTCACGGGGCAGCCGGGCATTTGGCGACTCATGTTCGATGAGCACGGCAACAAGATTCTCGACGAGTTGCAGACCAAGCCCAAGCCCGGCGGTACGCTGGTGACCACCCTCAACCTCGAGTGGCAGAAGGCCGCGGAAAAATCGCTGCGCGACAACACGCTGGGGCGCGGAGCCTTCGTCATGCTCGATGTCAACACGGGGGAAATCGTCGTGATGGCTTCTGTGCCCGGCTTTGACCCCAACACCTTCATCCCCTCCATTTCCCAAAAGGACTACGACGCTCTGCGCAACGATCCCAACACGCCTCTGGTCTCCCGCGCCTTTGCCGGTGTCTACCCCCCCGCCTCGACCTTCAAGACCATCACCGTGGCGGCGGCTTTGCGCCACAACGTCATCACCGAGGACACCTACATCAACTGCCCCTACAGCGTGCGCATCGGCGGGCACGAATTCAAGAATCACAATCGCTTCAGCGGCTCCATTAACTGTGTCACGGCGCTGGTGCTCTCCAACAACCCCTTCATGTACCAGGTGGCCGCGACCCGCGATCCGCGCATCGGCGCGGCACGGCTCTGCCAAATCGCCCGCCGCTTCGGCTACGGGCAGACCACGGGCATCCCCCTGCCGGACAAGGCGGGCAATGTGCCCGATGAGAATTGGATGCACCGCAACTACGGCCGCGGTTTCATGGCGGGCGATGCCGCCAACATGTCCATCGGGCAGGGAGCCATTCTGGCGACCCCCCTGCAGGTGGCGCATGCCGTCGCCGCCATTGCCAACGGCAGCTATCTGCCCAAGTTGCAACTCGTGCGCCAAATCCTCGACCCCGACGGCAACGTGGTGTACCAGTTTACCCCCGGTGTGCAGAGCAGTCTCAAGGACATGGCGCCTGCGTTGGCCGTGGTGCGCAAGGGCATGAAGGCCGTGGTCAACGGCGGCACGGGGCGACGCGCGGCGCTCAGCTACGTTTCCAGCGCGGGTAAGACCGGCACCGCCCAGTGGGGCAAGCCCAGCGATGACTGCCGCCTGGCCTGGTTTGCGGGCTTCCTGCCGGCGGACGAACCGCGCTATGCCTACGTTGCCCTCTACGAGGGGAAACCCCATCAGCGCATCTCGGGCGGTCACATGGCCGCCGCCATCGTTAAATCCTTCTTCGAGAGCATCAAATCCGGCATGCAGGACGCGCTGGCCGAGGCGCCCTCGCCCCGCGTGGCTAACGCCGAAGATGAGGCAGAGGAGCTGACGGAGGAGGAGGAGGCCGCCGCCGAGGCCGAGGCTGCCGAGCGTGCCAAGGCCGAGCAGGAGGCGCGCCGCGCGCTGGAGGCGGAGAAACGCAACAGCCGCAGCGGCTGGGACGATGGCCGCAGCCGCCACTAAGCTCGGGTGGGGGAACAGGTGGGTCTGACTCCTTGTCCCGCCCGTGCGCCGACATGGGGTTGTACCGCGCCGGGAGGGGGCGCCGGGGAACAGGTGGGTCTAACTCCTTGTCCCGTCCGTGTCGCGCATGCGATGATGCGGGGCATGATGCCATCACCCCTCCATTCTTTGTACATGCGCCGCGGCGCCCGCATGGGGCGTGAGGACGGCCGGACGGTCCCCCGCTTGTTCAGCGATCCGAACTCGGAGCATCGCGCGGCGGCAGAGGGCTGCGGCTTGTTCGACATCTCGCACCTCAGCAAGTTTGCCGTGCTGGGCAACGGCGCGCTTCGCTGGCTGGAGAGCCTGCTGAGCAACAGCGTGACCCACTGCCACGACGGCATGGGGCAGAGCACCCTGCTGCTGCTGCCCGACGGCGGTATCATCGACAAGCTACTCCTCTTCCGCGAAAGCGCGGGGCGTTTCTTCCTGCTGGGGCACGGTGCGCGGCGGGCAGAGGTCTTTGCCTGGCTGAGCAAGCACCGCCCCGACGGGCCGCTGGAACTGCGTGATGAAAGCGAGTTGCGGGGCGGCTTCGGGCTCTGCGGAGCGCGGGTGGAGCAGGTCTTGGCGCAGGTGCTGCCGGGGGTGCAGCTTCCCCCGCCCTGGGGCTTCCGCCGTCTGTGGTGGGGCGATGAGCCGCTCATTCTGCTGCGCGCTTCGCTGGTGGGGGTGGATGCCTGTGAGCTGTTCTTTGCCGAGGCGGTCGGCGCCGGGCTCTTCGAGGCGTTGGTGGCGGCCGGGGCAACGCCCTGCGGCACGGAAACGCGCGAGTGCCTGCGCGTGGAACACGCCGCCACGGCCGTGGGGCGCGACATCGGCAGCGACAAGACCCCGGTGCAGGCGGCGCTCGAACGCTTTTGCGACCTGTCCAAAGTCTTTGTCGGGGCAGAGGTGCTGCGCCGACAGAGCCGGGCGGGCACCATGCACAGCGTGGCCGCCCTCCTTTGCGAGCAGGGCGGCAGCCTGCCGCAGGAGGGGGATCGCCTCATCGACGCAGTCGGTGCCACCGTGGGACGCATCACCAGCGCCTGCTGCGACCCGGAGGACGGGCAGGGGCGCGCCCTGGCCTATGTCCTGCGGCGGCTGGCCTACCCCGGCACGCGCTTGAGGCTCGTCGCGGGCGAGCGGCGCATTCCCGTCATTGTCACGGACACCCCGGTGTGCTGAGGGGGCTGTCTCAGCGGTAGGTGGCGCAGCGGTTCAGCCAGCCGGGCAGCCAGCGTTGTTCTCCGCGCGCGGCGGGTGCGCTGGCTACGCGGCGGCGCAACACCGCCGCTGCTGCGCGCGAGAACTCGGCCGTCGCCGCGCGCCCTTGGGGGAATCCCTGCATCTCCTCCAGCACCTGCAACAAGCCCCAGCCTGTCCCCGCATAGCGCTCCGTGGGCTTGGTACCTTCACCCTTGAAGTTCACATAGTCCACCAGGCAGTACATACCCTGCGTGGTGGCGGCCAGCGCTTCGTAGCGCGCCTGCACGGCTCGGGGATGTGCGCTTGCTGCCATCATGCGGCGCAGCGCCGCGCGCGAACGCGCCACGATAAACTCCGTTTGCAGCGGCACCTGCGCGGCCAGCCAGCGTCGCATGGCATCGGCGCGCCCGCTGCGGTCGGCCTCGAAAGCAGCCTTGTTCGGCCAGGGAGCCGCGCCCTCGAAGAAAGCGGGCACCGCCACCCCGCGGCGGCGCGCATAAGCAACAAAGGCGGGGAAACTCTCCTCAAACGCCTCCTGCACCCCGGCGGGGTACCAGATGAAATGCCCGATGCCCAGCGAGGGGAAATTTTCCCCCGCATTCCAACTCACCAAGCCGTCGACACTCCCCGCGCACTCGTTGGCCCAAATGCGCCGACCCAGTGCTGCCGTATCCACCGCAGCGGCGGGGCGAGTCGCCCTCGGTGTGGGGTAAGTCACCGCGCTCCCCGCGCAGTGAGACAACAAAACCGGCAGCAAGCATACAAGCGCATGGACAAACCTCCTCATGACCCTCATTCTACCGCAGAGGAGGGGGTCTGTAAAGAGGGGTGGTACATCACGGACACGGGTAACACTTTAGTTCAAGCACATGGGTTACACAATG
>JBJEVK010000104.1:0-9608 GCA_051884295.1 Akkermansia sp.
AGGTGTTCTGCAACGGCTTTTCGGTGTCGCATTTGATTTTGCAACTTACAAAACCGCACCGACCGCGCATTTCCCCCTTTGCGCCGCGCCTTGCCTGTGCTAGACTGGGGCGATGACCACCGAGAAACTCATTCTCGTCGCCGAGGACGACTCCGCCATCCGCCGCACCCTGTGCGATGCGCTCGCGGGGTCGGGCTACGCCGTTCTCGCCGCTGCCGACGGGCGCGCCGCGTTCGAGCTGCTGCTGCGCGAACCGGTCGATTTGGCGCTGCTGGACATCAACATGCCCGAGATCGACGGCTTTCGCCTGCTGCGGCTCATGCAGCGCGAATGCCCCGGCACGCCGAGCATCATCCTCACCGCCCACGGCGATGAACAGGAGCGCGTGCGCGGGCTCGAACTGGGCGCCGACGACTATGTCGTCAAACCCTTTTCGATGGCCGAGCTGCTGGCGCGGGTCGCTGCCGTGCTGCGGCGCTCCGCCGGGCGGCATCTGGCCACCGCACAGCTCTTCCCCTTCCCCGGCGGGCAGCTCGACGGCGCCGCGCGCCGCGCCTGCGCCGCCGACGGCAGCCCCCTGCCCCTGACGGAGCGCGAGTTCGAGCTCTTCCGCTACTTCCTGAGCCACCCCGACCGCCTGCTGCCGCAGGAGGAGCTCCTGCTGCGCGTCTGGGGCAGCCGCACCCCCGCCGCCCGCACCCGCACCGTCGCCGTCACCCTAACCCGCCTGCGCGACAAACTGCCGCCCGCTGCCGCCGCCTGTTTTGAGAACGTGCGCGGGCGCGGCTACCGCTGGAACAGCCCCGCCTCCCCCGCCCCATGAACAAGCGCTTCCTCACCATCCTGCTCGTCTTTTCCCTGCTCACCCTCGGCGCTGTCTTGTGGCAGGCGCGCGAGGCGAGCCTGCTCGACAGCCGCTTGCTGGACATCGACCGCGAGAGCCAGCTGCGCCGCCTCACCGAGCTCTCCCTGCCCCGCGTGCAGGCGGAGCTGGATGTGCTGCTCACCCAGGAGCGCGCCAAGCTGGGCGACTCCCCCCTGCTCGGCGCGCGCTACGACATGCCCGAGGGCGGCAAGGCCGACTGGAACTGCGGCTTCTTCTTCCTCAGCCCCGCGGGGCTGCAGGTCCCCGAGGGCGAGGAAGATTTTGCCGCCCTGCTCAACCGCGCCACCCCCGTCATCGACACCATCCGCCGCAAAGCCTACAACCCCGCCGCCCCCGTCTACGACGTCAGCAAAGCCGGCAGCTACGACCCGCGCAGCCAGCTCCCCGTCTTCGGCGTCTACGAAGTGCTCGACCCCGACTTCAGCAGCCCGCTCGAACTCAAGGGCAACCCCTCCCCCTTCTTCGCCTGGCACTACAAGGACAACCTCGTCTACATGCGCTGCGTGCCCACCACCCACGGAGCCGCCGCCGAGGGCATGATCATCGACGCGAGCAAGCTCGCCGCCCACCTGCTGCCGCTGGTCGAACCGCGACTGCTGCAGCCCGCAATCGACTTCGCCCGCCCCGGCGAAAGCGCCAACCTGGCTCCCCTCCCCCTCGTGCTGCGCCCCGGCAAAGCCGTGGAACTGCCCGACAGCAGCGCCCGGCGCGAAGCCATCCGCAGTACCGTCTGCGCCGCCTGGTTCCTCGCGGGCTGCACCATCGTCATCCTCCTGAGCCTGCTCGCCTTCAGCGCCCGCATCGAGCGGCGGCGCAGCGACTTCGTCTCCGCCGTCACCCACGAACTGCGCACCCCCCTCACCGGGCTGCAGCTCATGAGCGACATGCTCGCCGAGGGGCTTGTCCCCTCCGAAAAAATCGCTGAGTACCACGCCGACCTCCGCGACGAGACGCGGCGGCTCGGGCATCTGGTCGAGAATGTGCTTGCCTTCGCCCGACTCACCCGAGGCAAACGCCGCGGGCGACTCGACAGCGGTCCCTGCCGCGAGCTGCTCGACAACGTGCTCAACAAAAGCGCCGAACACCTGCGGCAGGCGGGCTTCCGCGTGCGCATCACGCGGGACAAAAACACCGACCTCATCACCCTGCGCACCGATCTGATTTCCCTCGGTCAAATCCTGACCAACCTCTGCGACAACGCCATCAAATACGCTACCACCGCCGCCCAGCCCACCATCACCTTCAGCATCCTGCGCCGCCACGACAAACTCGCCCTCCGCATCGCCGACAACGGGCCCGGCATCGCCGACGACATCCGGCGGCACGGGCTCTTCCGCCCCTTTGCCCGCTCCGCAGGCTCCGACCGCGGCGGCAAACCGGGTGTCGGGCTCGGGCTCGCCCTCTCCCGCGACCTCGCCCGCAGCATCGGCGGCGACCTGACACTGGAAAAAAGCGACAGCAGCGGCAGCAGCTTCCTCCTCACCCTGCCCCTGAACTAACCCGGCAACCCAAGCCACTCTGCCACGTGGCATCGGTGCGCCCCCACCCCCACGATACACAACAAGGCAGTCCCCTGAGTGGGAACTGCCTTGTTAGGGGACGGAGCGGGGGGGATTCGAACCCCCGGTACGGGTTAATGCCCGTACGACCATTTAGCAAACGGTTGCTTTCAGCCTCTCAGCCACCGCTCCAATGCCATGTGCCGCGAAGTATAGCGGGCGGTAACCCACGCGTCAACAGAAAAATCACCACCTGACAGAAAAAACAGCGTTCACATACCGAAAAGGCAGAAAAGGGGCTTGTCCCCGACGCGGGGGCAGACTACAATGCCCCCATGAAGAAACCTTACCTCACCCTTGCCGCCGCCCTTCTCAGTATGCTGCCCGCCTTAGGCGCGCTCGAATGGCTCACCGACCTGCCCACCGCTCAACAGCGCGCCAACGAACAGAGCAAGGTGATTCTCGCCGACTTCACCGGCTCCGATTGGTGCGGCTGGTGCATCCGACTGAAGAAAAATGTCCTCGACACCCCGGAATTCGAGCAATTCGCCGCCGAGCGCTTCATCCCCCTCGAAATTGACCTGCCGCAGCGCAAGGACTTCCCCGCCGCGCAGCGCGCCGCCAACGAAGCCCTCGTCGAGCGCTACAGCATCTCCGGCTTCCCCACCATCCTCGTGCTGGCACCGGACGGCACCGTGGTCGGCGGCTTCGGGGGCGGGCTCCCCGACGTCGCGGCGGCGCGCGAACCCCTGGAAGCGGCTCTTGACAACGCCCGCGCCTACGCCGAAGCCACCCGACAGACCGAGCCCGACGAGCAGCTCCGCGCCCTGCTGCACGTCTACCGCAGCATCCCCGAGGATGTGCGCGAACACGCCGAGAGCCTGCGCGAGCGCCTCATCGCCCTCGACCCCGAGGACAGCAGCGGTCTGCGCCGCGAACGCGAAGCTGAACTCCAACGCGCAAGCATCTCGCAACAGCTCCGGCAAGCGCAAGGCCCCGAAGCCATGCTCACCATCGTCGACCAATGGCTGAACAGCGAGCAACTGGCCGCCGAAAATCAAGCGGATCTGCTCAGCATCAAGGCGCAAATTCTGCTCACCCTCGCGCAAAACGCTGACGACATCGCCGCCGCCAAACAGACCGCCCTCAAGGCGCTCGAGCTCGACCCGCAGGCCACTCCCGAGCTGCGTCAACGCATCGAAGCCGCCTTCAGCGACCCCGATCGCCTGCTCAAACGCGCCGCCGAGATCCGCGCACGCATGAAGAAATAATCCCCGCGAATAGCGCAAAAAGTTTTGAATTCAGCTTGACAAAGACACTGAGAGAGTGTATACAAGCCCCCCACAAAGTTATGGCTAAGAAAAGCTGGATTGAAAGAAACAAGAAGAAGGCAGCTGTCGCGGCTCGTTATGCAGACCTCCGTGCCAAGCTGAAGGCTGAAGGCGACTACATCGGTCTGACGATGCTGCCGCGCAATGCTTCTCCCGTTCGCCTGGTGAACCGCTGCGAGCTCACGGGGCGTCGCCACGCTTTCCTGCGCCGTTTCCACCTGTCCCGTATCGCCTTCCGCGAGTTGGCCAACGCCGGGCAGATTCCCGGTGTGACCAAGTCGAGCTGGTAATCGCCACAGTTCCGAACTTGACAATCTTCCTTGGCGCGGGCTATTCTGAATGAGGATAGCCCGCGCTCGCCTATGCCGATCTACGAATACATCTCCGAGCACCCCGAAGACCCTGCGCGCTCATGCCCCATGTGCCGCCGGGGCTTCGAGCTCATGCGCCCGCTGAGCCGCGAGCCGCTCACGCGCTGCTTCTACTGCAAAAACCCCGTCCGCAAGAAAATCGGGGTCGTCAACGTGCCGCACATCACCGCGCCCCTCTCCGTCAGCGACGCTAAGAAAGCCGGCTTTACCGTGCTGGAAAAGCGCGACACTGGCGTCTACGAAAAGCAATGAACTTCTTCCTGACCCCCGAGGAAATTGCCGAACTGCACTGGGAATACCCCAGCGCGGCCTCCATCGTGCTCTTCCTGCTCGGCATCGGCTTCTTCCTCTTCCTCAACGCCTTCTTCGTCGCCAACGAGTTTGCCAGCTCACGCGTGCGCCAAAGCCAGCTGGCCGAGAAGGAGGACGACAGCAAGGGCGAAGCCCGCCGCCGCGCCACCGCCCTGCACATCGTCCGCCACCTCGACACCTACCTCTCGGCCAACCAGGTGGGCATCACCATCGCCTCGCTCGCGCTGGGCAACCTGGGCGAACCCTTCATCGAAAGCCTCATCGCGCCGCCGCTGAGCTACTTCCTGCACCTCTCGTCCGAGGTCGTCAGCATCACCTCCTACATCGTCGCCTACAGCCTCTTCACCTTTGCCCACGTTGTGCTCGGCGAACTGGTACCCAAGAGCCTCGCCCTGCGCCACCCGTTGGAAATCTCCATGGCCACCGCGCCGTGGATGCAGCGCTTTGCCCGCTCCACCTCGCTCATCGTCAAAGCCTTCAACAACACCGCCAACGCCATCGCCCACGCCCTCTTCGGCGTCGACCCGAACTACGTGGCCAACAACACCCACAGCGCGGAGGAAATCGCCCTCATCGTGGAGGAGAGCGGCCGCGCCGAGGAGGTGACTGAGACCGAGGCCGAAATCTCCAAGAACGCGCTGGAGCTCAACGACCGCAGTGTCTACGACATCATGGTGCCGCGCAATAAGCTGCAGGTACTCGACATCTCCCAACCCTTCGACCAGCTGCTTGAGCAAGTCACCAACAGCAGCCACAGCCGCTTCCCCCTCGTCTCCGGGCATCTGGACAACGCCGCCGGCTGGCTGCACGTGAAAGATGTGCTGCGCATGGTGCGCGAGGGGCAGAGCGACCTCAACCGCTACAAGCGCAAGCTCAAGCTCGTGCCCGACACCATGCGGCTCGACACCCTGCTAGAGTTCTTCCGCCGCGAGCACACACACTTTGCGCTGGTGGTGGATGAGTACGGCGATGCGCAGGGCATGGTATTCCTCGACGACGTGCTCGAAGAAATTGTGGGCGACGACATCTGCGACGAGTTCGAGGCCGAGGACAAGAGCGAGTTCATGAACATCGGCGCCGGGCAATACGTCGCCAGCGGCGCGCTCTCGCTCTTCGACCTCGAAGAAGAGCTGCCGGAGCTCGGCGAGCTGGAAAGCGAGGGCGGTGCCGCCACCCTCGGCGGCTACATCACGGATGCGCTGGGGCACCTGCCCGAATGCGGCGAACAGCTGCGCATCAAAGACTACCTCGTCACCGTCACCGGCAGCGACGGGCGCCGCGTCACCCAGGTGCGTCTCGAGCACAGCCCCCGCGCCGAGCAAGAGCCCGAAAACAGCCCCGCCTGAGCGGGGTTCTGCGCCGATGCACTCCGCATCTCGTGTGCCAACGTCGATGCTGCGGTGTGTATCTTTTGCTGTCATGCGCCGGTGGACGACATCAACCCGGATAGGATTTCGGCGTGACAAGGGCGGCAAAAGCTGGTAGAATCGCACGTTCTCCGAACTGAAGATGATTACAACAGATTTTCTCGTCATCGGCAGCGGTGTCGCGGGGCTGAGTTTTGCCTTGCGCGCCGCCGAACACGGTAAGGTGATTGTCCTGTGCAAGAGCGACCCCCTTGTTTCCAGCTCCGCCAAGGCTCAGGGTGGCATTGCCGCCGTGACGGACAAGAATGACAGCTTTGAGGAGCATGTGGCCGATACGCTCGACGCCGGTGCCGGGCTTTGCGATGAGGCAGCCGTGCGCACGATCGTGACGGAGGCGCCCGCCGCCATCCGCGACCTGCTCTCTTGGGGGGTCGATTTTGACACGGAGAAGGACGGCGAGTTCGAGCTCGGGCGCGAGGGCGGCCACGGCAAGCGCCGTATCCTGCACGCCAAGGACACCACCGGCTTGGAAATCAGCAGCAAGCTGCTCCACGCCGCTCTGGCGCACCCGAACATCACCCTGCTGGATCACCGCATTGCCATCGACCTCATCACCACGGCCAAGCTCGGTTGCGTGACAGAGGATCGTGTGCTGGGTGCCTATGTGCTCGATCCCGCCACGGGTGAGGTCGACATCTTCCGCAGCGACCGCGTCCTGCTCGCCACGGGCGGCACGGGGCGCGTCTACATGTACACCACCAACCCCGCCACGGCCACGGGCGACGGCGTGGCGATGGCTTGGCGCGCGGGAGCCAACATCAGCAATCTTGAGTTTGTCCAATTCCATCCCACCACCTTCTACAACCCCAAGAGCAGCGATCGCGACGGGCTCACCTTCCTCATCTCCGAGGCGGTGCGCGGCGAAGGCGGCATTCTCAAGGGGCCGGACGGCAAGGAGTTCATGCAGAAGTACGACCCGCGCAAGAGTCTGGCGCCGCGCGACATTGTGGCGCGCGCCATCAACAGCGAGATTCTGCGCACGGGGCACCCCTGCATGTACCTCGACATGACCCACAAGCCCAAGGGCTTCATGGCGGAGCGCTTCCCCTACATCTACGAGACCTGCAAGAGCTACGGCATCGACGCGGAGAAGGACATGATTCCCGTGGTGCCCTCTGCCCACTACCAATGCGGCGGGGTGCAGACCGATATCGACGGCGCGAGCACGCTGCGCGGGCTGTTCGTGGCGGGCGAGACGGGTTGCACGGGGCTGCACGGCGCCAACCGACTGGCCTCCAACTCGCTGCTGGAGTGCGTGGTCATCTCCAAGCGCGCTCTCGACCGCATGCTGCGCACGCTGCCGCTGGCGCACAGCATGGAGGACTACCCCATCCCCGCCTGGCGCCACGGTGCCAAGGCCGAGCGCGATGACCTCGCCATTCTCTACCACTGCTGGGATGAGGTGCGCCGCACCATGACCGACTATGTGAGCATTGTGCGCACCAACCACCGCCTGCAACGCGCGGCCACGCGGCTGCGCAACATCAACCGCGAAATCAACGAGTACTACTGGGGCTACCGCGTCACGCCCGAGATTATCGACCTGCGCAATCTCGCCCTCACCGCCTCGCTCATTGTGGACTGTGCCATTCGCCGCCAGGAAAGCCGCGGATTGCACTACACCCTCGATGCGCCCGACAAGCTGCCGCAGGCGCGCCCCAGCGTGCTGCATGCCTGGTAACTTTTTCCCCTGCACTGCCCGATGCCGCTGCACCGCCACGCCCTCTGCACCCTCTTGCTCGCCGCGCTCCTGCTCGGCTCGCTGCCGGCAGGCGCTGCGGGGCTGAGCGGCAGCGGCAAGCCACGCAGCAGCGCCCCCGCCTCCAAGCTCAGCACCCGCGTCGCCTCCGAGACGAGGCGGCAGATGAGCGAGGAGAGCCTACGCGCCGCCGCCATCAAGGCCGGGCCCATGCGCCCGACCTTCGACCAGAGCCACCGCCGCAACTTCCCCGACCCCAAGAAGCTGCCGCAGGTGCGCCGCATCGGCGTTTACCCCTGGCATTTCGACATCACCGCGACCTACTTCTACATCGGCGAGCTGGCCACCAAGCGCAACCCCACCCCCAACACCGCCAGCAGTTGGGACAGCAACTGGGACGACAACTACGGCGGTTTCGACGACCCCAACCCCGCCAATCGCGACCCCAAAACCTTTGCGCCCAAGGGCTTCACCCCCCTGCTCAATCCTTTTTATGTCGCCCTGCCCTACAACGACATCGACAAAGGCGGTCCCAAACCCGAGGCGGCCAAGGTCATCCCCTGGTATCGGCGCGACAAGGGCGGCAAATACGAATCGGTCTGCCGCGGCATGTGGGTGCAGATTTACCACAAGGGGCGCTACTGCTACGCCCAGTGGGAGGACTGCGGCCCCTTCACCACCGATGATTGGGAATACGTTTTCGGCAACAAGCGCCCCAAGAACATGGCCAACAAGGCCGCCGGCATCGACATCTCGCCCGCCGTGCGTGACTATCTGGGCATCACCGGGGGCATGGCCACCGTCCACTGGCGTTTTGTGGAGTTCGCCCTCGTACCGGGCGGTCCCTGGGCGTGCTACGGCAAGGACAACCCCTTCGTCAACCCCGAGCTCAAGCAAAGCATCCGCAAGTACCAGCTCAAGAACCGCATCATCACCACGAGCGCCAAGGAGGGCTATGCCCAAGAGCCGACCAAACGCTGATTTTCCATGTTCCGCAACCTCCTCTTCGACTGGTCCGGCACCCTCTGCAACGACCTCGCGCTCACCCTCGATGCCACGAACTATGTGCTGGCGCAGTACGGACATGCACCGCTGAGTCTCGAAGCGTTCCGCGAGGAGTTTCAGCTCCCCTACCCCGACTACTACGCCCGCAAGACCCCGGGCGTGCCGCTGGAGGAGCTGGAGCGACACTACCGCTACGCTTTTGACCGCTCGCCGGTCGGCGTCACCATCCTGCCGCACGCCCGCGCATTCCTCGACTACTGCCGCGCGCGAGGCATCCGCTGCCTGGCGCTCACCAGCATGGACCCTGCCGCTTTTGAGGCGCAGGCGCGTGCGCTGGGGCTGTTCTCCTACTTCGAGGCCGTCCACTCCGGCATCCGCAACAAGGTGGAGCACATCGGCAGGCTCATGGCGCAGCACGGGCTGCTCGCAGCGGACACGGCCTTCATCGGCGACATGGAGCACGACATCCACGCCGCCCGCCACGCCGGCATCACCGGCATCGGTGTGCTCACCGGCTACAACAGCCCCGCGCGGCTCGCCGCCGCCGGTCCCGACCTCATCGTGCCCGACCTTGACGCCCTGCGCCGCCTCATGGAGCGCTGCCCCGACCCGAATGACGACAGCATCTGCATTCACCAACTGCGGCTCAGCGCCCACATCGGGGTGCCGGAGGAGGAGCGAGCCGCCGCCCAGCCCCTGAGCGCCGACATCCGCATCACTCCGCCCCGCCGCTTCGCCGCCATGGGTGAGAATTTGGCCGCCACCATCGACTACGACCGCCTCTGCCGCCGTCTGGCCGACATCGCTGCCGCAGAGCCCACCGTCCTGCTCGAAACGCTGGCGCACAAGCTTGCCACCGCCTGCATCGCTGAGTTCGGCGCGCGCCGTGCCTGCGTTGAGCTGCACAAGTACATCCTGCCGCAGACGCGCTCCGTCTCCGCCCGAGTGCAGCTCTGAGCCCGTTTCCCCCGCCGATGACCTGCGCTGCCCTCTCTTGCGCGCATCTGCCGTTGCGAATCTTCCGGCGCCCGCTGAATTGCAAGACTAAATGCGACAAAGCGAAAACAACTTCATTTTA
>JBJEVK010000105.1:0-2132 GCA_051884295.1 Akkermansia sp.
TGAATAAATTATGCGCCTAATTTTGAGGCATCCAGTATTTCACGTGTCAGCCTAAGCCGTGAGATGTGTCAGTTCGGTGACTGGATTTTTGAGGCAATGCGGGGGCTCGGGTTTACCCGCCCAAGCGCGAGCGAACGCCTTTTTCGCTTCCCTTGCAGGCGAAAAAAGCGTAGACTCAAGCCCATGAACACGGCAGACCTGCAATACCCCGGCTCTCACCGCATCTACATCCCCGGCAAGCTCTACCCCGAGCTGCGCGTGGCGATGCGCGAGGTGGTGCAGGAGGACACCCTCTTCCCTGATGGACGCACCGAGCCCAACGCGCCCGTGCGCCTCTACGACTGCTCCGGTCCCTGGGGCGACCCGGAGTTCCGCGGGCGCGAGGAAGACGGTCTGCCCCGCCTGCGCGCGCCATGGATTGCCGCGCGCGGCGACACCGAGTCCGATGCGGAGGGAGCCCTGCGCGCGCGCGACCTCGCGCAGCCGCCCACGCAGCGCGCCTACGCCCTGCGCGGCATCATCACCCCCGAGATGGAGTATGTGGCCATCCGCGAGAATCTGGGGCGCGAGGCGGCCTTCAAGAGCATCTGCGACCGCTTCCCCAGCCCCAAGAGCCGCCCCGAGGCCGCCCAGCGGCTGCTCGATGAGCTGGGCACCGGCATGCCGCGCCCCTCGGAGCTCGCCGCGCAGGAGGGATTCTCGCACCACAGCCTGCTGCGCCGCGCCGAGCTCAACTACCAGCACCCTGCCGAGCCCCGCCCCGGCAACCGCATGCCCGCCTACTTCACCCCCGAGTTCGTGCGCGATGAAATCGCCGCCGGGCGCGCGCTCATCCCCGCCAACATCAACCACCCCGAAGCCGAGCCCATGATCATCGGGCGCAATTTCCTCTGCAAAATCAACGCCAACATCGGCAACTCCGCCATCTCCAGCGGCATCGCCGAGGAGGTCGAAAAGCTGCGCTGGGCGATTCACTGGGGGTCGGACACCGTCATGGACCTCTCCACGGGCAAGGACATCCACCGCACCCGCGAGTGGATTCTGCGCAACAGCCCCGTGCCCATCGGCACCGTGCCCCTCTACCAAAGCCTCGAGAAATGCAGCGGCATGGTCGAGCACCTCAGCTGGCCCATCTTCCGCGACACCCTCATCGAGCAAGCGCGGCAGGGGGTGGACTATGTGACCATCCACGCCGCCCTGCTCCGCAGCTTTGTGCCCCACACCGCGCGGCGCGCCACGGGCATTGTCTCGCGCGGAGGCTCCATCATCGCCAAGTGGCTGATGCTCAACAGCCGCGAGAACTTCCTCTACGAGCACTGGGACGAGATCTGCGATATCCTGGCGACCTACGATGTCGGCATCTCCATCGGCGACGGTCTGCGCCCCGGCTCCATTGCCGATGCGAACGACTACGCCCAGCTGGCCGAGCTGGAGGTGCAGGGCGAGCTCACCCGCCGCGCCTGGGACAAGGGGGTGCAGGTCATGAACGAGGGGCCGGGGCATGTGCCCCTGCAACTGGTTCCCGAGAACATGCGCAAGCAGCTCGAATGGTGCGCGGAGGCGCCGTTCTACACACTGGGACCGCTGGCCAGCGACATCGCGCCCGGCTACGACCACATCACCGGCGCCATCGGCGGGGCGGCGATCGCCCAGCGCGGCTGCGCCATGCTCTGCTATGTGACCCGCAAGGAGCACCTCGGTCTCCCCGACCGCGAGGACGTGCGCGAGGGGGTCGTGACCTACAAGCTCGCCGCCCATGCCGCCGACCTGGCCAAGGGACACCCCGCCGCCCAGCTGCGCGACAATGCGCTGGCGAAGGCGCGTTTCGAGTTCCGCTGGGAGGATCAGTTCAACCTCTCGCTGGATCCGCACCGCGCCCGCGCCTACCACGACCTGACCCTGCCCCACAGCAGCGCCAAGAAAGCGCATTTCTGCTCCATGTGCGGGCCGAACTTCTGCGCCATGAAGCTCACGCAGGATCTGCGCGACGCCGAACAGCGCGGCGAGCTCTGACACCGCGCCCCGGCGAGCACCGCGAGCACGAGGAAGTGTTCCCCCGCATCGGGAGTGCTGCGTGCAGCGGAACGGAGGGCCGGCGTGCACGCCTACCCCTTGGGGCGCAGCGCCGGGCT
>JBJEVK010000106.1:0-9233 GCA_051884295.1 Akkermansia sp.
CAAGGTGTTCTGCAACGGCTTTTCGGTGTCGCATTTGATTTTGCAACTTACAGCCCGCAGCGCACACGCGATTTGCACTTGACGGTCGACACTCGCTCGGGCATACTCAGCCTCGCCGCCGGAGCTCCCCGGAGGCAGAGCTGGAAAACCCCGCCAGGACCGAAAGGTAGCAACGGTATTCAGACTCTGCCTGTCGGGTGCAGCTTCGGCGGTTTTTGCGTCCGGATGCGGCCGGGGATGGGCGGCGGGGCGCCCGACTCACCCGCCTGCGCTGAAGCTCCTCACGAACCCCTCCTCCTGCAAAGAACGCGCTCGGAGAACATTCGGCGTACCCCCCATGCCAGCAAAAACGCGCTCGGAAAACATCCGAGCGCGTTCTTTGCGAAAGCTCCCCGCAGGAAACGGCAACAGGGTATCCCCCTCTTGCGCCCCTGCGGACAAGCCTCCTTACTTGCCCTTGCAGACGGGAGCCACGGGAGCCGGAGTGGGCTCGGGGGCGGGCTGCTGCTGCTGCTGCTGGCAGGAAACGAGAGCGGCGGCGGTCAGGGCGAGGATAGCAACGGTCTTCATCTTTTATTATGAGATTGAATGGTTGAGATGCCCAACAATCAAGGATAGGTTGCCGGACAATGAACACTGTACCATCTTACGGGCTGATGGCAAGAAGAAAACACAGCTGAAGCGGAAAAACATGCTCTTCATCACAGAAAACCCTCCGAAGCCGCCGCACACAGCCTCTCAGCGGCGGCGGCGACGCAGGCACAGTGCCGAGAGCGCCAGCAGACTCAGCGTGCCGGTAGCAGGCTCGGGCACGCAATGATACACCAAGCTCACGGTTCCGGTGCCACCCTCGCTCTCAGCACCGTCATAGCTCAGACTGTAGCCGCTGCCCGTGCTCAGGTTGGTGAAGTAATCCCCGGCATCGACGCTGCACGAAGTGGTGGTGAATCCGCTGCCGATGTCGATGGCATCGACCCCGCTGAAGAGCACGCAAGCGTACTCCGCCGTAGCCTGCGCTGCAAACAACTCGGCGTAGGTCTCCGCATCCAGCGTGTTGGCCTTTTCCCCGCGCCCCAGCGTCAGTGTACTGCCCATGGCCAGACCGCCCTCAGCCATCGAAATGGTGCTCCCGCTCAGGTCGAGATTGGCGTTGAGCACAGCCCCGGCATCGCAGCTCAGGCGCCCCGACTGCACGGCGATGGTCGCCTCGTCGGCGGGCGTTGTCCCGGCGCCGCTGTAGGCCGCCAGCTCGGCTCCGGCTCCGATGTGGAGCTCCGTTGCGCTGAGATCCCCACCGAAGCGGAGGCTACCCTGCTCTGCGCGAATGCTCTCCCAAGTTGTCTCCCCGCTGAAACTCTGGCTGCCGAGCCCCTGTTTGACCAGGCTGAACGCGGCGCTGCCGTCGCTCTTGGCCGCAACAACACCCTCATAGCTGTAGCTGCATCCCTCATCCGTGTCGAGGACGAGGGTGGCACTGCGGGTCGAGATGGGTGCCTGCGCGAGAAGTTTGCCGACATCCTGCCCGGCACCCACGATCGCCTTCCCGGCGTAGAGATGCACATAGGCGTTGCCCTGCAGCCCTTTCAAGCGCAGGTTCTCCGTGTTGACCGCCAGCGAGGCCCACGCCGTGTCCGAGCCGCCGGAGGCATTCAGGACGGCATGCTGCAAAGCCAAGTCGTGGTTCAATTGCATGTACTTTTGGTAGGCGCGGTTGGCGTTGT
Organism: Akkermansia sp.; assembly: GCA_051884295.1. Taxonomy (GTDB): domain Bacteria; phylum Verrucomicrobiota; class Verrucomicrobiia; order Verrucomicrobiales; family Akkermansiaceae; genus Akkermansia. Next base: position 1,722 of record JBJEVK010000106.1, read on the forward strand.
TGTAGGTGGCCTTCATGTTGAAGGTGCCGACGAAATCGCCCTCGCCTTGCAGGATGATGCGGTTGGAGAACCAATGATTGCAGTTGTTGTTCCAGTTGATGGTGCCGCTGCCGCCCAGCGAGCCGATGGTGACCACGCTGTTCCAGCTGTTATGCGTCATCGTCAGCACGCCGCCGCCCAGCTCGATTCTGTTGATGTCCTTGGTGACGTTGTTGCTGTTGGAGTAGATGTTCAGGGTGGTGCTTTGCCCCGCTTTCGCGAGTTGCAGGGTGCCGTCGATGCTCTGGTTGATGTTGTCCAGACGCAGGGTTCCGGCTTGGAGGCGGATGATGCCGGCGGAGGAGTTTACCTTCTCGTTGGCAAAGTTGTAGTATCCGCTGCTCCGCAGTTCCAGCACGGAGGCGGCACCCACTTCCAAGGCTCCCTTCACCACCGTGAATTGTCCGGCGTTGGACGAGCCGTCGATGCGCCCGTAGCCCTGCACATAGATAATCTCGTTGAGGGTGTTGTTGCCGTTGCCGGCCTTGATGACGGCGGCGTTTTCCTCGGTTCCGTTGAGCATGACCCAGCCGGAGGTGCTGCTGAAGACCTGCGAGCCGTCCTCTGCCGTGTGGATGTGGTTGAGGGTGGCGCCGGCTTCAATCTGTGTGAATCCCCCGGCGGAAAGCCCGTTGTCCGAGCTGAGCTGCAGCTCACCGGCAGCGACGACCATCATGTTGTAGGCATTGTCGCCACCGAGTTTCAGGACACCATCGCCGTTCTTGACCACGGAGCCGACGTCCAACCCGCCGTCGATGTCGGCCTGCTGCAACAACAGCTTGGCGGAAGCGCCGGTGATATGCCCGCCCTCGGATGTTTGCAGGAAGTCCCAGCTGTGCGTGGTGCCCGCGGCTAATTCAATGACACCTCCACGAGCCGCTTCCACGCTCGCCGCGCTGTCCAAAGCGGCGTTGCTTGCCAGCTGCAGGGTGATGGAGCCGTCGGCCTCGGCGCTGTGCTCTTCGGCGCCGTCCCAACCCATGACGCGCACCGAGCCCGTGAGCGTCAGCGCGCTGTTCAGTTCGATAACGCCGCCGGTGTAGCCCTGCGCATCAAGCTCCAGCGAGCTTGCGCCCTGCGCCGTATCGCCCAGCGCTTTGTCAACGTGCAGGAGCCCCGTGCCGCCGAAACGGTAGGTTCTGTCCTCGCCGAGGCTGATGCTTGTGTCTGCCGCCAAGCGGGCTTCCTGCTTGGCACCCAGGGAGAGGGAGCTGAAGCGGCTCAGGTCGATGCTCTCGCTCGCGGTGCTGCGATCCAGCATCAGGACGCCGCCGGAGCCGGTGTCGAGGTGCGTGCTCAGCATGGTGGCGAGCTGCGCGATGCTCATGATGTTCTGCCCGTAGTTGACGGTGACTCGGGAGCTGCCCAGCGCACCTTCCGCAAAGTCGAGGGTAACGATGCCGTTGAGGTGGATGGCGCCGGTGAAATCGTTGCCGGTGTTGGTCAGATAGACCTCGCTGTTTGTGTAGGCATTGCCGATTTCCAGATCGGCATCGCCCGTCAGCCGGTAGTTCACCATCAGGGTGCCGCCGCCGCCACCCAACAGCCAGACTTGGCGCCCACCGAGGGTGGTGGTGGCCAGTGTCGCCGTCGTTCCTTCGGCTCCGTACTGCACGGTGCTGCCCTCGGCGGCGCCGACGTAGAGACCATCGCGGATAATTTGTTCATCGTAGTCCCGGCTGAGCGCCAGCGCACCCCGAGAATCCTCGCTGATGAGGCTTAACAGATGCTGCGCGCCCGCGGCTTGGTCTTCCTCCGCAAAAACGATGTAGCCCCGCTCCCCGATGGTCCAGCGGCTGCTGTCCCCGCCCGCGATGCTGGCAGCGTCGACGCGCTGCCCGAGAATCACCCCGCCGCTCAGGACGCTCTTGCTGCCTGTCAGCGCCAGATTGCCGTTGAGCATCAGCTGATTGTTCCCCAGATCAGCCTCGAAATGGCCGCTGCCCGTGATATTGCCGTCGTAGCGCTGGGCGGCATCGGTTTCGCTGCTGAACGCCACCCGCATGGTGGCGCCGGCGCCCTCAAGCGCTACGTTGCCTTTCAGCCCGATGTAGTCGCGATATTGGTCGGTGTCCTCGCGCTCCAAGCCGCCCTCCACGTATTCGTAGCGGTGTTGCACCCCCTCGCGCATGACGAAGCTGCCCCCGTCTGCCACCCTCACATCACCGCTGAGCCGTGCGTGGCTGCCCAGCTCGAAGGTGGCACCGTTCGCCACCTGCACGTTGGCGGTGGCATCGCTGTAGTGCCAGTCATCCGCGAGAACCAGCCGGTTGGGGGTGGTGCCGCTCTCCGAGCCGCGCCCGTGCTCGGTGAGGCTGCCTGTGAGGCTCAGCGTGCCGCTGCTCACGGTGATGCCGCTTGCCTCCCGCGTGCTCAGCTCGCTGTGCAGGCTGCTCCAGACCAGTCGTGCGCCCTCGCCGCCGTCGTACACGAATTGCAGTGCGCCGCCCTCCGCATCGCTGAAGGAGCCCAGCCAGCGCTGCTCGCCGCCCTGCTGCCAAGTGAGGGTGGTGGTGCGCTCGGCGTTGCTGTTGGTGATGAGGGCGCATTCATCCAACGCGTGGATGGTGAAGGCGTCTCTGTTTTGCGTCGCGTCGGCGCCGTTGTTCCACACCATGGAGCAGCCGTTCATGTCCAGGGTGCCCCCGTCGTTGCCCAGAGTGATATCGCGCAGGATTTGCCCCACGTCGCTGATGACCACGCGGCTGCCCGTGGAGGCCAGCACGTTGTAGGCGGCGTAGCCCCCCTCGCGTTGCAGGTAGGTGGTGCCGCTGCCGCCGATGTTGAGCAGGATGTTGTTGTTGTCGCCGCTGCCTTCGATGTAGAGGTCACCCGCGCCGTTTTTGCGCCATTCGCGCGCGTAGTCGCTCCCGCCCGTCAGCTGCACATGCAGTGAGACCCCTTCGTCCACCACAAAGCCGGCGCTGCTGAGCATGCCGCTGCCGCTCATCACAAAGTCCACCGCTTGGGGGCTGTTCTCCCCGCGGCTGAATTGCGCGTAGCCGAAGCCCAGCTCCACTTGCTCGTCCACCACGATGTTCAGCGGCTCTGCCTGCTCCCCGCCGGTGAAGATGAGGTTGGAGGAACTGTAGAGGTCGGCGCGGGTCAGTTCTTTGCCGTCGGTGGCGTTGTCGTTGGCGTTGAGGTAGCTGTCGCCGTAGGCGTACCAGTTGTCCGTGTTAAGCAGGGGGCGCAGGTCGCACCAGGTGTTGATGACGCTGCCGTCCTCGTGGCGCTTGACGCCGACGTAGTCGATGCGCTGCCCGTCGCCCGTCTCGATGCTGCCGTACCATTTGGTCGCGGTGACGTTGTAGCTCGGGTCGCTCAGGGTGTCGTCCTCCGCCGTGCCCGGGGTGACGGAGGCGTGGATGGTGACGCTGTTGGTGTGGTCGAAGGTGACGCTGCGGTTGTACATTTGCTGCACGCTTTCCGTAAACTCGATGTCGCCCTTGATGTAGGAGTTGGTGCCGCCGATGGCCGCCATGGATGCGAGGAATTCATAGCGTTGGGTCTCGGTGTTGTAGATCCACACCGGGCTGCCTGAATCGCCCGCCTGTCCCATGAAGGGAAGCGGGTTAGCGTCGTTGATGCTGTCGGCACCCGGCTTGAGGGTGGTCGAGAGGCTGAAGGAGCTGTCCTCGGCGGATACTCCGGCGTTGCCAACCTCCATGATGCCGCCTGTCTGGTAGGTGCCCGGTCCCAAGCGGGTGTATTTGCCGAGGTGATCCGACACGTACATGGTGCCGCCACCCGTGCGGTAGACCTTCTGCCCGACGAGCCATTTGCCGTCTTCCCCGGCAAGCAGCTCCGGGTTGCTGAAGGTGACGGACGGCGTGATGTCGGTGAAGATTTTACTCAAACGCAGGACCTTGTAATCCGTCGGCGATTTGTGCTTGAATTCCGTCGAGTAGCGATACTCGGCGCACTGGTAGGTCATCGCATGGCCATTGCCGAATTCCCATGCGCAGAAGCTGGGGTTGATGGAGCCGTTGTGGTCGACGGTGGCCAGCCAATTGGTGCCCAGTGCCACGGCGTAGCCACCGTCGCAGGCGGAGCTGTAGTCGATCATGCCGTGGGGCATGAGCCATGATGCCTGCCCGCCCGTGTAGGGGATGAGCACCCCGCTGTCGCGCTCGCGAATAGCGGCCAGAACGGAGCTAACGTGTGGCGCCGTGACGTAGCGACCATCGTTCTGACCGAAATCCGTGTAGGTCTTCAAGGCAATATCTGCGTGCATCACGCCGGCTTGAACGGTCGTGGCACAAAGGGATGCGCAGGCTGCTAAAACGACACGATAGAGGTTCAGGGGGAGATTAAGGCGCATATATGCATTTTATTCTGAATCATGTAGATAGCAAGCTCGTTTTCTACGAAAGATCCGTTCATGACATCCGATGCCGTTGCACACGGCGAAGCGCTGTGCCATGATTAAACCCATGGCACAGGATACGATTGCGGCTTTGGCGACACCGCCGGGCAACGGAGCACTGGCGGTGCTGCGGGTGAGCGGTGCGACGGCGCGCGCGGTGGTGGAGGCCTGCACGGGCGGTCGCCGCCTGGAGCCGCGCCGCGCCACCCTGCTGCGGGTGCGTGATGCGGCGGGGCGCACGCTGGACACGGCGGTGGCGACGTTGTTTGCCGCCCCGTCCAGCTTTACGGGGGAGGATGTGGTGGAGCTTTCCTGCCACGGCGGCATGCTGGTGTGCGCGCGGGTGCTGGAGCGGCTGCTGAGTTGCGGCGCGCGCCCGGCGGAACCCGGGGAGTTCTCGCGCCGCGCCTTCGAGAACGGCAAGATGGATTTAACGCAGGCGGAAGCGATTATGGATGTCATCGCCGCCGGCAGCGATCTGGCGCTGCGAGCGGCGCAGGATCAGCTGGGCGGCGCGCTCAGCGCTCGGGTGCGTGCCGCGCTGGACAGCCTGCTGGATGTCACGGCGCAGCTGGTGGCCTACATCGATTTTCCCGAGGAGGATATTGAGCCCGCCACGGCGGACGCGCTGCTGGCGCAGCTGAGGGGGCTGCGCGCCGATCTGGCGGCGCTGTTGGCCACGGCGGGCGAGGGGCGCGTGCTGCGCGAGGGCATTGCCACGGCCATCATCGGCGCGCCGAATGTGGGCAAGTCGAGCCTGCTCAATGTGCTGGCGGGCTACGAGCGCGCCATTGTCAGCCCTCGCGCGGGGACGACGCGCGACACGGTGGAGGAGCGCGTGCTGCTGGGCGGGCTCTGCCTGCGCCTGACGGACACGGCGGGGCTGCGCGAGAGTGCCGATGCGCTGGAGCGCGAGGGCATGGAGCGCAGCCGCCGCGCGGGAGCGGCGGCCGACCTCATCATCGAGGTGGCGGACAGCTCGCAGCCCCGCCCTGCCCCGCTGCCCGCCTTTGCGGGAGTGCCGCGCCTGCTGCTGCTCAACAAGTGTGACCTGCCGACCCACCCCGACTGGGCAGGCAGCGAGGGGCTGCGCTTTTCCTGCCGCACAGGCGAGGGGCGCGACGAGCTGGCGGCGGCGATGCGCGGACTTTTCCTGAACCGCCGTGCGGAGGGCGACACGCTGGTGGCTGTCAACGCCCGCCACCGCTATGCTCTGCAACAGGCGCTGGAGGAGCTGGAGCGCGCGGAGGAGAGCCTGCGCGCCGCCGAAGCGCCGGAGCTGACGGATGTGTTCCTGCGCGGGGCACTGGATGCGCTGGGCAGCATCACCGGGCAGGTGGATACGGAGGATGTGCTCGACCGCGTGTTCTCGACCTTCTGCCTGGGCAAGTGAGCCCCGCCGCGCTCAGGGACGGCGGCAGCCGCGCAGCTCGATCAGCGTCAACTCCGGCGGGCAGAACAGGCGGAAGGGCAGGATGCTGCACCCCACGCCGCGCGCGATGTAGAGCCGCTGCCCCCCGGCCGCGCGGTGCCAGCCGCCGCTCCAGTGCTCGCGCGTGTAGCCGCCGGGGGCGCAGAGCTGCCCACCGTGCGTATGGCCGCAGAAGATGGCATCCGCCGCATCCGGCGCATGTTTCCAGAAGGAGCCGGGGTAGTGGGAGAGGATGATGCGCGGCACCTCAGCAGCGGAGGCAGCATCCTTCCACAGCGGCCGCAGGGAGCCGCCGTAGGCAGCGAGATAGCCGCCGATGTCCAGCGGATGCTGTTCATCGAAGTGGTGGCGGCGCACCGTGTCATGGCATTGTTGCGCACCCAGGAGCTGCAGGCGCGGAGCGCGCTTACCGTCGTCATGATTGCCGATGACGTAGTAGCAGGGGATGTCGCGCAGCAGCGGCGCCAGCACCTGCTCCGTCTCCTCGCGCGACAGCGCCGCCCCGGCGGTAAAGCCGTTGGGATAGTCACCCAGCGAGAAGAGAACATCGGGCTTGAGCGCGCGCACCCGCTCGACCAGCTGCCGGGCGCGCTCTCCCTGCCCGGCGGCCAAATGCCAGTCGGTGATGACGACCGCGCGGAAGCTGCGCCCGTCGTCCGGCCACTGCGGCAGCTCCAGCACCACCTGCTCCGTCCGCAGCTCGCGCGAGTCGCACACCCCCCACCACAACAGCCCCCCTGCCCCCGCTATCAGCAGGAAGGTGAGCAACAGGCTGAGGAGCACGCGACGCATGGGAGCTCAATCAATCTCCAGCGAAACCGGGCAGTGGTCGGAACCCGTGATGTCGGGGTGAATCTCGGCGGCGCGCACGCGGGACATCAGGCTTTCGGATACGCCGAAGTAGTCGATGCGCCACCCGACATTGCGCGCGCGGGCACCGCCGCGGAAGCTCCACCAGGAGTAACAGTCGCGCGCCTCGGGATGCAGGCGGCGGAAGCTGTCCGCAAAGCCCGCTGCCAGCAGCGCGCTGAAGCCGGCGCGCTCCTCGTCCGAGAATCCGGCGGAGAAGTGGTTGGCATCGGGGCGGGCGAGGTCAATCTCCTCGTGCGCCACATTGAGGTCGCCGCAGAAAATCACGGGCTTGAGCTGCGCGAGTCGGCAGAGGTAGGCGCGGAAGGCGGCATCCCACTCCTGGCGGTAGGGCAGCCGCGCCAGCTCGTTCTGCGAGTTGGGCGTGTAGCAGTTGACGAGGTAGAAATCCGCAAACTCCATGGTGGCCACGCGCCCCTCGCTGTCGTGCGCGGGGTCGCCGATGCCGAGCGAGCTGCTCAGCGGTGCCACGCGCGAGAGGATGAGGGTGCCGCTGTAGCCGGGGCGTTGCGCGGGGTTCCACAGGGCATGGGCCCAGGAGTCCACCCAGGCATCGCGCACCTGCTCGGGGCGCGCCTTGATTTCCTGCAGGCAGAGCACATCCGGCGCCAGCGCATCCATCTTCTCCGCCAGCCCCTTGCCGAGGGTGGCGCGCAGACCGTTGACATTCCAACTCACGAGTTTCATGGCGCTCACCATAACATGCCGCCCCCTCCTTGTCAACGCACATATCTGATGCAGCAAAATCGTGTAAGTTGCAAAATCAAATGCGACACCGAAAAGCCGTTGCAGAACACCTTGT
>JBJEVK010000107.1:0-9031 GCA_051884295.1 Akkermansia sp.
CAGCATTCCGAAAGCTGTGTATCAGCATTCCGAATGCTGTACTTTCCCAACAGGAAGCGGGAGATTCCCCCCGATTTTCTTCCGTATCTGAACACCTATCCCACATCAAATTGATGAAAATATCCCTGACAGTATTGATGGCACTCGTCGGCGTAGCCTCTGCCGCCGAGTACACGACCACCAACAGCACCTCTAACACCGCCAATAATGCGTATTATGTCGGCATCACGCTGAATCTAAGCGGTGCGCGCTTGACGACAACCCCTGCGTTTACTGACACAACCGTTGAACTTGTCTCCCTCGCAACATACATTCGCAGCAACGGCAAAAAAAGTGGCCAAGCAAGTTCCTTTACGCTGGCTCTCACGGATGTCGCTGGCGTTGTAAAAGCTCTTTCCTCCAACGCAATCACCGCAACGGGTTACCAAACATGGAGCTTTGAGAACACGACCATCAGCACGAACGAGCAACTCTATTTTCTGTTCGTTGACACGGATACCGAGAATCTTGCCATCGGCTATACCGTGACAAGTGATGATTTGGTCAAATGCGGAGGAACCACACTCAGCAACTACGCCGACATCAACGACGCAATGAGCTGCACCTTTTTGGGCGACAACTATGGCTGGGCATGGAATGCGTCTACATCAAAGACATTTGCTCCCCTCGTCTCTGTCGTCACTCGCGACATGCTGAGCGTTCCCGAACCTGCCACGGCCACGCTTTCCCTGTTGGCTCTCGCCGGTTTGGCAGCCCGGCGACGCCGCTGAGCAGCAAGGCAGGTGCACCGCGCGCCGCTGCTCCCCCGAGCGGGCAGCGGCGCGTTGCCCTGCTCAGGCCGCGCTCCGGCATTGACAGGGCGCGGGGCACATGCTACAAACGAGGCAGGCATGAACGATACGCTCGGTCAATTTATCCGGCTCGGCCTCATCATCCTGGCTCTTGCGGCACTGCTCGGCTGGGCAGACACCGCCTACTTTGCGCCGCGACGCCTGCCGCCCTGCCGCCAGGAGAGCCTGCCGACGGGGCATGTTTGCCTGGCGACCCTGCACCTCAACTACCCGGGGCGCGTGGTGTGGATCGATGCCCGCAGCGCGAGCGACTACGAGCTCAACCGACTCATGCTCAGCGAAAACCGCATGTTCCCCATCCGCCGCGGTCCCGAGTTGCAGCGGCAGATTGACGCCGCCATCGGGCGGCTCATCGAGGCGGGCGAGCGCGGGGAGTGCATCGTGGTCTTTTGCAGCAAGTCCTGCAACGCCGCCGACGACATCGCCGCCGAGCTGCGCGCCCTCGGGCTGCTGGACGCCCCCATCTACACCCTGGAAGGCGGCTGGGATGCCCTGCGCGCCGACGGCATGCTGATTGAATGAGCAACGCCGGGATCGCCGTTGCCCGCCATCGCCGTTATCACGGCACCTGCCCGGCATCGGCCCCCGATCTGCCGCCCCACCCTCCTGCCCCGGAGTGCGAATAAAGTGCGAATAAAGTGCGAATAGGTGCGAATGCGCCGAAGGCAAGCATACAGATAACACCTTTTTCGCTTGCAATCGCGCCAAAAGCGTGTATACTCCCCGCAAAACCTCTCACGCCATGAACACCTTACGCAGCTTCACCACCGGCGCGGGCACCGAGGCCCGATTCTACTCCCTGCCCGCCTTGGCCGAGCAAGGCTTCCCCGGCATCGGGCGTCTGCCCGTCTCCATCCGCATCGTGCTGGAGAGCTTGCTGCGCAACTGCGACGGGCTCAAGGTGACGGAAGCGGATGTCCGCAACCTCGCGGGATGGAATGCCGCCTCTCCCGGGCATTACGAAGTGCCCTTCACCGTGGCGCGCATCATTTTGCAGGATCTCACGGGGGTGCCGCTGCTGGTGGATTTGGCCGCCATGCGCGCCGCCGTCGAAGACCTGGGCAAGAACCCGGCGGACATGGAGCCGCTGGTGCCGGTCGATCTGGTGATCGACCACTCGGTGCAGGTGGACTGGGCGGGCTTCCCCGAGGCCTACCGCAAGAACCTGACGCGCGAGTTTGAGCGCAACACCGAGCGCTACGAGTTCCTCAAGTGGGGGCAGCAGGCCTTCAAAACCTTTTCCGTGGTGCCGCCCAGCACGGGCATCGTGCACCAGGTGAATCTCGAGCACCTCGCCCGCGGCGTCATGGAGAGCGGGGGCGTTTGGTACCCCGACACCCTCGTGGGCACGGACTCGCACACCACCATGATCAACGGCCTGGGCATTGTGGCCTGGGGCGTGGGCGGCATTGAGGCCGAAGCCGGCATGCTGGGGCAGCCCGTCACCTTCCTGGTGCCCGAGGTCATCGGCGTCTGCCTGAGCGGCAAGCTGCGCGAGGGCGTGACCGCCACGGATTTGGCGCTGCACATCACGCAGATGCTGCGCCGCCGCGGCGTGGTGGGCAAATTCGTCGAGTTCTTCGGCGAGGGCGCCGCCTCGCTCTCCCTGCCGGATCGCGCCACCGTTGCCAACATGGCTCCCGAGTACGGCGCGACGATGGGCTTCTTCCCCTTCGATGAGGTGAGCGCCGCCTACCTGCGCGCCACGGGACGCAGCGAGGAACAGGTCGTCACCGCCGAAAATTACTTCCGCGCGCAGGGGCTCTTCGGCATGCCGCAGAAGGGGCAGCTGGACTACACCGATGTGCTGGAGCTCGACCTCGGCAGCATCGAGCCCTCCGTGGCCGGTCCCAAGCGCCCGCAGGATCGCATCCCGCTGCGCGAGCTCAAGGAGAGTTTTGCCGCCATCTGCCGCGACACCTACGGCGCCCCGCAGCGCTGCGAGGGCGTGCGCCTCACCATGCGGGGCGACGCGGGCAATCCCGAGGCCGACACCGCGCACGAGGTCACGCTGCACGACGGCTCCATCCTCGTGGCGGCCATCACCTCCTGCACCAACACCAGCAACGAGGGGCTCATGCTCGCCGCCGGGCTGCTGGCGCAAAAGGCCGCCGCCCGCGGTCTGCGCGTTCCGGCGCATGTGAAAACCAGCATCGCCCCGGGCTCGCGCATCGCCGCGCGCTACTTTGCCAACAACGGGCTCACCGAGGCGCTGGACAGCATCGGCTTCTCCATCGTGGGCTACGGCTGCACCACCTGCATCGGCAACAGCGGCCCGCTCAACAGCGCGCTCGAACAGGCGGTCATCGACCACAAGCTCGTCTCCTGCTCCGTGCTCTCCGGCAACCGCAACTTCGAGGCGCGCATCCACCCGCAGGTCAAGGGCAACTTCCTCATGTCGCCGCCGCTCGTCATCGCCTTTGCGCTGGCCGGGCGCGTGGACATCGACATGGACACCGAGCCGCTCGGCACCGCCGCGGACGGCAGTCCCGTCTACCTGCGCGACATCTGGCCCACGAGCAGCGAGATTGCCACCGCTCAGGCCAAGGCCGCCACCCCCGCCGACTACACCCGCTGCTACGCCGACCATGTGGCCGAGTGGGACGGCGTCAGCGCCCCCACGGGCGCGACCTTCGCGTGGAACTCCGACTCGTCCTACATCCACCGCCCGCCCTTCTTCGACGGTTTTGACGGCAGCAAGCGCCCCATCACCGACATCATCGGCGCCCGCCCGCTGGGCATCTTCGGCGACAGCGTGACCACCGACCACATCTCGCCCGCCGGAGCCATCAAGGCCACGGGGCCGGCAGGGCAGTTCCTCGCGGCGCGCGGCATCGCCCCGCGCGACTTCAACACCTTCGGCTCGCGCCGCGGCAATGACCTCGTCATGGCGCGCGGCACCTTTGCCAACGTGCGCATCAAGAACCTGCTGACCGAGGGCATTGAGGGCGGCTACACGCTCTACTTCGGCGAGCGTCCCGTCAGCGCGCCCGACTGCGCCATCGACGCCCCCTGCGGCACGCCCACCTTCATCTACGATGCGGGCATGGCCTACAAGGAGGACGGCGTGCCGACCATCATCATCGGCGGCGAGGACTACGGCATGGGCTCCAGCCGCGACTGGGCCGCCAAGGGCACCTCCCTGCTGGGGGTGCGCGCCGTCATCACCAAGAGCTTCGAGCGCATCCACCGCAGCAACCTCATCGGCATGGGCGTGCTGCCGCTCAACTTCGCCGACCCGGCGGACTACGAGCGCGTGCGCGGGCTGAAGGATGCCACCTTCTCGCTCACCGGGCTGTCGGACGACATGCCGCCGCGCGCCACCGCCACCCTCACGGTGCAGCCGGCGGGCGCCGCCCCCTTCGAGCTGCCGGTCATCGTGCGCCTGGACACGCCCATCGAAAAGGAATACTTCCGCGCCGGCGGCATCCTGCAATACGTGCTGACGCGCTACTGCTGACCCCCGCCGCACGCGCCTGCCCCTGTCGCCCCGCCCCTGCCCCCACGGCATCGGCGGGGCGCTTCTTATTCCGCTTAAACGGAATAAGGATATGTGTTGCAGTTCTTTGTTCCAAGAAACGCGCGTTTTTTGGAATAAGGGTGCGCTAATGTATGACAAAAAGCGCGGGCATACCCCTTGTTCAGGGGGCGGTGTCGGCGCGGTGTTGCAGCTTGCGCAGCCAAACGAGCAGCAGGGCGATGTCCGCCGGGGTGATGCCGGGGATGCGCGCCGCCTGCCCGACGGTGGTGGGGCGCACGCGGGCGAAGCGCTGGCGCGCTTCGGTTTTCATGGCGGGGATGGCGTCGTAGTCGCAGTCGGGGGGGATGGGTTTGTCCTCCTGCCGCTGCTGGCGCGCGGCGGCGATGCGCATGCGCTCGATGTGCCCGGCGTAGGTGATGTCGATGGCAATGGGCTCCCAGAGCTCGGGGGGGAAGAGGGCGCGCTTGTCGGGCGGCAGGTCCTGCCAGCCGTGGCCGGCGCGGCGCAGCCAAAGGTCGAGCGCGATGCCCTCGTGCTTCTCGCGGCGCACGCGCTCCACGCCCTCCGCGATGGCGCGCGCGCGCGCCTCGGCGGCGGCACCCTGCTCGGGGCTCACCAGCCCGCAGCGGGCGGCGAGGGGGCTGAGGCGCAGGTCGGCGTTGTCCTGCCGCAGCAGCAGGCGCATCTCGGCGCGGCTGGTGAACATGCGGTAGGGTTCGTCGGTGCCCTTCGTCACCAAATCATCGACCATCACGCCCAGGTAGGCCTGATCGCGGCGCAGCACCAGCGGCTCCTCGCCGCGCAGCGCAAGCATGGCGTTGGCGCCCGCCAGCAGTCCCTGCCCCGCGGCCTCTTCGTAGCCGCTCGTGCCGTTGATCTGCCCGGCGAAGTAGAGCCCGCGCACGCGCTTGGTCTCCAGCGTGGGCAGAAGCTCGGTGGGCACCACATAGTCGTACTCCACCGCGTAGCCGGGGCGGATCAGCTCCGCGCGCTCCAGACCGGGAATGCTGCGCACCAGCGCGCACTGCACGGCGTAGGGCAGGCTGCTGGAGAGCCCGTTGAGGTAGTACTCGTCTGTGCTGCGCCCCTCGGGCTCGATGAAGATTTGGTGCCGCTCGCGGTCGGCAAAGCGCACCACCTTGTCCTCGATGCTCGGGCAGTAGCGCGGCCCCGTGCCCTCGATGAGGCCGCCGAAGAGCGGGCTGTGGGCAAGGTTGGCGCGGATGATGTCGTGCGTCGTCGGGTTGGTGTAGGTGATGGCGCAGGGGAGCTGCCGCAGGGTGAAGCCGGGCTCTGCCCAGTGGTTGAGGGTGCAGTGCGGCTCGGTATCGCGCCGCAGCTCGCGGCGCGAGCGGTCGGAGAAGAGCGGCGGCGGCTCGTCCCCCGCCTGCCGGTCCAGCGCGGCAAAGTCGATGCTGCGCCCCCGAATGCGCGGGCTGGTGCCCGTCTTGAAGCGCGCCAGAGGGAAGCCCAGCTTGGCGAGCGAGCCCGAGAGCCCGCTGGGCGGGCAGCCCAGGCGCCCGCCGGGCAGGTGCTCCATGCCCACATGCAGCAGGCCGCGCAGGAAGGTGCCGCTGCACAGCACCACGGCGCGGGCGCGAAAGCGCTGCCCCCAGGTCGTCACCACCCCGGCGATGCGACCGTCCGCCGCCAGCAGCTCCGCCACATCTCCCTGAAAGAGCCGCAGGCGCGGTGTCGTCTCCAGCACATACTTCATGCGCGCGCGGTAAGCCAGTTTGTCGCACTGGGCGCGGGGGGCGCGCACGCCGGGTCCCTTGGCGGCGTTGAGCATGCGGAATTGCACGGCGGTGGCATCCGTGTTGAGACCCATTGCCCCGCCCAGCGCATCGATCTCGCGCACGATATGCCCCTTGCCGAGTCCGCCGATGGCGGGGTTGCAGCTCATCTGGCCAATCGTGTCGAGATTGTGCGTCAGCAGCGCCACGCGCCCCCCCAAACGCGCCGCCGCCAGCGCCGCCTCGATGCCTGCATGCCCCGCGCCGATGACCAGCACGTCGAACTCCGTTCCGATATCCTCCATAAGCCTATGCCGTGAGCGCCACAAGCAGCTTGTGGAGCAAATCCCGCGGGTCTGCATTGCCCGAGACCAGTTGCCGATCTGCCGCGGCGCATGCCTGCAGGTCGCGGCGTGCCTTATCCGCCCGCAGCCGCCCGCAGCTCTTAGCAGCGTTGAACAAGCTGTAGGCGTTGGGCGTGCCATCCTTCTTGAGCGGCAACAACTTGCGCGCGGCGGCGGGCAAGCGTTGCAGCGCGCTCTCAAAAGCGCGGTAATGGCCCGCATCGAGCTTGTAGGTATCCATGAGCAGGCGGGCGCAGTAGCGGTTGCGCACCGTGGGCACCAGCGCCGCGCGCATGATGCTCACCGCCTGTTCGCCGCGCGCCAGCTGCTCGTTGACCAGGTGCACAGCGCGGCGGCAATCCCCCTGCTCCACCGCGCGCGAAATCTCAAAGATGACGCCGCTGCGCGACACCGGCACCATGAGCTCCACATCGTGCAGCTCCACGCGCCGCCGCTCCGAGCCCAGGTACACATCGAGCTTGCTCAGCTCGTTGAGCACTTGGCGCGTGCTCTCGTTGACGCGGTGGATGAAGAGGTCGAGCGCAGCGTTGTCAAACAGCAGCCCCAGCGGCTTGGCCTTGGCCAGCACCAGCATTTGCAGCTCGCCCTCCCAGCCCGGCTTGGAGATGTCGATTTTGGAAAACTCGCGCGCGGCGCACAGGGCGTTCAGCCGCTTGAAAAAACTGCGCCGCTTGTCGACCTCACCCGCGCTCAGCACAAAAAAAGTGTTCTCCGGCAGCGACTCCAGACAGCTCACCAGCTTCTCCAAGCCCGCCTGCACTGCCTCGCTGCGCGCGCCCTGCGGTGTGTCGCCCAAAAAATTCGCCCCCTTGAGCCACACCACCTTGCGCCCACCGAACATGTTGAACATCTGCAAGCCGCTGATGGTGCGGCGCAGAATCTCCCGAGCCTCGTCCACCGTGGCGGCGGTGCCGTCAATCTGCTCGTTGCCCCAGCCCTCGTCTCCCGCCGTCAACTCGGCGTAGCAAGCCTGCGCCGCCCCGGCAGCGGCACCCTCGTCGCTGCCAAAAAAGAAATAGCTGACGGCACTCTCCGACACGCGCCCATTACAGCAGAAAAGCGGCGGCAAGTCAATCCCCGCCATCATCCGTCGGCGGCGCTCATCGGCCCTACCCCGGGCGGCACACGACGCTTTTTGTTCTGCACGCATGCAACGCTATGGCTTTTGTTGTGCAGCAATCGGGAAATTTGCAAAACAACGCTTTTTGTTCTGCACGCATGCAAAACAACGACTCTTGTTGTGCACCAATCCGGAAATTTGCAAAACAACGCTCTTTGTTCTGCACGCGTGCAAAACAAAGACTCTTGTTGTGCACCAATCCGGAAATTTGCAAAACAAATTTCCTTGTTGCGCACGAGAAGCTTTTTTTGCTTGACAAATAACATCGCTCGTGTTCATCATATTCCATATGGCTTCTCCCTACCTCCTCCCTTATCTGCCGCTCACCGGCTACCATCAGGAGCGCCTGTTTACCGCACACGCTAAGGCGAACCGGAATTTGGCTCGGCTGGATGGCATGCTGAGTGCCAAGAGCTACGCCAACGTTCTGCTCTCGCCGATGATGACGCAGGAAGCCGTCCTCTCCTCCCGCATTGAAGGCACCCGCTCAACGATTGATGAGGTATATTCCTTGGAAGCAGGGGAGGACTCCACGGAAGCCCAAAAGGGCGATGTTCAGGAAATCCTCAACTACCTCAAGGCCATGCGGAACGCCACCCAATGCCTGAACGAGCGAGGCCTGACAGCAGGACTTATCCGGGAAATGCACGCCATCCTGCTGCAATCGGTTCGCGGGCAAAATAAACGCCCGGGGCAAATACGCAACACGCAAAACCGGATCGGCACCCCCGGCAGCAGCATCGAGCAGGCCACCTATATCCCCCCCGACCCGACAACGGTGGAGGCCTATCTGGATAACTGGCTTGAAAACGCCAGAGCCGATGACATCGACCCCCTGCTGCAGTGCGGCATCCTGCACGCGCAGTTTGAGCTGATTCACCCCTTCCACGACGGCAATGGGCGCGTCGGTCGCCTGCTCATACCGCTCTACCTGCACAGCAAAGGGATTTTGGAGCGCCCCGTTTTCTACCTGAGCGAGTATTTTGAAAAACACCGTGAGCAATATATCGACAATCTCAATGCCCTGCACGGCAATCCCGATGCCTGGGACTCCTGGCTGCTCTTCTTCTTGCAAGCGGTAGAGGAGCAGGCGCGCGAGAACATGCGCCGCGCCGCCGCCATGCAACGCCTGTATCAGGAGCTGCGGAAGGAGTTCGCCCGGATCACCAACTCGTCGGCCTGTGTTTCCCTGCTGGATGCCCTGTTTGAAAGCCCCATCTTCAGCAAACCCGGCATCGCAGCGCGCATCTCCGGCGTGAATCAAGCCACGGTGCAACGCATGATCAACGCGCTGGCTGACGGGGGGCTGCTGCATCGGCGTACGAATGGGGCGGGACGGCGGGCGGCCACCTACCAGCTGCGGGAATTAACGCTGATTGCTCAGGGATTGCCGATTGAGCGCTTCGAGTATTGATGACGAGCCTTGCTGAATTGCAAGACTAAATGCGACAAAGCGAAAACAACTTCATTTTAGGCAC
>JBJEVK010000108.1:0-37792 GCA_051884295.1 Akkermansia sp.
GTTAGGTTGTACTCGCGGCTTCACTCCACAAAAATAGACGAAGAGCCCTTTTTTCTTTTGTTAGGTTGTACTCGCGGCTTCACTCCACAAAAATAGACGAAGAGCCGAAACAGCTCTGCCTGCTTGTAGTGAAAACAAGCAGGGGAGCCCGGCGGGCTCCCCTGCGGTGTGGCTCGGTGTTGTCGCGCGCTTTAGGGCACGGCGACCCAGATGTGCGAGTCCTGCGAGAAGAAAGGGGCTTCGAACTCGTTGCCGCCGCGCCAGCAGCCGGCCGCCTTGATCTGCTTCTTGAGCTCGGCTTCGTCGGGCATGGAGAAGTTGGTGCGGAAGATTTCGATGTCCTCCTTGCGAGGCTTGCTCATGTCCTGGATGAGCAAGCAGAAGCCGAAACCACCGCCGGGAACTTCCGAGACGAGAATCTCGATGGGGCACACCTCGCCCTCCTTCACCTCAAAGACGGTGCCGGCCGCCAGACCGCCGACGTTGGCGTTCCAGTCCCTAGTCTTGGGGTAGGGGATGAATTCGTAGCCCTTGTGCGTCTTTTCGCGGCCGGAGGCGATGGCTTCCTTGTAGGCTTGGGTGGTGCCCATGTTGCCGCAGGCGTTGGGTTTCTTGTCGTCGTACATGGTGGGCAGGCACCAGCCGGCCTCCAGCACCAGCTTGCTCTTGAAGCGCACCATGAGGGTTTCGTCGCCCACGCCGACGAAGCGGAACTTGCCCGTCTTGGGCGCCTTGACCTTGCCGCGGTAGACCGCCAGCCAGGCCGAGGGCTTGCACTTGTCCTGGCAGTTGAAGGCGATGGGGGCGTACTTCGCCAGACAGGTGGGCAGGAAGAAGTTGGAGGCGTACAGCTTGGTGGGCGAGGAGTAGTACTTGTTGAGCACGCTGGGGCTCCAGCTCTTCGTGAACTCGTAGAGAATCTTGTGCACCTTGGCGCGCCCGTCGTCGCTCAGCGAGCCGTCTTCGTTGAGCTTGATGCCCGTGGAGGCGCCGCCCTTGGTGAGCTTGAGGTCGTAGAAGGTGCCCTCGAGCGCCGAACCGCCGGGCGAGCCGCCCATGCCGCCGCCCTCATCGCCCAGGCTGTCGCCCAGCCCGGCATCGAGTCCCATGCCGATGTCGATGCTCATGCCGTCGTCCTGCGAGTCGTCCATGGGGATGTCGACCTGCGCCATCGCCACGGGTGCGGCACCGGTCGCCACGATGACGGAGGGTGCCACCGTGTTGGAGGGGGTGGCGGCCTTGGAGCTGAGCTGCTGGGTGGTGGGCACCGCGCGGGCGGGCAGGTTCTCGGCGGGCGGGGTGTAGCCGATGAACTCGGCCTCCTGCTCAATGGCGATGAGAATCACCGTGAAGTACAGGATGGCACCGCCGAAGGCAATCAGCGCCGCCATGGCGCCGAAGGAGGTGAGCTTGCTGCGCAGAGCGTCTTTGCGGAGCTGGGCTTCCGCTTCCTCGCTCATTTGGATGTGAAGAGCCATAGTCGCTTAAGGGTTCGGATTGTTCTGACTGTCGTTATCGCGCATTTGCCCGCGCCTGTCGAGCCAAAAGCGCGTGCGGAGCGTTACATTTGCGTTACAGGGTGATGCCCAGTTGCTCGGGCAGGGCGATGCGGGGACGCTCGGTGAGGATGTCGCCGCCGTGTGAGCCCACGGCCACCGTGTGCTCAAAGTGGGCGGCGAGCGAGCCGTCGGCGGTGACGGCGGTCCACTCGTCATCCAGCACGCGCACGCGGAAACTACCCAGCGTGATCATCGGCTCGATGGCCAAAATCATGCCGCGCTTGAGCCGGGGCAGCCGGTAGGAGGGGCGATAGTTGGGGATTTGCGGTTCCTCGTGCAGGTGCCGCCCCACGCCGTGCCCCACATAGTCGCGCACGATGCCGAAACCGAAGGGGCGCACATAGTCCTCGATGGCGCCGCAGACATCGAGCAGGGAGTTGCCCTGCTTGGCCTCGGCAATGCCGCGGAAGAGGGCTTCCTCCGTGACGGCGAGCAGGCGCAGCGCTTCCTCGCTGCAGCGCCCCACGGGCAGGGTCATGGCGTTGTCGCCGTACCAGCCGTCGACGATGGCGCCGGTGTCGAGGCTCACGATGTCGCCTTCGCGCAGCACGCGCGTGCCGCCGATGCCGTGCACGATTTCCTCGTTGACGGAGATGCAGAGTTGCCCGGGATAACCGCCGTAGCCGAGGAAGGCGTTGCCGCATTTCTCGCGGCGGAAGAGCTCGGCGGCGTAGTTGTCTATCTCCTTGGTGGTGATGCCGGGGCGCACGATGGGCATGAGGTCCATCAGGATGCGGGCGGAGACTTCGCCGGCGCGGCGCAGTTTGGCGATTTCGTTGGGGTTGCGGACGGGGATGCGGTCGGACATGGCTGTGGTTGCACTGAGTATAGCACGCCTGCGGCGATGCGCAACCCCTGCAAGACTCTCCTGACGCGAATTTGATTGCCCGACCTGTTTCGCCGGGGGGACAAAAAGGACGCAATGGCTGTAGGCAGAAAAGCGCTGATACTCAGGGAACAGGGAGGAACAGCGCCGCGCCGAACCGAGTCATCAGCCGGGCTGAATGCTTTTTTTTTTGCGTGCATTCAAAAAAAGCTTGCCTACAGCCTTTGAAATGCTGTAGACTTCAAATGCGGCGAGTCATGCCGATGTGCACCATGAAACACAATCGTTTTCTCCTTTCGTTGAGCAGGGCTGCCTTGTTGGCGGTGGCTGCTGTCGGTACTCTTTTGGGGCTGAGTTCCACGTTGAGCTCTTGCGGCGGAGGTGGCTCCTCGAGTCTGGATTCCATTACTTTTAGTGAGTTCTCGAGGGGGTCGAAGAAGATTTACCTCCTTGGGGCGTCTGCATGGATGGTGATGGAGGGTGGCGGCAATGCCATTAATAACTCCAACGTTGTGGTGCAGGGGTATTTCTATCCCAGCAGCGGGACTCCGAGTAGAGCATTATGCAGCTGTGTCATGACACCGAATCAGGTGCCGACGGACAGAAATGTGCCCATGACCGGTCAGTATACTTTTGACATTTCGACGCAGAGTGCTCCTTTCTCCGGTGCCAATACATTTACTTCCAACTTCCTCGGCTTAGCGGGGATCACTACCTGTGAGGTGAGTACATGCAAGGTCACCCTCAATTTTGATGCGCGGACATGGGAGATTGCGGTCACCGGATCGCTGACCCAAGCGGTCGGTGACGGGACGGAGGCCGGCACGCTGGAGGAGAAGACCATGCCCTCCGGGAGATTTGAGGTCGGTCGCTGATTCATCGACACCTCATGTGCAACAAGGCATCGGTTCGTGTGGAGCCGATGCCTTGTTGTGTGTAGCGGGGAAAGGGTGACGCAGAAACCCGGGCCTCACCGCCCGGTTGTGGGCTCACTTGGACACGTTGAAGCGGAACTCCACCACATCGCCGTCGCGGACCACGTAGTCCTTGCCCTCGATGCGGAGCTTGGCCGTCTCCTTGGCCTTGAGCAGGGAGCCGCAGGCCACGAGATCGTCGTAGGCCACCACCTGCGCCGCGATGAAGCCGCGCTCAAAGTCGGTGTGGATGACCCCGGCCGCTTGCGGTGCCTTGGCCCCGGCGGGGATGGTCCATGCCTTGGTCTCCTTGACCCCCGTGGTCAGGTAGGTGCGCAGCCCGAGCAGGTGGTAGACCGCGCGGATGAGCTCGCTCACGCCGCTGTCGGCCACGCCGATGTCGTGCAGGTAGTCCTGCGCCTCGGCCGGGTCGAGCTCGGAGAGCTCCTCCTCGATGCGCGCGGAGATGACCACAGCCTCCGCATTGTGGTGCTCGGCCACATATCGGCGCACGGCGGAGACGTAGGGGTGTGCATCGGGGTGTTGCAGCGCCTCGGCCAGCTCCTCCTCGCTGACATTGCAGGCAAAAATACTCTTCTTGGAGGAGAGCAGGTAAAAACTCTTGAGCAGCTTGCGCTCATCCTCGCTCAGCTCCAGGGTGGAAGCGGGGTTGCCCGCGTCCAGATGGGGGATGAGCTTCTCCATGAGGGCGACCTCGGCCTTGGCCTCCTTGTCGCCGCCGCGCGCCTTCTTGATGCGGCTCTCCAGGCGCTTCTCCATGGCGGCCAAATCGGCCAGAATGAGCTCATCGTTGATGATTTCGATGTCGCGCACGGGGTCGACCGAGCCGAGCTCGTGGATGATGTCGTCGTTCTCGAAGCAGCGCACGACCTGCACGATGGCATCGGTCTCGCGGATGTTGGAGAGGAACTTGTTGCCCAGTCCCGCGCCCTCGGACGCGCCCTTCACCAGCCCTGCGATGTCCACAAACTCGATGGCGGCGGGCACGATGCGCTCGCTCTTGCTCATCTCGGCCAGCACGGCGAGCCGGGGATCGGGCACCTCGACGATGCCCACGTTGGGGTCAATGGTGCAGAAAGGATAATTGGCCGCCTCGGCTTTGCGCGAGCGCGTGACGGCGTTGAAGAGGGTGGATTTTCCCACGTTGGGCAGACCGACGATACCTGCTTGGAGCATAACGCCGTGCAGCCTAGCACGCAGGGCGCCCGAATGCAAGACCGAAGCACGGCAGCCGACCGACCGTCGCGCCGTTTTTTGCGCAGCAAGCCTCCCCATTTTTAGGATTGCCATGGCGGGGAAATTGTGCTAGCATCCCGCGCGGCGGGTATTTGCTGTGGAGCCTTTGTGTCGGTACAATGCTGTGGATGCCGGGGCGGGGGCAAAAAATCTGTGCTTGCCCGCAACTCACAATCACACTATGTCTGATTACACCACGAAAGTCATGGATCAGGTGCGCGCCAAGAATGCGCACGAGCCTGAGTTCATCCAAGCGGTGCAGGAGGTAATCACCACGATTGCCCCTGTGCTCGATGCTCACAAGAAGTACGAGGACAACTGCATCCTCGAGCGCATCACCGAGCCGGAGCGCACCATCATGTTCCGCGTGCCGTGGACGGATGACAAGGGTCGCATTCATGTCAACCGCGGGTACCGCGTGGAGTTCAACAGCGCCATCGGACCCTACAAGGGCGGTCTGCGTTTCCACCCCTCCGTCAACCTCGGCATCCTCAAGTTCCTGGGCTTCGAGCAGATCTTCAAGAACTCGCTCACCACGCTCGCCATGGGCGGCGGCAAGGGCGGTTCCGACTTCGACCCCAAGGGCAAGAGCGACCGCGAGGTGATGAGCTTCTGCCAGAGCTTCATGACCGAGCTGCAGCGCCACATCGGCCCCGACACGGACGTGCCCGCCGGTGACATCGGCGTGGGCGGTCGCGAAATCGGCTACCTCTTCGGCCAGTACAAGCGCCTGCGCAACGAGTTCACGGGCGTGCTCACGGGCAAGGCCCTGCACTGGGGCGGCTCGCTCATCCGCCCGGAGGCCACGGGCTACGGCTGCGTCTACTTCGCCCAGAACATGCTCGCCACCAAGGGCGACAGCGTGGAGGGCAAGGTCTGCGTCGTGTCCGGCTCCGGCAACGTGGCGCAGTTCCTCGTCGAGAAGCTCAACCAGCTCGGCGCCAAGGTCGTCACCATGTCCGACTCCGACGGCTATGTCTATGACCCCGCCGGCATCGACCTGGAAAAGGTGCACTGGATCATGGAGCTCAAGAACGTGCGCCGCGGCCGCATCCGCGAGTACGCCGACGCCTTCCCCGGCGTGCAGTACTTCCCCGGGCAGCGCCCCTGGAGCGTGCCCTGCGACTGCGCCTTCCCCTGCGCCACGCAGAACGAAATCAACGGCGCGGAGGCTGCCACCCTCATCAAGAACGGCTGCAAGCTCGTGGCCGAGGGTGCCAACATGCCCACGGATCTGGACGGCATCAACGCCTACCTGGAGGCCAAGATTCTCTACGGCCCGGCCAAGGCGGCCAACGCCGGCGGTGTGGCGACCTCCGGTCTGGAGATGGCGCAGAACAGCCAGCGCCTCAACTGGACGAGCGAGGAGGTCGACGCCAAGCTCTTCGACATCATGAAGAACATCCACGAGAACGCCTACAGCCACGCGCAGGAGTTCGCCGCTGCCACGGGCAGCACGGACGGCTTCACCAACTACGTGGCCGGCGCGAACATCGCGGGCTTCGTCAAGGTGGCCGATGCCATGATTGACCAGGGTCTGGTCTGATCGGGTTTTTCACCCCTCTACACCAACAGCCGCAGCGGGCAGGGCCTGCTGCGGCTGTTTCGGTATCTGCCGGTGGGGGCTTACTTGCTCGGGGGCAGAATGCCCGCCTCCTGCAGCAGCGCGTCCGGGTTCGGGTCGCGCCCCATGAAATCGCGGAAGAGCTCGGCGGCGGGCTTGCTGTCGCCCTTGGAGAGCACCGCCTCGCGGAAGGCCGCCCCCGTCGCCGCGTTCAGCACCCCCTCGCGGCGGAAGCGCGTGAACGCATCCGCCTGCAGCACCTCCGCCCACTTGTAGCAGTAGTAGCCCGCGCGGTAGCCGCCGCTGATGCAGTGCGTGAAGTGGCGCATGAGCGAGGGGCCGTGCTGCGTGAGCGGCAGCTTCCACGGCGCCAGCAGCTCGCGGGTGGCCGTGTCCAGATCCTTGCCCGCAAACACGCGATCGTAGTGCTCATGGATGTCGAAATCCAGCCGCGCCAGCACCAGCTGCCCCATGATGCTCGAGGCCGGGCGGAAGAAACGGCTGGCGAGCAGGCGCTGCTGCAGCTCGGCCGGCAGCGGCTCGCCCGTGGCGTAGTGGCGGGCAAAGAGCGCCAGCCCCTCGGGCTCCCAGGTCCAGTTCTCGTTGATTTGGCTGGGCAGCTCCACAAAATCCCAGGCCACGCGCGTGCCGCTGTGCGCGCGCAGCTCCGTGTCGCTGAGCATCACATGGAGCATGTGCCCGAACTCGTGGAAAAGCGTCTCCGCATCGCTGTGGCTCAGCAGCGCGGGCTTGTCGCCCACGGGCGCCGTCAGATTGCCGCACAGCGCCGCCAGATGCGGGGTGTGCGGGCGCCCCGCCGCCGCAGGCTGCCCGTAGCGCAGCGGCATGACCCAAGCCCCCGCCCGTTTGGTGGCGCGGGGGAAGGGGTCGAGGTAGAACGAGCCCAGGTGCGCGCCCGTCTTGTTGTCGTAGACGGCGAACAGTTGGGTGTCCGGGCTCCACACCTCGGCATAGCCGTCGGGCAGCTCCTGCCCCTCGCTCAGGCAGACCGAGGGCAGCTCGCGCACCGAGATGCCGTACAGGTGGCTGTAGAGCGCGAACATGCCCCGGAGCACGTTCTCATAGCTCAGGTAGGGGCGCAGCTCCTCGGGGTCGAAGTTGTAGGTGCGCTGCATCAGCTTGCGGGTGTAGTAGAGCGTGTCCCAGGGGGCGAGCGCCTCCGTCTTCTCCCCGCGCAGCTCGCCGACAAAATCCAGCAGCTCGCGGCACTCGCGCTCAAACGCGGGGCGCAGCTCCTCCATCATGCCGTAGATAAAGGCCTGCGCCTTGGCGGCGCTGTCGACCATGCGGTGCGCCGCCACCATGTCCGCATAGCCGCGGAAGCCCAGCAGCGCGGCCAGCTCGCGGCGCAGCTCCATGATGCGCTCCACCAGCGGGGCGTTGTCCCAAGGGGCGGTGCTGCCCACCGTGTCCAGCCCCTCGCGGCAGGCGCGGCGCGTGGCCTCGACATCGCAGCAGCGCAGCACCTCGTACACACTCGTGGGGTCCAGCGTCACCAGATACTCGGGCGCCTCCGCGCTGCCGTAGCCCTTGGCCTGCGCGCGCTCGCGCGCCTTGAGCAGCCAGTCCTCGCTCATGCCCGCCAGCGCGGCGGGGTCGCTCAGCCGCAGCTCCCAGGCGTTGGTCGCATCCAGCACATTCTTGTCAAAGCTGTCGCAGAGCTTGGCCAGCTCCTGCTCGATGGCGGTCTTGCGCTCCTTCTGCTGCGGCGTCAGCTCGGCCCCGCTGTCGCGGAAGGCATCGCAGACCTGCTGCACAAAGCGCTGCTTCTCCGGCGAGAGCTCGCGCACCCAGGGCTGCTGCGCCGCCGCGCGGAACACCGCCCACAGCCCGGCATCCGCGCTGAGCCCGGATTCAAAGGCGCTGACGAGCGGCGTGAGCTCCTCCTCGGCGGCGCGCAGCTCGGGGCTGTCCGTCGTCATGGACAGGTTCGCGAGAAAGGCCGTGGCCAGCTCCACATCATCGCACAGGGACTCAAAGGCGCCGAAGGTGTTGTCGTAGGTCGCCGCCTCCGGCGCCACGGCACAGATGGCGGCGCGGCGCTGCTGCGCGCGCTCCAGGGCATACTTCGTGTCGCGCACGGCGCGCTCCCCGCTCATGCGCGACCAGCGCGGGTAGCCCTCGTGCTTCAGGAAGGGGTGCTCCGCCGCGTCGGGCGCGGTCAGCGCGCTTGCCGCTGCGGCGGGGGCGGGCGGGGGCATGTCCGCCGGAGCTGCGGTGCAGCAGCCCAGCGCGATACTCATCAATATCAGGTGTTTGGTCATAAAATCGGTGTGCTCGGTCGGTCGCGGGCTTCGGCGCGCTCAGCGTTGCGCCTCGGCCGCGCGGCAGGCCCACTCGTAGCACAGCGGGTAGTTCAACTGACCGCCGGGCAGGGTGGGGATGTAGGGCACGGGCACAATCATCTGCAGCTGCCATTGCGAGGGGCGCCCCTCGTTCATGATGCTGTAGCGCAGCGACACGGTCTCATTGGGGTGCACCGTCTTGTGCAGCGCCGAAAGCAGCACCAGCCGTTCGCCGCGCGCGCGGTCGGGGACGGCCACCACCGCCAGCTGCCGCTGCGGCGCGTTCGGATCGGCCTTAAAGATTTTCAGCAGGAGCTCCTCCAGCTCCTCGTGGGGCACGGGCTCGCCCTCCACCTGCGAAAAGCGGATCTTGCGCGCATCGATGACCAAGCGCCCCTCGGCATTCAGGTGGCCGATGTCGCCCGTGCAGAACCAAGCCCCGCGGTGGCGTTCGCGGCTCGCCTCCTCATCGTCGGCATAGGCGGGCGCCACCATCGCCCCCTTGAGCCAGATCAGCCCCGGCTGCTGCGGCGCGCTCAGCTCGTGCTCGCGGTAGGGGTCGGTGATGCGCAGGGCGATGCCGGGCGCGGCTTGCAGCCCGCGGGGGTGGGGGGGCTCCGCCCCGGCCTGTGCCGGGCGCAGGTCGACGGCGACCAGCGGTGTGGCTTCGGTCAGCCCGTAGGCTTCGGAGAGTTGCAGCCCGTGCTCGCGCGCGGCCTGCGCGGCGAGGCGGCGGGGCAGGCGATCGCCCGTGGTGAGGCAGAGCCGCAGCCCCGCAAAGGCATCGCGCTCGGCTCCGCGCAGCAGCTCGGCCATGCGGCGGGGCGGCAGCGCCACCACGCGCACGGATTCGCGGCGGATGAGCGTGCGCAGGCGCTTGGCGGCCTGCGGGTCGGGGTAGGTGATGAGCCGGCAGCCCGCCAGCAGCGGCAGCAGCAGCGAGAA
Organism: Akkermansia sp.; assembly: GCA_051884295.1. Classification (GTDB taxonomy): domain Bacteria; phylum Verrucomicrobiota; class Verrucomicrobiia; order Verrucomicrobiales; family Akkermansiaceae; genus Akkermansia. The sequence continues at coordinate 9,372 of JBJEVK010000108.1, forward strand.
GAGCAGCCCGCCCGGCTCGTGCAGGGGTTGCGCGCAGAGCACGGGCTCGCCGGGGCGCAGGCGCAGCAGCTCCTGCGCCGAGCGCAGCGCGGCCGTCAGCGCCTGCTGCGACACGGGCACCGCCTTGGGTTTCCCCGTGGTGCCGCGCGTGAAGCGCAGGGTCGCCTCGTCCCCGGGGCGGGGCAGGCGCAGCAGCCGCAGCAGCTGCGGGCGGGGCAGGAAGCGCAGCAGCGCGCGCCACAGGCGCAGCCGCCCGCCCTGCTCGCTCAGCAGTTCATCGATGAAAATGAGGTCGCGCTGGCGCGGCCAGGCAAAGCGGTTCTGCTTCTGCACGAAGCGCTGCTCGGTGATGAGGCGCGTCAGCCCCGCGCTCTGCATGATGCGGCGCAGCTCCTCGGCCGAGGCCGTGTAGTCCACGTTGACCGCCTCGATGCCGCAGAGCGCGCAGGCCACATGCGCCACCACGGCCCAGCGCCCCGGCGGCAGTACGATGCCCAGGCGCCCGTGGCGGGAAAAGCGGCTCAGCTCGCGGCGCAGCACCAGCGCGGGTGCCAGCAGGTCGCGGTAGCGCGTGGAGCTGTCGTCCACCCCGTCCGTCAGCACGGCATCCGGGTGCTCCAGCAACGCATGCAGCAGCGCCTCGCCCGGGGATTCCGGCAGCGCGTGCCACGCTTGCGCCGCCGCCTCCGCCGCGGCCTCGGCCCACTGCATCTGCACGCGCAGCCCCACCCCCTCGCCGGGAAGCTGCCGGGGCAGGAAGCGCAGCACGCTCTCCGCGCCCGACGCTCCCTGCCGCTGCCCCGACCAAAGGGCTTGCAGCGGCAGGCGCAGGGATTCGGCCAGCTGCGTGAGCGAGGCGGGCGGGTGCGGCGGATCGGCGCGGTCGGCCTCGGCCGGCGGCAGCAGCACCACATGGCGCCCGCTGTGCAGCAAGTCGCGCACGCGCTGGGCGATGAGCTCGCGGCTCATCTGCGCGGCATCGAGCATGCAGCCTGCCGCGCGTATCTCGCGCAGGTGCGCAATGACCTCATCCGTCGGTCGGTGGTGCAGCTCCACCACCCAGGCCAGGCGCGCGCGCCCCAGCTCCTGCTCCAGCAGCTGCATCGTCGGCAGGTCAGCACGGTTGAGCAGGAACAACATCGCTTGTTCCGGCACATGCTCCCGACCCTCGACCCTCGGCTCGCTCATCTGCGGGGCAGTATAGCACAGCCCCGCCCGCCCGCAAAGCAGAAAGTGCGTGCGAGCGCCCGAGCGGCGCTGCTGCGAAAAAAATACTTTTAGATACACAAAAAGAGAAAATATATCGTCAAGTATCTGTTTTTCGCTTGACCTGTCGCTCGGAAAAAGGTATCAAGGTGGGGTATGAAACTTCATTTGCCTTTCCGCCTTCGGGCATCTCTGCTGGCCGCCATCGCTATGCTGGGCAGCTTTGTCCCCACCTTGTCCACCGGCTCGCTCGCGGTGGGTGTCTGCGCCTACACGCTGAGCGTCAGCACCGCGCAGGCGAAATCGCTCACTCTCGGGGAGTCGGTAACGATTTCGGCATGGGAGGTCGGCGCCGAGCTGCCGGCGTCGGAGGATGATCGCATCTTCGCCGATGGTGATGAGGTGACGGTGCACGATGGAGCCATGGTAACGGCGGTGCTCACCGGCGCGGTCAAGACGGACTTAGCGGTGTTGGCAGGAAGCTCGCTGACGCTCTCCTCGAACGGAGGCTCCTTTGCGGCGGATTCGACCATCCGCGTCAATGGTTGGCTGACCCTGAATGATGCCACGGTGCTGGGCAATGCGACCTTCACGGCCGGGCCGTCGGAGGGCTGGGTGGTTGTGAATTGGGGGCTCGGAGTTAATCAGTCGCTGGCGACGGCGCTGGAGAAGTATAAGGGCAATTTAGAGATTCGCGAGTCTGCCTACACCCTGACCGCCGCGGAGTCCGGCGCCGGGAGCGGCAGCACCGCCACGAACAAGTACGATACCGTGTATCTGCATGGCGGAAACACCGCGGCGGACAAGACGCTCCTGACGATGGCCGCCGGTAACTACCACGAGCATTTCCAATTCGGTGGTGAGGTGGAGGTGAATGTCGCCACAGGCATTGCGTGGATGCAGGGGGGGCTTTCGGGTTCGGGGCACCTGGTCAAGACCGGTGCCGGTACTCTGGCGCTTGCGTATCTGGATGCCGTTCATAACGGCACGCTGACGATTCAGGAGGGTACCCTGGCGTGGGGTAAACCCGCCAATGCCGGCTCGGAGCAGTGGCAGGTCAATCTGGTCGGGTTCAAGACCATTGAGATTCAAAACGGAGCAACCATGTCGGTGGGGCACTGGGGTGTCAACATGTCCGACCAGACCGATGTGTACAGCACCGGCGGTACCATCCGCTGCTTCGATACGCCCCGCCTTCCCGGCAATATCCCTGCGGATCCGGTGGAGCAGAGTATTACGGAAACTTATCTGCGCTCTCTGCATGTCAACGGCACGGCTCCGACAAGCCTGGGCTCGACGGACGATTGGAAATATGCCCTGCGTTTTGGCGTGCTGACCTCCGATGACGCTGCGCCCGGCGTTGCGACGGCGCAGCTGGCATTGCGTGCGCCCCGGGAGGATGGGTATGTCTTGTTCGACACGATCAAGGATTATCACGGCCTCATTGGGGGTATGGTTGCCACGGACACGAAGCAGTTGCTCATCCATGAGGTGGATCAGGCGGCGGGCTATGTCCTGAATATTAGCGGAACCGATGCCGGTACCGATACCCTGGTGCGCGCCTACGATGCAAGCAAGAAGGGCGAGGGCACGTTGAATATCCGGGGTGCGTTGCAAGTGCGCAACACCCTGGAGATGCAGGGGGGAACGCTGTCGGTCAGCGGTGCGCTGAGCGCTGCCAACAAGACCCGGCTGAGCGGTGGGCAGACCAGCGCCGACACGCTCACGACCAAGAGCCTGAGCGTGAGCGGCGAGACAACGCGGCTGACTATCACCGGCGCATCCGACGTGACGCATGAGACGCGGGTGGCGGCGGGAACGGTTCAGTTGGACTCCCTGCAGAGCGGCTCGCTGACGATGGCGGGGGGAAGCCTGACCGTGACGAACAACCTCAGGGTGATTGACTCGATTTTGGTGGAGGATGCCGGGGCTGCGCTGACGGTTGGGGGGCAAGCGGATGTGCTCGGCGATGTGACGCTGCAGGCAGGTAGAGCCACCCTGAGCGATGTGGTGAATATCAACGGCACGCTCTCGACCGTGGGCGGCACGCTCTCCTGCACGGGAGCGGACAAGTTGGTATCGGTGGCGGGACTGAGGATTGGGGAGGGCGCGCTGACGGTGGCGGGTACCCTCCGGGTGAACAACATGCTCACCATGAACTATGCCGACACCGCTACGCTGAACATCGGCACGCTGGCGCTGGCGGACAACATTGTGCTGTCCTACAACAATGGTTCCGAGCTGCTGGATCTGAGCGCTGTCAATACCAGCGGCATTCGCCGCATCAATTTGGACCTCAGCGAGGTTGATTTCGACACCCTCCGCAACGGCTTGAATACGGGCATCAAATATACTTTGCTCGGTGCGATTCATATCGCCGCCCTGGACAGCAACCAGTATGATCTGAGCAATGACAACGGCCTGGTGAAGCTGACGGTGAAGGAGGGTGTCACCGGCCTGAACAAGGTTTGGGATGCCAACTGGGGTGCCGATACCGTGGCGCGTTCCGTGGGGATGCTGGAGACGCGCTCGCTGGGGAACAATGCTCCGCTGGGGCTGTACAATAATAGTTTGTACGACAAGAACGGTGTGATTGCGGCCAAGCTGGAGGCTTCCGCGTCTTCCGTTGACACGGTGCGCGAGTGCAATGTATTCGGCGGTGCCTATCATGCTCAGCGCGCCGATGCCGATGGCGTGGAGTTGGAGCGCGAGGTGTGGTTGGAGCTGGCGGAGGGAGCGTTCAATATGGTGGGTGGCGGCAACTACACCACGCCTTATAGCGCTCAGTCGACCACCGGGCATTTTTGGCTGATCGGCGACACGCATTTGATGCTGGATGCAGCGGCATCGGTATCGAGCATAGCGGGCGGCAATGTGTTTGCCCGCAACGACTCGATGCACCTGGGCAGCAGCTACCTGTCGATCTTCAGTTCTCAGGTGGGGGATTCCGTGGTGGGCGGCAGCGTGTTTGCCGGGAATAATAATAATTCTGTGACGCAGAAAGGCGACACGCATCTCTTCCTCTACCGGGCTCTGTCGATGGATGCATCGAAGACTGCGGCGAATCGAACCGAGGTGCATGACTGGGTTTCGGGCGATGCCATCGATGGAACCCGCTATGTGCTCGGCTCCAATGTGATTGCCGCCGGGCATCTCAATTTCATCGGCGGCACCTCGACGGTCAATGGCAATACGTCGCTCGTGTTCGAGGGATTCAGCGGTGGCGTGACCAACAAGGTCGTTGCGGGCGGTAACTACTCCTACCAAATAACCCACACGGATTCGCTCGCGACCGACGATGCCGCCGAGCAGGGGAACTCGAGCGTAATTTTCCGCGGCCTGCAGAATGACACCTTCAGCTACATTCTGTCTGCCGGGCATGGTGCTGTGGGGAGCCCCAATGCTGTAACGCAGCAGCAAGCGGGCGATACCCTGGTGCAGGCTGAGAATTCGAGCGCTCTGACTTTTCATGGTGTCGTTGGTGGGCATCAGAATGTCTTGACAAATCGAGACCACGGAGTACAGAACCAGTTGCAGGATGGCAGCGCTGTGGTTGATCTCCGCACGAATGTGGTGCTGAATCCGGCTCAGGCGGATACGCGTTTTTGGGAGGATCCTTTGTCGGCCTCGCTGGTGGGCGGGCATTTCTACGTTGACTATCAGGATGATCCTCCTCCGGCATACCAGCTGACACAGGATCGCAAGGGCTCCACGGAGATTCGGGTGGGTTGCGCAGAAGCTGCTTCGCAGGCCGGCGCTACGATCGTGGGCGGACATTATGTGTTCTCTCGGGAAAATGATATTGATATTATTCAAAAACAGGAAGATTCGATACTGGTGGATGTGACTCATTTGGTTTCAACAACGGAATCTTACGGCGTGGTCGGCGGGCATGTTTTCGTTGGAATCAAACACGCGCTCCACCAAACGATCGATGGTTCCGTCACTGTGAACCTGACGGATGTCTCCGTGCAATCGGGGGGGGGCGAGGGTGTCTACTCCGTGATTGGCGGCTGTGCAGGTGTTAGAGGCAACTCGACGACCTCGACGATTAAGGGCGATGTGAACCTGAATATCTTGCGGGGTAGCTACGCAGGCACGATTGTCGGCGGCACCTACAATGCAGATACTGCCTATATCCACGACATCAACATCCGGGTTGACAGCGCCACGCTGGGAGGAACGTTCATCGGTGCCTACGATACATGCTCCGGTTCGGTGAACGATGTCAACATCCTCATGACCGGTAACACCGTGTCCACGGGCACCATCTACGGCGGCTCGATCAACGCTACCGGGAAGGTGCGGCAGAACAACATTACCCTGACGCTGGAGGCCGGCTCCTATTCCGGGGATATTTATCTGGCCGGTATGGGGAATGGCACGTCCGACCTGGGTGCCGGTGTGACCACGAACAGCACGACGCTGGAGATTCATCAGGCCGCGTACATTAGCTCGAGCAAGATCAGCGGCGGTTATTCGGGGGGGGGGGCGAACATCGTGTCGGGCAACCGTACGGTGCGCTTTGTGGAAGCCGGCCGCTACGATCTCTCGCGCAGTACCTTCTACGACTTCAACTACTTCGATGTGGCGAATGCGGGGGGTGAGGTGCTGCTGCGGTCCTCTCTGCAGTTAGCCGAGGCGAGCACGGTGAACAAGGTGGGCGAGGGTACGCTCAGCATTGTCGGGGGTGCCGTCAACTCGATTCGCGAATTGGATGTGAAGGAGGGTACCCTGGTGCTGGCTGCCGACACTCGGCGGGTTAACAACATCGAGAACACCTTTGTGCGCGACGGAGCGATTCTGGATCTTAGCGCGTCCAATATCGGCCTCAACGGCAAGTTGATTCTGAATGCGGGGTCGCAGCTGACCATCTCGCCCGCCAATACGTCGGGCAGTGTGCGCGCGGCGGCAACGCAGTCGGCTACCGTGACCGGTCTGGTCTGGGGCAACGATGATGGCAGTCGTGTGAAGCTGAACATCGGTGCGGCGAGCGCCATTGCGGATGCGGATGGGTTCTACGAAGTCGATTTGGTGACGGGGCTGACGCGCGAGAGTATTCAGGGAATCGCCTTCGACACCTACACGGATTGGCAGGATGATCGGGAGGTCACCTACTCCTGGGCGGCAGATGCCGAGCCGTTCATCACGCTGACGGACGGTAACAGTGTTGAGGGTGGTATCCTGTATCTGCGCGCGACCGGCACGCTGGATGAGAATCGCTCTCCCCTGTATACGCTCGTCCTGCGCGCCTCCACGAAGCCGGCTCGCTACTGGACGGCGGTCTCCGGCAGCGAATGGAACACGACAGACACGAACTGGCATTTGCGCGATGGTTACCCGCCCGCCGAGGCCAATGCCGTGTTCGAGAATGGCAAGCCCGTGTTCTTCACGAAGGACGGCACGGCGACCGACGCTGCTGTCGTCAAGGTGGGGCAGGATGTCACGGCGTACAACATGACCATCGTGGGCGATGGTCAGGGCGCGGGTAACTATCTCTATCAGCTCCAGGATCATACCGTGACGGTGAGTCACCGACTGAACGCCTGGACGGGGGCAACGGGGCGCTTTGAGAGCGGTCAGGTGACCGTGGCCGAGGAGGTGTCGCTCAGCGGTGGCTCGACACTGACCTTTGACCCGGGCGCGAGTCTGACGCTTGGTGAGAATGGCCGCCTGACCCTGGAGAACGGCAGCACCCTGGAGGTGAACAATGATTTGACGGTGAAAGCCCTTGTGGCCGACGATGCTTCCACCACGAAGGTGCTGGGCAAAAAGCTCACGCTGCGGTCGGGCAGTTCCTCGGCCGGTCAGGTGCAGGCTGCTGCCTTGGAACTGGGTGGCAGCACGAGCTTTAAGAGCCTGAGCGTGACCGGGGCGGTGACCGGCAACAGCGGTTACACGTTGACGCTGAACGGCGACAGCAGCATGGGTTCGCTGGACGGGGGCTCGCTGACGGTGAAGAGCGGCACGACGACGATTGGCAGTGGTGCGCGGTTGACGGCTCTCTCCGGGGCGGGGACGGTGGCGATGAGCGGCAAGGCGCTGACGCTGGCCAAGGCATCGTCCATCGGTGCGCTGACGGCCGGTTCGGTGACGGTGGGCGAGACGCTGTCCGTTTCCGGAACGCTGACGGCCGACAGCATCACGCTGCAGGATTTTAGCACGGTGCGTCAGGGGGCTGTGCTGAAGGCGGGGACGATTCTCTCCGAGTGCAGCGGGCAGAACCCTGTGTCTGTCAACATCGCGGATGAGGTCATCTCGGCGGGTTCCTACCATGTGGGCGTGCGCTATCTGGTGGTGCAGTCGGGGCAGCCCGGCAGCACGCTCTCCCTCAATGGGCAGGGTAATGTTCTCAACACGCAGGATGACCACTACAGGTATCTCTTGGAGTCGACGACAGACGGGAATGTTTATCTGGAGAAAGCGCTGTGGAATCACCACTATTTCTCCGCTCTGGCCGAAACTGAAAATGGTTTGGCGGGTGCCAAGCTGATTGATGAGGTTTTGTCGCAGGGCGCGCTGCCCGGACAGGAACAGGCAGATAGCAGCGACCTCGTCCTGCTCATCGACCGCTTGGATGCGTTGGCTCGCGATGGGAAGAGCATCGACAAGACGATGGCGGCAGCGGCCGGTTCCTCGATTGCCACGGTGGGGCTTGCCTTTGCCGAGGACATGCAGCGCCAGCTGAAGAGCATCCGCAACCGCACCACGGTCATGGGTGTGGACGGCGGCGTGGTCAACGAGGGCATGCCCTACTACAACGCCTGGATCAACGCGGAGGGCAGCTCGCACCAGTTCAACAGCGACAGCACCTACACGGGCTACTCGCTCAACAGCTTCGGCGGCACCGTCGGCTTCGATGTGGATGTGAACCCCTCGCTGACCTGCGGTCTGGCGCTCACGGCGCTGACGGGCGACTTCACCTCCGACGATGTGGACAAGCTGGAGGGTGACCTCGATACGCAGTACCTGACGGCCTTTGCCCGCTACGTCCGCCGCGCGTGGACGCACACCCTCGTGTTCAGCGTGGGGCGCGCGGATGTGTCGGCCGACCGAACCGTCACCTGCGAGGATCTGAGCTACAAGACCAAGTACGACAGCGACGGTATGGCCTTCGGCTTCCTCTACGAGCTGGGTCGCGTCTTTGCGCTCAATGAGTCGCACACGGCCTGCATCCAGCCCCTGGTGAACGTGATGTGGACGCACAGCTCCGTCAGCGGTGCAGAGGAGACCGGCTCCGACGCCGGACTCAAGGTGGACGACATGACGATGGGCACGCTGACCCTCGGCGCCGGTGCGCGCGTGCAGGCGCTGGTGGGCGAGGATATCTACAACCGCTCGTCCATTCTGGAAGCCCGCGCCCTGCTGAAGCTGGATGTGGGCGATCGCCAGGGTGAGGCCGATGTCGCCTTTGCCGCGCTGAACACGCAGACGCAGAAGGTGAAGAGCGCCGAGGCCGGCCCCGTCGGTCTGGAAATCGGCGCCGGTATCACCATCCCGGTGGGTCCGGACAGCGCCTCGGTGTTTGCCGATGCCTCGCTGGAGCTGCGCTCGGGCTATGTGAACGGTGCCGGCACGGTCGGTATTCGCGTCAATTTCTGATGTAGTGAACATCAAAGAGGGATAAACGGGCCGGGGGTGGCAACACCCCCGGCTTTTTGGCGGCATTACCGCGGGCTCCGATGTTCATCTCTTCCCGCGACGAAAAGCACGCCCCGCCTCGCTCCCCAACAACCCTCGCCCCCAAAAGCCCCCCCACACACAAAAAACCCCCGCCGCGTTCGACCTCGCGGACGGGGGTGTTTGCTTGAATCGCGTGCGACGTCGCGCCTTAGTGGCGCAGACCGAGACGGGCGAGCAGATCCTTGTACAGGGGCTCGTTGGTACGCTTGGCGTAATCGAGCAGCTTGCGGCGCTTGGCCACCATCATGAGCAGACCGCGGCGGGAGGCGTGGTCGTGCTTGTTCTCCACAAGGTGACCCGTCAGGTGCGCGATGCGCTTGGTGAGCACGGCCACCTGGAAGCCCGTGGAGCCGGTATCCTTCTCGTTCGTCTTGAAGTCGTTGACGTTGATTTCCATATCGATGTATCTTGTTTTTGTGGTTGATTTTTCGTGGCTGCGGCAAATCGACCTAGGACAAGGTGCGGCAATGATAGCATGAACACCCCCGTTTGCAAGCACAATTTCACACGAAAAGATGCGATTCGCCCGCGTAAGCCCCCCTTTGGGCTTGCCAAGGGCTCGGGGCGGCGCTAAGATGAGGGTGCTGTATCAGCACGACAACAGAACATTCTCTCAGATATGAAACCGACACTCCTTGTTCTTGCCGCAGGTATGGGCAGCCGCTACGGCGGTCTCAAGCAGCTGGATCCCATGGGCCCCAACGGCGAAGTGATTCTCGATTATTCCGTGTATGATGCCATCCGCGCCGGTTTCGGCAAGGTGGTGTTCATCATCCGCAAGGATTTTGAAGAGGCGTTCAAGACGCAGGTGGGCGCCCGCTTTGCGGGCAAAATCGAGGTAGACTACGCCTTCCAGTGCCTCGATGACCTGCCCGAGGGCTACACGGTGCCCGAGGGTCGCGTGAAGCCCTGGGGCACGGCGCACGCCCTGCTCGCCGCCCGCGACATCGTTAAGGAACCCTTCGGCGTGGTCAATGCCGATGACTTCTACGGCGCGGATGCCTTTGCCAAGGCTGCCGAGTTCCTGACCGCCCCCGCCGGCTGCGCCTGCAAGGAGCACTACGGCATGATCGGCTACCCGCTCAAGAACACCCTCTCCGACCACGGCGACGTGAACCGCGGCGTGTGCAGCATCAAAGACGGCTACCTCGACAGCGTGGAGGAATACACCAAGATTCAGCGCGAGGACGACGGCGTCTGCCGCGGCAACAACCTGCACGGCGAGCGCAAGCCCGTGGACACGGAAGAGCTCGTCTCCATGAACTTCTGGGTGTTCCCCGCCTCCTTCATTGGCCGCATCGGCACGCACTTCACTCAGTTCCTCGCCGAGCACGGCACCGAGCTCAAGAGCGAGTGCTACATCCCCACCGTGGTGGACGAGCTCATCCACAAGGGCGAGGCCGACTGCCGCGTCATCAAGACCACGGCCAACTGGCTCGGCGTGACCTACCCCAGCGACAAGCCGGCGGTGGTGGAGAGCATCGCCCGCCTGGTCGAGGAGGGCGTTTATCCCGCAAAACTCGGTTGAGCCATGTACGACCTTCAAGCGATTGCCGACCTCTTTGACCTGCGCGCTGATTTCGTGTTCGGCGAGCCCTACGGCAGCGGGCACATCAACGACACCTACCGCATCGAGGTCGACCAGGCCGGGCTGCGCGTGCGCTTCATCCTGCAGCGCGTCAACAGCAACGTGTTCCGCCAGCCCATCCCGCTGATGGAGAACGTCAAGCGCGTGACGGACGAAGCGCTGCGCGTGCTGCTGGCCGAGGGCTGCAAGGAGGCCTACCGCCGCACCCTCACCATCATCCCCGCCAAGGACGGCAAGCCCTACGCGCAGGATGCCGAGGGCAACGTGTGGCGCGTCTACCCCTTCATCGAGCGCGCCCGCACCTACGACATGATCGAAAACCCCGGGCAGTGCATCGAAGTCGCCCGCGCCTTCGGCAACTTCCAGAAGCTCGGCGCCAACCTCCCCGGCGCGCCGCTCTTCGAGACCATCCCCGACTTCCACAACACCACCAAGCGCTTCCGCAACTTCCAGGCCGCCATCGCCGCCGACCCGCTGGGACGCGCCAAGAGCGTGCAGAAGGAAATCGACTGGTACCTCTCCCGCGAGGCCGACTGCCACAAGGTCGTCAACTACCTCAACAGCGGCGAGCTGCCCCTGCGCGTAACGCACAACGACACGAAGCTCAACAACGTCATGCTCGACGATGTGACGGGCGAGGGCATCTGCGTCATTGACCTGGACACCACCATGCCCGGCTCCGCGCTCTACGACTTCGGCGACATGATCCGCACCTCCACCTCCCCCGCGGCGGAGGATGAGAAGGACACCTCGCTCGTCACCATGCGCATGGAGTACTTCGAGGCGCTGGCCAAGGGGTACTGCGAGGCGGCGACCTTCCTCACCCCGCTGGAGAAGGAGCTGCTGCCTTTCTCGGGCAAGCTGCTGACCATGGAGTGCGGCATGCGCTTCCTCACCGACTATCTGGAGGGCGACACCTACTTCAAGATCCGCCGCCCCGAGCACAACCTCGACCGCACGCGCACGCAGATGGCGCTGGTCGAGTCCATCGAGGCGCAGATGGACGCCATGATGGCCGTGGTGGCGAAGTACTGAGTGCTTCCCCCGCACGGCATTTCCCGCCCGCCGCGAGCCCCGAGCCCGCGGCGGGCGCTGCGTGTCGGCGCAGGGCGCATTTCGCGCTTGCGCCCGCACGGGCGGCGGCGTATGCTGGGGAGCACCATGAGTGAGATTCTTTTTTTGGAATACCCCAAGTGCAGCACCTGCCGCAAGGCGCGCACCTGGTTGGAGCAGCAGGGCATTGTCTTTGCCGACCGCCACATTGTCGAGCAACAGCCGAGCGCGGCGGAATTGCGCGACTGGCAGCAGCGCAGCGGGCTGCCCCTGCGCCGCTTCTTCAACACCAGCGGCATGAAATACCGCGAACTCGGGCTTGCCGCCAAACTGCCGGGCATGAGCGAGGACGAGCAGCTCGCCCTGCTGGCCACGGACGGCATGCTGGTCAAGCGCCCGCTGCTTGTGACGGAGAGCGCCGTCATCCCCGGCTTCCGCGAGGAGAGCTGGCGCGCCGCCCTCGGCCGCTGAGCCTTCCCCCCCCATGGGGTAGATGCAGGGCGCTTCAGGTGGACTGACTCACTCTCAGCGCTCAGCGAAAGCTGCCAAAGACATAGTTTGACTCCGCGGCCTCGAACAACTAGAATAGGCAGAGCCGAAAGTGGAGCGCCGCCCGTTTCTGAGCGGCGCGCGATAACACTTTCTTAACATATACAAACAATATGGAACTGAACAAGATAATGGCTATGGCCTTTGCGGTGCTTTTCGCTGCTGGTGGCCTGAATGCTCAGTCGCTGTCGCCCGATACCAAGACGCATTGGGACAAGGGTACGCTTGTTGTGGAGACTCCCGCCCGTCCGGAGGGTCAGCAGCATGTCATCGGTCTTAAGACTCCTGCTCTCAAGACTGTTCGTGTGGCTTTCGTTGGTCTTGGCATGCGTGGTGCCGGTGCCATTCCCCGTTTTACCCACATTCCCGGTGTGGAGGTGGTAGCTCTGTGCGACTACGAGAAGGAGCGCGCTGAGAAATGCCAGAAGATCCTGCGCCGGGCAGGTCTGGCTCCCGCAGCTATTTACTACGGTCCCAAGGGCTATGAGGAGCTTTGCAAGCGCCCCGACATCGACCTTGTGTACGTGGCTACAGACTGGGATCACCACTTCCCCGTGGCTAAGGCCGCTCTGGAGAACGGCAAGCACGCCGCCCTCGAGGTGCCCAGCGCCATGAACCTTCAGCAGTGCTGGGCGCTTGTGAACCTTTCCGAGAAGAATCGCAAGCACTGCCTGATTCTGGAGAACTGCTGCTACGACTGGTTCGAGCTGGACTCCCTCAACATGGCTCAGCAGGGCGTGCTGGGTGAGGTGCTCTATGCCAAGGGCGCTTATATCCACAACCTGGACGATTTCTGGGACGAGTACTGGGTGAACGAGGCCAAGGACCCCGACAAGCTCGGCTGGCGTATGAAGTACAACATGGAGAACCGCGGCGATGTGTACGCTACACACGGCCTCGGCCCCGTGGCTCAGGTGATGAACATTCACCGCGGCGACCGCTTCAAGACCCTCGTGGCCATGGACACCAAGTCCGTGCACGGCCGTGAGTACGTGGAGAAGAAGACCGGCAAGCCCTGTCCGAACTTCCGCAACGGCGACCACACCACCACCCTCATGCGAACGGAGAACGGCAAGGTAGTGGAGATTCAGCACAATGTGATGAACCCGCAGCCCTACAACCGCCTCTTCCAGCTTGTGGGTACCCGTGGTTTTGCCAACAAGTACCCCATCGAGGGCTTCGCTATCGACGCTGATCAGCTTGCTGCCAAGGGCGCTGCTCCCAGCGTCGATGACCTCAGCTCTCACAGCTTCATGTCCGAGGAGGAGATGAAGGCTCTGCGCGAGCGCTATCGCCACCCCATCATCAAGAAGTTCGGCGAGATGGCCGAGAAGGTAGGCGGCCACGGTGGTATGGACTTCTTCATGGATGTCCGCATGGTGTACTGCCTGCAGCACGGTCTGCCCCTGGATATGGACGTGTACGACCTTGCCGAGTGGTGCTGCCTGGCTGAGCTGGGTACCCTCTCCATGGACAACGGTAACTGCGCTGTGACCTTCCCGGACTTCACCCGCGGCTATTGGAACCTCGTGGACGGCTACGGCCACGCCTGGGCTACTGCTGAGCAGGAGGCTGCTGTGAACGCCGCTTCCGAGGCATACACCGCCGGCCAGAAGGCCGCTGTGCAGGCTTTCGACCTGTGGAACCTCTACGACGCCGCTCAGGCTGCTACCGGCGAGGCCAAGGAGGCCGCTGTGAAGGCCTATGAGGAGGCTGCCGCCAAGGCTCGCGCTATCTACAACAACTGATAGTCGCTTCCACCCATTCCTTTACCGACCGTGCGTCTTCCGGCGCACGGTCGTTTTTTTCGCGTATCCCACGAGCGGCGCTGCCAATCGCTCAGCCACTCCGCCAGCACCGGCAGCTCCCGCACGGCGGCGGCGCTCAGTCGCGCGCGTCGGGGGCGCGCTCGGGCCAATCGTGGCGCGGGTAGCGCCCCGCCAAGTCCTTCTTCATCTGCGGGTAGCCCGTGCGCCAAAAGGAGGGCAGGTCACGCGTCACTTGGTAGGGGCGCTGGTTCGGCGCCAGCACCTCCACCAGCACCGGCACACGCCCCTCCGCGATGGTGGGTGTCTCCGGCACCCCGAAGAGCAGCTGGCACTTGAGCCCGAAGCTCGGCGTGCCGTCCTCGCGGTACAGCAGCTTCACCTCGCGCCCGTTGGCCAGCCGCAGCGTGCGCGGGGCGTAGCGATCCAGGCAGCGGCGCTGCCAATCGCTCAGCCACTCCGCCAGCACCGGCAGCACCGGGCGCGCCGCAATCTCGCGGTAGCTCACCGCCCCCTCGCAGAGCAGGGTGACGGCCAGCAGCCGCTCCTCCTCGCCGAAGGGCGGCAGCTCCAGCTCGGGCATCGCCTCGCGCAGGCAGCGCAGGCGGTGAATCCACTGCAACACATGCCCGTCCCAGCCCTCGAGCCGCAGCTGCCCGCGCAGCACCTGCTCGGCCAGCAGCGGGGCGGCCTCCTCGGGCGCGGCATCGCCCGTCTCGCGCTCCGACACCACCAGATCGCGGTAGAGGTAGCGGTGGTGGTTGAGCACGCGGCGGCGCGCCGGGTCGTACCGCGCCACATCGTCCTCGCGCAGCGGCAGGAGCTCGGCGGGCAGCAGGGTGCAGCGCGACAGGCGCGTCTCCACCGTGCGCCCGCCGATTTCCGTGATGTCGGCTGCCAAAAACAGCTCGGCGCGGCGCGCGACGGAATCGGCAGCGATGCTGCCGCTGCGCTTACCCGTGAGCCGCGCCGTGGCGCTCGCCGCGCTGTGGCGCACCGCCACGGCACCGGGGAAGGAGCCCAGCAGCGCGCGCTGCAGCGGCTCGCGGCAGCTCTCCCAATCGGGCTCGCCCGCGCGGCACAGGCGGCGGAACACCTGGCGCACCTCGCGCGCCGCGCGCCCCATGATACCCAGGCGGCTGCACGCTGTCCCCTCGAAATGCACCGCCTCCGCGGCCGCCACCGCGCGCCATTCGGCCTGAAAATCCGTCCAATCCTCCTCGCGGCGCAGGCTCTCGTGCAACCCCGTATTCAGCGCCACCTCCTCGCCCTGCAACAGCGCCGCCACCGCCGCCGCCTCCGCCGCGCAGCCGCTCGACTCCCCCTCCGCCAGCAGGCGCGCGAGCACGGGCGGCAGGGGGTAGCGCAGCATCTGCCGCCCCAGCGCCGTGAGCCCCTGCGCATCCGCCGCGCCCAGCTCCGTCAGCAGCTGCCAGGCGCGCGCCGTCTCCGCCTCCGTGGGTGCCTCCGGCCAGGGGAAAGCGCGGACGTCCGCCACGCTGCGGCAGCCCCACGAAAGCAGGTGCAGAAACGCCTGCGACAGGTCGGCGCGGCGCACCTCCGGCTCGGGGAAGGGCGCGCGGCGGCGCTGCTCGGCCTCGCTCCACAGGCGGATGCACTGCCCGGGAGCCAGGCGACCCGCGCGACCCGCGCGCTGCTCGGCCTGCGCTTGGGCGATGGGCACCACATGCAGCGTGGAAAGCCCGCGCAGCGGGTCCCAGCGCGCCTCGCGCACCGTGCCGCTGTCCACCACCGAGCGAACCCCCTCAATGGTCAGCGAGGTTTCCGCAATGTTGGTGGAGACGATGACGCGCGGCAGCCCGCGCGCCTCCACCGCCCGCGCCTGCGCCTCCGGCGGCAGCTGGCCGTGCAGCGGGCAAATCTCGTAGCCGCGCAGCGCGGGCAGGCGCTCCAGCAGCTCCGCCGTGCGGCGAATCTCATACACCCCCGGCAGAAAGACCAAAATATCGCCGCTCTCCGCCTGCCCCGCCAGCTCGCGCACGGCGGCGGCGCACTGCTCCCACACGGGCGGCGGCGCCACGCGGCCCCGCGCATCGCGCTGCGGCACGGGCGGGCGGTAGCGCACGCTCACGGGGTAGAGCCGCCCCTCCGCGCGCAGCACCCGCGCCTGCGGCAGGTAGCGCTGCCACTTGTCCAAGTCCGGCGTGGCCGACATGAGCAGCACCCCCAAATCGCGGCGCGCGCCCTGCTGCAGCTGTAACACCCGCGCCAGACACAGGTCGCTCGCGAGGCGGCGCTCATGCACCTCGTCAAACACGACGGCCCCCACCCCCTCCAGCAGCGGATCATCCGTCAGCCGCCGCTCGAGAATGCCGTCCGTCAGGTAGAGAATGCGCGTGCGCTCGCCGTAGCGCGCATCAAAACGCACGGCGTAGCCCACCTCTTGCCCGAGGGGGCAGGGAAACTGCCGCGCGGTGTAGCCGGCCAGCAGCCGCGCGGCCAAGCGCCGCGGCTGCACCACGAGAATCGTGCCGCGCACCCCGGCCTCGAGCAGCATGCCCGGCACGCGGGTGGACTTGCCCGAGCCCGTCGGCGCGCTCAGCAGGGCGCAGAAGCCCGGCTCGCGCGCCGTCGCCAGCAGCTCGGGGCGTATGCGTTCGATGGGCAGCATGCACCCTTGTACCATGCTCCGCCCCCGCTTGTCAAGGCTGAGCGGGCGCGGCGAGCAGCGCATCCACCGCCGAGCTGCGGGACAGGCTCGCGGCATCGCGCCCCTCGGCGTTGCAGCGGGCGGCATCCGCCCCGTGCTCCAGCAGCAGCCGCACTATGCCGGGGTGCCCGTTGAGCGCGGCATTCATCAGCAGGGTGTTGCCCTCGGCATCGGCGGCATTCGCATCGGCGCCCGCCTCCAGCAGTATGCGCAGCGCCGGCATCCGGCCGCTGTTGACCGCCGCCTCCGCCACCCCGGGTGCCGTGGGCGGCAGCCCCGCCTCCAGCAGCGCGCGCAGCGTCCCCGCATCGCCGCGTTCCGCCGCGCGCAGCGCCGCCGTCGCCAGCGCGGGCGCATCCGCCGCCGTCGGCGGGGTCTGCGCCAGCAGTCGGCGCAGCAGGCGCAGCTGCCCCATCTCCGCCGCCAGACTCAGCGGGCAGTCGCCCTCGGCATCGGCGGCGTAGGGCGCGCGCCCCTCTGCCTCAAAGGCGCGGTACTTGGCGCGCGTCTCGGGGTTGACCCCCTGCTGCTGCGTCAGGTAGACCCAGGCTCCGCTGCCGAGGATGAGAAACACCATGCTCCACACCGTCAGCATGAGCGCGGGGCGGTGCGTCAGCCCCCGCGCCAGCGCCAGCACCGCGTTGAGCGCAAAGGCCGTGAAGCAGAGCACCGTCACCCCCGTCTCGGCGCTCGGGCAGGGGGTGTCGCTCATGAGCATCACGCCGAACAGCAGCATGGCCGCCAGCAACAACAGGGGATTGACCCAAAGTTTCCACATGCTCCCCAGCATAGCAGATGCCGCCCGCAAGGTCGAGCCGCTTTCTGCGGAAAAACACACCGGCGCGGCGTGCCGTTTCTGATTGACTTGTTATGGAGGGCACTCTATAATCGCGCGCATGGAAACCCGAGTGTCGGAATTGGACCCCCTGGAGGATAATCGCGCCCTGTATCGCGAGGCCGCCGAGCTGTTGGCGGCGGGCGGGCTGGTCGCCATCCCCACGGAGACGGTCTACGGGCTGGGCGGCGACGCCTTCAACGCCGAGGCAGTGGCGCAGATTTTTGCCGTCAAGGAGCGCCCAAGTTTCGACCCGCTGATTTGCCATCTGTCGGGGGCGAAGCAGCTGCGCGACATCGCCGTGGTGCCGGCGGAGCTGCAAGGGCTGGTGGATCGGCTGGCCGAGGAGTTTTGGCCGGGACCGCTGACGATGGTGCTGCCCAAGGCGCCCTGCGTGCCCGACATTGTGACCAGCGGGCTGCCCACGGTGGCCTGCCGCGTGACGGCGCACGAGGCGATGCGCGGCGTGGCGCGCGCGCTGGGGCACCCCATCGCCGCGCCCAGTGCCAACCGCTTCGGCCACATCTCGCCGACCTGCGCGGGCGCCGTGCTCAAGGAGCTGGGCGGGCGCATTCCCCTGCTGCTGGACGGCGGCGCCTGCTCCGAGGGGCTGGAGAGCACGATTGTGCAGCCGCTCTTGGACGAGAAGGGGCACCCCGCCGTGCGCGTGCTGCGCGACGGCCCCGTCACCCGCGAAAAACTGCGCAAGATTTGCCGCTGCCTCAAGCCGGAGCGCCGCTCGGAGGGCGATGCCTGCCCCACGGCGCCGGGGCAGCTCACGAGCCACTATGCGCCCGGCAAGCCGCTGGTGCTGCACGACCCTAGGACCCCCTTTGTCCCGCAGGAGGGCATTGCCTACGGCTTGATTACCTACCAGGGAGATTCGCCGCTGGCGGCGCAGGAGGGCTGGGCGGAAGTGATGCCGCTGTCCCCCGGCAGCGGGCGGCTGGCGGAGGCGGCGGTGCGGCTCTTCGCCGTGATGCGCGCCATGGATGAGCATCCGGCGGTGCAGGTCATCGTGGCTGAGAACCTGCCGGAGACCGGTCTGGGCGTGGCGATGATGGATCGCCTGCGCCGCGCGGCGGCGGAGAAATGTTAAGCAGGGTTGCGCCGATGAAGAGGGCTTTGCAGGGAATGGTGGTGGCGCTGGTGCTGCGAGTGGTGCATGCGGCGCTGACGGAGCTGCGGCGGCTCGACAGCCGCGTGCGCCGCGAGTTGGAGCAGCTGCCCGAGGGCATGGGCTATGCCGTGGAGACGGGCTACCGCGCGCCCACGCTCTATGTGCGCTGGTGCGGGGGGCAGTTGCAGCGCTGTGCGGCGGCACCGCCCGAGCCCTGCTGCGCGCTGCGGCTCAAGAATTTGCCGCTGGCCTTTCTCTTCTGCACGGGGCAGATGGGCGTGGCGCAGGCCTACGCCCGCCATGCCTTCACCATCAGCGGCGATGTGGCGGATGTCATGAAGCTGGCGCGCCTCATTAACCTGGTGGAGGCTTATCTCTTCCCGCCGCTCATCACCCGTCGCATCATGACGGACATCCCGCCGCTGCAGGTCAACCCGCTGCGGATCTACGGGGCCATCGCCCTCGGTTTCCTCTGCAACCGCTACCGCCTTTCCCGATGAAAGAATATTTTGAGTTCCGAAACGCCGTCAAGCTCCTCTGCGGCGAGCTCGCGCTGGAGCGCATCCCCTCCGAGCTCGCGGCTCTGGGGAGCGAGCGCCCGCTGCTGCTCTCCGATGCCGTGCTCGCCAAGATCGGCACCCTGCGCCTTGTGCAGCAGGCGATGGAGAGCGAGGGCTGCCCGCCCGCGCAGGTCTACACGGATATTCCGGTGGATTCTTCGCTGGAGGTGGTCAACCGCATCGCCGCTCTCTACCGCGAGCTGGATTGCGATGCGTTGGTGGCCGTGGGGGGCGGTTCGGTCATCGATACGGCCAAGGGGGTGCGGCTCGTGCTCTCGCAGGAGACGGACGACATCCTCTCGCTGAGCGGGGTGGAGAATCTGCCGCTCGGCGCGCATGTGCCCTTCATCGTGGTGCCCACGACGGCGGGCACGGGCTCGGAATGCACGGGGGTGGCGGTGATCCGCAACGACGCGAACGGGGTGAAGATGGAGTTCCTCTCGCCCTTTGTGGAGCCCGATGCCGCTGTGCTTGACCCGCGCATGACGCTGGGGCTGCCGCCCAAGGCGACGGCCTCCACGGGCATGGACGCGCTTTGCCATGCCATCGAGGCGCTGACCTGCCTGCAGGCGAACCCGCTGAGCAGCGCCTACGCGACGGAGGCCATTCGGCTGATTGCCCGCTACCTGCCGGAGGCGACTCGCCGGGGCAGCAACCGCGAGGCGCGCTTTGCCATGGCGCTGGCCTCCACGATGGCGGGTATCGCGTTTTCAAACTCGATGGTCGGGGCGGTGCACGCCATCGGCCACGCGCTCGGCGGGGTGTGCCATGTGCCCCACGCGGTGGCGATGACGATTTTGCTGCCGCATGTGATGGCGTACAACGCGGAGCGCTGCGCGGCGGACTATGCGCGCCTGCTGCCCCTGTTGGTGGGCGAGGAGCGGGCGGCGGCGACGCCCCCCGAGGAGCGCGCCTTGGCGGCGGTGGAGGCGGTGCGCGCGCTGTCCGCCCGCTTGTCGGAGCTCTGTGGGCTGCCCCTGAGCCTGCACGCCGCGGGGGTGGAGAACCGCTTGGACTTCCCTCGCGTCGCCGCCGTGGCGGTGAACGACGGGGCGCTCATCGTCAATCCCCGCGCGGCGGGTGAGGAGGAGGTGCTCGCTATTCTGAACGCAGCTTTCTGACCGCCATGCACGAGCTTATCCGCCGCCAACGCGATTACTACCTGAGCCATGCCACGCGCGAGCTCGCCGCCCGCCGCGATGCCTTGCGCCGCCTGCGCGCGGCGCTGCTCGCCTGGGAGCCCCGGCTCTGCGAGGCGCTGCAGAGCGACCTCGGCAAGCAGCCCACGGAGTCCTACATGAGCGAAATCGGCATGGTGCTCAGCGGCATCCGCGACCTGCTCGCGCACCTGCGCCGCTGGTCGCGCCCGCGCTCCTTTTGGGGGCCTTTGGCGCAGTTCCCCTCGCGTTGCCGCGTGGAGCGCGAGCCCTACGGGGTGACGCTGGTGCTGAGCCCGTGGAACTACCCCCTGCTGCTGGCGCTCGACCCGCTGGCGGCCTCGCTGGCGGCGGGCAACACGGTCATTCTCAAGCCCTCGGAGGACGCGCCCGCAACCTCGGCGGCGCTGGCGGAGATGCTGGCGGAGACCTTTTCTCCGGAGCTGGTGGCGGTGGTGCAGGGCGGTCGAGAGGTTGCGGAGCAGCTCCTGCAACAGCCGTTCGACTACATCTTTTTCACGGGCTCACCCGCTGTCGGCAAGCGGGTGATGGCCGCCGCTGCGGCGCACCTGACGCCTGTGACGCTGGAGCTGGGCGGCAAGAGCCCCTGCATCGTCGCGGCGGATGCGGATGTGGCGCTCGCGGCGCGCCGCATCGCCTTCGGCAAGGTGCTCAACGCGGGGCAGACCTGCGTGGCACCGGACTACGTGTTCGTGCACCGCACGCGCCGCGAGGAGTTTATCACGGCCTACCGCCGCGCGGTGGAGCAGATGGTCGGCTTTGACCCGCTGCACAACGAGGCGCTGCCGCACATCGTCAACCGCCGCCACTACGAGCGCGTGATGCGCCTGCTGGAGGGGGTGACGCCCGCGCTCGGCGGGCAGGGCGACCCCGAGAGCCTGCGGATTGCGCCCGCGCTGCTCACGGGGGTGACGCCCGAGAGCCCCTGCATGCAGGAGGAGATTTTCGGCCCGCTGCTGCCGCTGATGACCTTTGAATCTCTTGAGGAGGTGGAGGCCTTTGTGCAGGCTCGCCCGCGCCCGCTGGCCTGCTATCTCTTTACCGGGAGCCGTGAGACGGAGCGGCGCCTGATGAGCCTGCTGTCTTTCGGCGGCGGCTGTGTCAACGACACGGTGATTCATTTGGCCGTGCCGGAGTTGCCCTTCGGCGGTGTGGGCAACAGCGGCATGGGTGCCTACCACGGTCGCACCGGCTTTGAGACCTTTACGCACGCTAAGTCGATTCTGCGCAAGGGAACTTGGCTCGATCTGCCGTTCCGCTATCAACCCTACAGCCGTTTCAAGGCTTTCGTGCTTCGCTTGTTCCTGCGCTGATGGCTCTTGCTGCTGAGCGGTTCCGCTGCCCCGCCTGCGGGCACGAGGATGATGTGGCCGACCTGGGCTTTTTTGCCGAGTGGACCTGCCCGGGCTGCGGCTCTGTGCAGCGCGTGCACACGCTGCTGGCCAATTTTCGGCTGCTGGGGGTGCTGGGCTACGGAGGTATGAGCACGGTGTACCGAGCCGAGGACTTGGTGCTGGGGCGTGCCGTGGCTATCAAGATTCTGCACGGGGATTACCAAGATGCTCCCGAGCGCCGCAAGAGCTTTGAGCAGGAGTGCGCCAACCTGGCGCGCGTGCGCCATGAAAACGTGGTGTCGCTGTACTCGGCGGGCTGGTCTCGCGGGTATTTTTACATCGTGATGGAGGTGGTGGAGGGGACGAATCTGGAGCTGATGCTGGCTGAGCGGCACGCACTTTCCCCACGCGAGGCGTTGGATGTGGCGCGGCAGGTGGCGCGCGGGCTTCAGGCGGCGGCGGCGCGCGGCGTGCTGCACCGCGATATTAAGCCCGGCAATATTATCCTGACGCCCGAGGGTACGGTGAAGTTGCTGGATTTCGGCTTGGCGCAGGAGGTGCAGGCGACGGAGAACGCTTCGGGGATGATTTGGGCGACACCGTTTTATGCATCGCCCGAGACGCTGCGCCGCGAGCGGGAGGATGAACGCTCGGATCTGTATGCGCTGGGGATGACCCTGCGGCATGCCCTGACGGGGGAGAACACGCTGCCGCTGCCCGAGGGGCAGGCGGTGACGCCGGAGTTGCTGCTGGAGCTCAAGCGGCAGTTGCCCCCCTTGGCGCAGTGCTACCCTGCGGCCGGGGCGGCGCTGCGGCGCTTGGTGGATCGCCTGACGGCTTTCGAGCCGGCGAAGCGTCCTGCCGATGCCGGCGAGGCGTTGCGCATGGTGGAGCAGGCGCTGCGCGACCCGAAGCGTTTGCTGCCCCGCTTGTGGATGGGGGCGGCAGTCGTGGCGGCAGCGGTGGGGCTTGCCGCAGCCTTTCTCGGCGAGGGGAAACACGTTGCGCTGGCGGTGGAGGATGCCCCTGTATGGGAAGAGGCGGCGAGCTATCGGCAGCTGGAGGAGGAGATGCGGCAGGGGCAGGTGGGGCAGGCGCTGCCCGCTGCCATGCAGCTGGCGCGCACGAGTCGCTACGCGCCTTTGCAGGCGGCGGCTGCGCAGCTGGCGCGGGCGGCGGTGCTGCTGGGGGAGGGTTCAGCAGAGCTGCTGCGGGAGCTTCCGGAGTCGTCCGAGTTGTCGGGGGAGCACCCGCCGGTGGTGGCAGTCGCTGTCGCGGTGTGCCGGGCACAGGCGGCGGCGGAGAGGGGGGATTATCCGGCGGCGCTGGAGGCGATGGAGGAGGCGCGCTCGGCCCTGACGGAGCGCGAGGCAGAGATGATGCCGATGCTGAAGTCTTACCGCAGCCGCTTGCCGCAGGTGGCGGCTGAGGCACTGCGGGAGCGGGCGCAGCGCGCCATGCGTCAGGATCGGCCGGCGGAGGCTCGTGACCTGCTGGCGGCGTGGCGGGCGCTGCCGGGGCGCACGCCGCGCGAGCGGGAGGAGATGGCGCTGCAGACGGAGATTTGCGAGGTCGCGGAGGCGCTGTTGGCCGCTCTGGAGAAGCGGGGTGTGCCGCTCGACACGCATCCCTTGGATGTCGAGGCTGTGGCGCAGCAGCTCAAGCCCGGGGCGTTGGCGGCGGAAGCTCGCTGCCTGCTGCTGTTGCTGCACGGCGAGCGCGATCGCGCTTTTGCTGCCGACCCCTACGCCGCAGCGCTCGATGCGCGCGAGCCCTTTGCCGTGATGCTGCGCGATTGGAAGTGGCGCTGCACGCAGCCCTGAGCCCATGCGGCGCGGGAGCCTGCTAGGCGCACAGCCCGCACGCTTGGCGCGGGCTCTGCCCCCACCCAAAATTACTCGGGGAGGCGCAGCGAGGCGATGTAGTCGCGCACACCCTGCGTGATAGCCGCGCCTACCTGAGCGAACTGCGTGGCAAACTTGGGCATGAACCAGGGGAACGCGCCCATGGCATCGTGCAGCACCAGCACTTCGCCGTCGCAGGTGCCGTGCCCCGCGCCGATGCCGATGGTCACGACGGGGCAGGCGCGCGTTACCGCCGCGGCAACGGCGGACTTGGTGCATTCCATGACCAGCGAAAAAGCTCCGGCGCGCACCACGGCTTCCATGTCGCGCATGATGGCGGCGGCTTCCTCGTCGGTCTTGCCCTTCATGTGGTAGCCGCCCTCCTCCAGCACCTTTTGCGGCAGCAGGCCGATGTGCCCCTGCACGGGGATGCCCGCCGAGGTGATGGCGCGGATGACTTCCTCCTTGTCGGCTCCGCCCTCCAGCTTGACGGCATCCACCCCCGTGTCCATCAGGCGGCGGGCGTTGGCCAGCGCCTGCTCGGGCGTGTCGAAGCTGTGGATGGGCATGTCGGCGATGACGAGGGCGCGCTTGACCCCGCGCGCGACCATGGCACAGTGGTGCAGCATGTGCTCCATGGTGACGTGGGTCGTGTCGGGGTAACCCATGACGACCATGCCGAGCGAGTCGCCCACAAGAATCATGTCGATGCCTGCCTCGTCGAGCAGACGGGCGGTCGGGTAATCATAGGCGGTCAACTCGGCAACGGGGGCTCGGCCTTTCTTGGCCAGCACCGCAGCGACTTTCTCATTCATAACTTACAGGGGGTAAAGCACAACAGCGTGCTCGGGCGGCAGCGCCTCCAGCAGCTCGGCCACCGTGCGGCTCTGCCCCGGCAGCACCAGCAGCGGGTCGATGTCGCTGAGCGGCTGCAGCACAAAGGCGCGCTCCGTCATCAGGGGGTGCGGCAGGGTCAGCGCCTCCGTGTGCAGCACCTCATCGCCGCAGTACAGCAGGTCGATATCGCAGGTGCGCGGGGTGCCGTACACCGTGCCGCGTACGCGCCCCAGCTCCGTCTCCGTACGCAGACAGAGCGCCAGAATCTCCTCGGCGGGCATGTCCGTCTCCACCTCGACGCAGGCGTTGAGGTAGGCCGGGGAGCCCTCGGGGCAGTCCACGGGGTCGGTCTCGTACACCTGCGAGAGCCGAAGGCTGCCGAACTGCTCGGCCAGGCGGTCGCAGGCGCGCTCGAGCATCGCCAGGCGGTTGCCCATGTTCGAGCCCAGCGAGAAGCCCACGCGGCGCATCGGTCGTGCGTCGGTCGCCGCGCTGTGCCCGTCCGTCGTCGGGGAGGTGGTTGCGGCCATGTCAGTCCGTGAATCCGAGGACATCCTGCATGTTGTACAGCCCGGCGGGCTTGTCCGCCAGCCACAGCGCCGCGCGCACCGCACCGCCCGCGAAGGTCATGCGGCTGCTTGCCTTGTGTGTCAGCTCCACACGCTCGCCCTCCGTGGCGTAGATGATCGTGTGGTCGCCCACCACATCGCCGCCGCGCAGGCTGTGCATGCCGATTTCGCGCTGCGGGCGGGCACCCACGAGCCCCTCGCGGCCGTGGCGCACGTCCTTGTCGTAGTCCATGCCCGTCTCTTCGCAGACGACCTCAGCCAGCGTGCGCGCCGTGCCGCTCGGCGCATCGAGCTTGTTGTGGTGGTGCATCTCGACAATCTCGATGTCGTAGTCGCGGAGGATGCGGGTCGCTTTGCGCGTCAGCCAGAACAGGGTGTTGACGCCCACGGAGTAGTTGGAGGCAAAGACGATGGGAATGCTCTTGGCAGCGTCGACGATGGCGGCGCGCTCCTCGGGCGTGTGCCCCGTGGTGCCGATGACCAGCGGTTTGTGCTGCGCCAGCGCGCTGTGCAGCAGCTCCGTGGTGAAGCCGTGGAAGGAGAAGTCAATGGCGACATCGGCGTGGCTCAGTGCGGCGTCGATGTCCTCACCCACGTCGTGCGTGGATGCCAGCTGTGTGTCGGGATGCTGCTCCACCGCTTCGCGCACGGCGTGCCCCATGCGCCCCGAAATGCCCGTGACAAGGATTTTTTTCATGCTCTTCAGTGGGTGTCGGGTGGGGTTAGAGCAGGCCGAAGCGCTGCATCAGCGCGGAGAGTTTCGCCAGCTTGTCGTCGCTCAGCGGCGCGAGGGGCAGACGCATCTCGCGCGCCGTGTCGCCGCGCAGCGCCAGCGCTTCCTTGATGGGTACGGGGTTGGTGTCCAAGCTCATCAGTCCCTTCATCAGCGGGTAATACTTCTTCTGCAAGGCCAGGGCTTGGTGTCCGTCGCCCGACAGCGCGGCATCCACCAGCTCGCGCATGGCGACCGGCGCAACGTTGGAGGTCACGGAGACCAAGCCCACGGCGCCGCAGGAGATGAAGGGGACGGTCAGGCCGTCATCGCCGCTGAGTACGGAGAAGCTCTCCGGCAGCGCCTGCACCAGCTGGTTGACGCGTTCCACGCTGCCGCCCGCTTCCTTGATGGCCACCACGTTGGGGCAGTCCGCCGCCAGGCGCGCCACGGTGTCCACGGCAATCTCGATGCCGCTGCGTCCGGGGATGCTGTAGAGCAGCACGGGCAGCGAGCAGCTGTCGGCCACGGCCTTAAAGTGGCGGTAGACGCCCTCCTGGCTCGGCTTGTTGTAGTAGGGGCAGACCTGCAGGGTGCCGTCCGCGCCCAGGCGCTCGGCCTCCTGCGTCATGGCGATGGCCTCGGCGGTGGAGTTGGAGCCGGTGCCGGCGATGACTTGGATGCGCCCCGCAGCCGTGCGGATGGCGGCGGCAATGACGTCCATGTGCTCCTTGTGCGACAGCGTGGGCGATTCGCCCGTGGTGCCCACGGGCACAATGCCGTCGACCCCGGCGGCAATCTGCGCCTCAATCAGGGCGCGGAACGCCTCGTAATCCACTTCGCCGTTGCGGAAGGGGGTGATGATCGCGGTGTAAAGACCTTGGTATTTCATAATCTCTTGGCCGTATTGTAGCAGCCGCCGGGGATGAAGTCACGCCTTTTTTCGCGCGCGAGAGCCCGATGAAATCTTGAAATGCCGCGCGCGTTGTGCTAGTATAGGAGACACGATGCGTCCTGTCATTTATCAGCTTTTTGTCCGTCATTTTTCCAACATGCAGTCCGGGGGGGTGCCTTGCGGCAGCCGTGAGCAGAACGGTTGCGGTACCTTTAACGGGGTGAACGAGGCCGCGCTGCGCTCGTTGGCGGCGCTGGGGGTGACGCATGTGTGGCTCACGGGGGTGTTGCGCCATGCCACGCAGACGGCGCATCCCGGTTTGCCCGCTGACCCGGCCTGCGTGGTGAAGGGGATCGCGGGCAGCCCCTATGCCGTGACGGATTACTACGATGTGGACCCCGATTTGGCCGAGCAGCCTGAGCAGCGCTTGGAGGAGTTCTGCGCGCTTCTGCGCCGCTGCCGCCGCTGTGGGTTGGTTCCGATGATGGATTTGATCCCCAACCACTTGTCGCGGGCATACGCTTCGCGGCGCTTCCCGGAGCGGGCGTTCGGCGCGCAGGATGACTCGCGCCGCTTTTTTGCCCGCGACAATGCGTTTTTCTATCTTCAGGACACTTGGCCGGATCGGCCGATGAAGCTCCCCGAGGGCGAGTTTGTGCCCGAGCGGGGGCGTGGGCGCGTGACGGGCAATAATGTGGCGTCGTGGCACCCGGATGCCTGCGATTGGTACGAGACGGTGAAGCTGAACTACGGCTACGATTACACGCACGGTGCGACGAATGCGAATGCGCTGCCGGGGATTATGGCGGATGACCGCTCGGTGCCGCGCACATGGCTGCTGATGAATGAGGTGGTGGCGTATTGGCAGGGGCTGGGGGTGGGTGGTTTCCGCTGCGATATGGCGCACATGGTGCCGCCGCCGTTTTGGCGCTGGCTGATTGCGCGCTCGCGCTTGCGGGATGCGGCGGTGTTGTTCGTGGCGGAGGGGTATGATGATGCGATGTCGCTGGCGCAGGGAGCCGTGGCGCCGGCGCTGCTGGCGGCGGGTTTTGATGCGGTGTACGACAGCCGCGCCTATGAGCGTTTGCGTGCGGTGTACGAGCGTGGGCTGTGGGCGAATGAGCTGGATGCGGTGAACAATCCCGATGCGCCCTTGTTCTGCGGCGGCTTGCGTTATTTGGAGAATCACGATGAGCCCCGCCTGAGCGCTCCGCAGTATTGGGGCGGGCAGGGGACGCGTGTGCAGGCGGCCTTGTCGGTGATGCAGTTCGCGTCGACGCGCGGGCCGGTGCTGCTGTACAATGGGCAGGAGCTGGCGGAGTCGTGCGAGGCGCCGGGAGGCTACGGCGGGGGGGATGGCCGCACGAGTATTTTTGATTACACTTACCTGCCGCATGTGCAGCGCTGGTACAACGGCGGTGCTTGCGACGGGGCGGCGCTGAGTCCGGAGCTGGCGGCGCGGCGCGAGAGAACGGGTTGTCTGCTGCGGTTGTTGCAGCATCCGGCCTTGTCGCAGGGGGCGTTCTACGGGCTGAACTGGGCGAATCGTGAGTCGCCGGGCTATGGTCGCGCGGCGGGGGAGGCGGTGTCGGGGCATTATCTTTGCGCGTTCTTGCGCCACGATCGCGCGAGCCGTACAACGGTGCTGGCGGTGGTGAATTTGTCGCCGGAGTTGGCGGCGGAGACGCGTATTCACATTCCGCTGCACGCGCAGGAGTGGGCGGGGAAGAAGCCGGGAGGCTTCAGTTTTGTGTCGTTGACGGATGATTCTGCGCCGCCGTTGTCGGCGGATAGTGCGCTGCTGGATGCGGAGGGTTTGCCTGTTTGTGTGGCGCCGGGGGAGGCTTTGCTTTTGGAGTGGCTGTAGTCGCTACGCATTCATTTTAGTCTTTTTAGACGTTTTTGATCGGATTGGCTGCCCAAAAAAACGAAAAAAAAATTCAAAAAGGTGCTTGACGTTCGGATTTCGGAGGTGTATAGTCAGCGGCACCCCGCTACGGGGCGGCTCGAGAGGGCACGGC
>JBJEVK010000109.1:0-2065 GCA_051884295.1 Akkermansia sp.
GATCAACAAGATACCCCCATTGACAACACTGCATACGGAGGGCATACGCCGTCAAATTCGCACCATAATTATGACAGCCTGCCAAATTCAGAATCACGACACGTCCCCCCCTCGGTTCTGTGCTCTCGGAGGAAGTAAACTTGATTCCCCATCGCTTCAGTATTACAAAGCATCCTCGCGCCCACCGCAGGCCGGGATACAGGCGTCTGAAATAAAAGAACGCAAGGGCAACTCGCCCTGCCCGCAGAAAGCGCCACGCCGAATAAAGGACAAGCTTACCTCGACGCTCGGGAGCTATTCTCCCCATACACCATGTCAAATGTCCCACCAGACGGCGACAAAGCACACGCTTCATTTGCCTCAAGCGATCAGGCGGGCAAATGCGATCGAGCAGCTCCAGCAGGAGCACCGACTCGCCGAGCATGCGTGTCAAGGCCTCATCCGAGTATCGTCTCCAACGATCATACAAGTGATTCGTGATACCCAAAGCTTTGTGACCTGATGGATTCTAAGCACTAACCCAAATAGGCCGCAGCATTGTACACCGGAATAATAAGCGGCATCGAGGGACACACCTCATTGGCATCACGCTTCATATTGTCAACCATCACGTTACTCCCTCGTTTGAACACATTCACCCTTTTCATCAACTCTGCTGCGGGAACGTTCACACGCCACCGCCTTTATCAGTTTGATGAAATCAATCAGAGCTATCAACCGAAAATTCACCCGACACGCCACGTATGCGGGCAGGAAGAAGCTCAGGACGTAGAGAGCCTTGCCCTCGCGCAGCGGAATCAACGCCAGAGCCCGCCACGACGGAAGCCAGGCATAGCGAAGCACCTCGCGGCAGTAGTGCTGCTGATTCGGGAGTCTCCAGCGCACACAATAATTGCGAAGAGTCCCCATCATGTTGCGGTGGTGCCAAAGCACATATTCCTGCGGCAACGCCGAGCGATAACGGTCGATTTGCTGCCGCGAAAACTGCAACAACAGGACACAAGCCTGCGCACGGCGCATGTAATGGGCGGGGTCATGCATGCTCGAAGCAGGGTTCTGCCTGTAGAAATAGGTAATCTTGTTAACAAAAGCAATGTGTCTACTGCGAAAAGCGAGCGCCAAGGACCAGGGCTCATCCTCGTGCAGAATGCCCTCGATAAAACGTACCCCCGTGGCTCGGTACCACTTCAGGCGCAACAATCGATTCCACACGACAGAGGGCAAGCGGAAGCCGACATGCGCCCGCAGCGGCTCAGTCTCCGGAACGGCATCGGCAGCGCGCGTGTAAAAACCGGGAGAAAGAACTCCCTCCTGCTCATTCATATAATTGCCGAACACCATCTCTGCCCCCGTGCGCTCCGCCTCCCGCACCAGCAGCGACAGGCAGTCGGGCGCAAGATAATCATCGCTGTCGACAAAGAACAAATAATCGCCCTCGGCCTGCGCTTCCCCGGTATTTCTTGCCGCAGACTGTCCCCGATTTTGGTCATGCCGCAGCAATTTCCAAGGCACGGAACTCGCCTCCAACAGCTCGCAGGCAATCTCCACGCTGCGATCCCCGCCGCAGTCATCCACCAAAATCAGCTCCAAAGCAGGGTAATCCTGAGCCAATACCGACCGAATACTCTCGGCGACATAGGGCTCTACCCGATAGATGGGCATGACAATACTCACCAAAGGAAACCCCGTGCTCACGAAAGCAATGTACAACACCCCACCCACCCTGTCAAGTTCATATTCCCGGGATGGCTTGCTTCATGCATCACACTTATTTCGATCTGCAACCAGAAAAAAGTCTTGCCAAGGGCTCTGCATTCGCTATAATGTTCCCGCCTTCTCTCGGAGAGAGGCGCAAGACAAAATCCGTCGCGGATGTAGCTCAGTGGTAGAGCGCAACCTTGCCAAGGTTGATGTCGTGGGTTCGAGTCCCATCATCCGCTTGACAGCAAAAAAGCCTCGGGCGTCAGTCCGAGGCTTTTTTGTCTGTCAATGAAGAGGGGTCAACACCAATTTTTGGGTCAACACCAATTTTTGTGGTTTACGAAAAAAGTTCATCTGTGGCCAC
>JBJEVK010000110.1:0-8874 GCA_051884295.1 Akkermansia sp.
GCCTAAAATGAAGTTGTTTTCGCTTTGTCGCATTTAGTCTTGCAATTCAGCGCGGTCGGTGCGGTTTTGCCTCGCGGTTGGGGTGTTCGGCGGCAAACAGTCGGTTGACATCCACGGACGCAGCGGTTACAATGGGGATGTTATGGAATATGTGACTCTCAGGGGCGGGGTGCAGATGCCGCTGCTCGGTTTCGGTGTGTATCAGGTGACTCCCGATGCCTGCGCGCGTTGCGTGACCGATGCGCTGCGCTCCGGCTATCGGGCGATTGACACGGCGCAGGCCTACGAGAACGAGGAGGGCGTGGGGCAGGCGCTGGCTGCGGGCGGCTGGCCGCGCGAGGAGGTTTTTATCACCACCAAAGTGTGGGTGAGCCACGCGGGGGAGAAGCAGGCGGCAGCCTCCATTGATGCCTCGCTGCGCAAGCTGCGCACGGATTACATCGACCTGCTGCTCATCCACCAGCCCTACGGGGATTACTACGGCACATGGCGCGCCATGGTGGCGGCGCAGAAGGCGGGCAAGGTGCGCGCTATCGGGGTGTCAAACTTCCTGCGCGACCGCTACCAGGACCTCGTGGAGTTCTCGGGGGTGATTCCCGCCGTGAATCAGGTGGAGACGCATGTCTTTTGCCAGCAGCGCGCGTTGCAGGCGCAGATGGCGCGCTACGGCACGGTGACGGAGTCGTGGGGGCCGCTGGCCGAGGGTAAGAACGACATGTTCCGCAACGCGGTGCTGCGCCGCATCGGCGCGGCGCACGGCAAGACCGCCGCCCAGGTGGCGCTGCGCAGTCTGGTGCAGCGCGGCATTGCCTGCATCCCCAAGACCACGCACGTGGAGCGCATGCGCGAGAATATCGCC
This sequence comes from Akkermansia sp., assembly GCA_051884295.1. Lineage (GTDB taxonomy): Bacteria > Verrucomicrobiota > Verrucomicrobiia > Verrucomicrobiales > Akkermansiaceae > Akkermansia. Next base: position 860 of record JBJEVK010000110.1, read on the forward strand.
ATCTTCGATTTTGAGCTTTCCCCCGCCGAGGAGGAGCAGATCGCCGCGCTGGACACGGGCGCGCCGCTGATCTGCCGCCACGATGACCCGGCTTTCATCCGTTACATCGCCGATTTGTGCGAATGAGCGCCTCAGCCCGCGTCCTCGAAGATGATGCGGGTGATGACGGCGGAGGGCGCCGGGCTCTCGTCGGCGCGCTGCGCAGGGTAAAAGCTCCAGTGCGCCAGCACCCAGGCGCGGGTGCGGCGGTCGAGCTCGCTGTGCCCGCTGCTCTCCAGAATCTCCACGGCGGTGGGCTCGCCCTGCGCCGAGACGGCGATGCGCACGCGCAGCTGCGCGGCTCGGGGCGGGGAGAGCGAGGGTGGCGCGGGCGCGTGGCGGTAGCGGGGCGGGCGGAGCGGCGCTGCCGTGTCCGTGGGCGGTGTCGCGCTGCGCGCCACAGCGGCGTGACGGGAGGGCGTCCTTGTCGGCAGCGCCTCGGGGGGGGCGTCCCACTCGGCGTCCGGCGGGAGCACAGGCAGCTCGGGCAGTTCCGGCACCGGGGGCAGCTCGGCCATGGTGTGTTCGGATTCGACGGCGCACAGGCGGATGTCCGCCTCCGGCAGCGGGGCAGGTAGGGAGGCGGGCGGATGGGGGCGCTGCGGCCGTGGGGCGGCGGCTTCGCAGAGCCGCGCCGTCAGGGGTATTTGTGCGCCCGCGGCTGCGCCCCGTGGGTGGGGAAGCCGCGCCGCGACCAGGGTCGACAGACCGAGCAGGGCAAGCACGGCGAGCGCGCGGCCGCGCGCGGCGGCCAGCAGGCGCGCGCGGCGTTGTGCCGCTCGGTCGCGGGTGCATCGCTCGAAGCGGCGGCTCATGGTTGCAGCCAGTAGAGGTTAGCCTGCCCCGGTTCGTAGGGCGCGGCGGCGGTGAAGATCCCCTCCTGCTCGCTCGGGAGCTGCAGGCGCGGCGCATGCAGCAGGTACACGCGGTTCTCGCGCCAGCCGGGCAGCCACAGCGCCAGCTCGCGCACGCGCTGCTCGATGGCGGCGAGCGCCGCGGCATCGGGCGCTGCCTCGTAGCGCTCAATCAGCGCATCCAGCGCGGCATCCTGCGCGCCGAAGGGCGCATCGTAGCCCGAGGCGCTGCTGTGGAGCAGGCGGCGCGGGCGCGGCAGGGGCGTGTCCGCAGCCGTTGCCCAGAAGAGCAACTCGTGGCGCCCCTCTTGCACCTGCTGCGCCGCCGACTGCCAGGGCAGGGCATCCGGCACCAGCTCCGCCCCGCAGCGCCGCGCCCCCGCGAGGAGCACTTGCACCAGCGTGCTCACCTTCTCGTTCGGCGTGTAGCAGAGCCGCACCCGCAGCGGCTCGCCCGTGGGGCGGCGCAGAATGCCGTCGCTGCCCGCCTGCGTGTAGCCGGCGGCGGCAAAAGCCGCTCGCGCGGCGGCCGGGTCATAGCGGGGCGGCTCGCCCGCAGGCGCGCTCAGGGCGCCGTAGCCCTCGAAAAGCTTGGCGGCGCGCTCGGCCTCGCCGCGGAAGAGCAGCTCGGTGGCGCGCTCCATGTCCAGCGCGTGCAGCAGCCCGCAGCGCAGGTTCGCATCGCGCAGCGTGCGCGCGTTAAGGACAATGCCGTAGGGCGGCAGCGGGTACTCCGCCGCCCGCAGCTGCACCCGCCGCAGCCCCGCCGCCTCGCACTCCTCCGCGCGGCGGTGCCACGCCGTCAGGTTGCGCGTTTGCAGGGCATCGAGCCGCCCGCGCAGCAGGAACTCCCAGGCCTGTGCCTCATCGGTGAGAAAATGGTATTCCACGGCATCGGCGTTGCAGCTGTGGCGCAGGTAGGGCTGCTCGCGCCCCCACCAGTCACGCACGCGCTCCAGCACCACCAGCCGCCCGCGCTCACAGCGCCCCACGCGGTAGCCCCCCGTGGTGGGGGGAATGCGCTGCGCGTAGCGTTCGCGGTAATCGCTGCCGAATGCGGCGTAGAACGAGGGCTCGGCAGCCATCAGCAGCGCGGCGGCGCTCTGCTCGGGGCAGGGCGAGGGGTGCCGCAGCGTCAGCGCGAGCGCGGCGTCGCCGTACACCCGCAGCTCCTCGGCCTCCTCCGCCAGCACCTGCGCCCCGCCATCGCCGCACTCCGCGCGCAGCAAAGCCCCCAGCAGGTAATCCCCCGCGCGCAGGGGGCGCCCATTGCTGTAGCGCACCCCCGCGCGCAGGAAAAAGAACACCTGGCGACCCCGCACAGCCCACGCCGCCGCTGTGCCGGGTAGGGAGGCTCCCGTCTGCGGGTGGCGCATCACTAGAGGAATATCCACCGTGCGAAAAGCGTTGTCGTGGAAAAACTGCGGCTGCGTGCTGCCGAAGCGCAGCCAGTGCGCGGGGTAGGGACCGGGGCAGCTCAGTCGTACCCGCCCGCCGCGGACGGCGCGTGGCGAGCCGATGTCCGGCTGCCCGGCACCGTCCTGTCGCACCAAGTCGGCGGGAATTTCTTCCTCGATGCCCCAACAGAGGCGTAAGCCCCCCACCCGCGCCGCGCGCTCGCGCCAATCGGCAGGGTAGGGGGCGGCTTGGGAGCCCGCCGCCGCCGCCGTGGGCTCGGCGGGGGACGTGAGCACCCGCGGCACGGCCCAAAGGAGCAGCGCCGGAACGGCAAGCAGCGGCAGAAGCCAAGACGCGCGCATCAGAAGCTGAGTGTGCAGCCCGCGTGAACACTCGTGCCGGCGTTAAGCAGACTGTCCGCATCCGACACCCACGATGGCTCTGCCACGAAACGCTGGTTGGTGAGATTCTCCACGCGCAGGTGAAGCTTCAGGTGCTCGCTGACCGTGTAGTGGGCGTACCAGCGCAGGATGTAATAAGAATCCTGCCGCTTGCCGCTGTAATCCGTGCGCCCGACGGCAGCACTCAGCCCCACACCGGTGGTGAAGCGCTCCGTGGGGCTGGTGTGGAGGTCACCCGTCCAGACCTGCCGCGCGGTGTCGGCCAGCTGGCGGTCGTCGGACTTGGGCTGCGTCAGCGTGTAGGAGAGCGTGTAGCCCGTGTTCCACGCGCGCTCCCAAGTGCCGCGCAGCGCCAGCTCAACACCCTGAGCGGTGCTGTGCCCGCGCTCATTGATGTAGTGATAACCATCGGCTCGGTTCTCTGTGCCGATGTGATCCTCCAGCCGCGCCCAGAACAGGGTGACCGAAGCGCGGTGGTCGCGCAGGTATTCCTGCTCGAAACCTGCGTCAACCGTCAGATTCTGCTCGACATCCAAGTCGGGGTTGCCGTGATAGAGCGCACCATAGTAATTGTAGGTGTTGCCGCTGCGTTGGAAGGAGGTGGGGGCGAGGTAACCCTTGCCGATGCTGCCGAAGAGTCGGCTGCGCTCGCGGTTGAAGCGGTAGGAGCTTGCCGCACGCGCCGTCGGCAGACCGGAAAAGACGCTGCTCTGATCCCAGCGCAGCGCCAGGCTGTTCTCCCACCCCTTGCGCGGGCTGTAGACATGCTCGGCGAAGAGGGCGTACACGTTTTCCAGGCTGCGGCTGTTGTTGCGTGTGCCGCTGCCGCTGTCGGCGGTGTACAGGCTGCGGTTCCACGCCAGCCCGCCGGTGCTGCGGTGATGCTCGTTCCAGCGGTAGGCGTTGCGCCACTCCACCTGCACATTGCGGAGGTTTTGGGTATAGGGGTAGCCCGGTGACGGCATGCTGCTGTCGCTGCCGTAGTAGCCCGCCATCAGGCTCGTGCTGTAGCGCGTGTTGACCTTCGTTGCGACCTTGGCCGTCAGCAGGTTGCTGATGAACACATAGGGGGAGACAACGGCTGTGGGCGGATAGGTGCTCCAATCGGAAGCCCGGGCTCCGTAGTCAGCATCCTCGCGGCGGTAGGTGAGGGTGACATCGGCAGACTCATTGAGCGCATAGTCCAGGCGCAGGGCTTCCGTCCGGTTGGCGTAGCGTCCGGCATGTTTGAGCTGCACATCCCCGTTACCGAGCGTCTCCATATCATTATTGGTGTGCTCGTAGGTCGCGGAGAGGAAGTAAGCCAGCTTGCCCACCTCGCCCTGCGCGGTGAGATTGCCGATGTAGCTGTCGTGGCTGCCGCCCTCGTTGAAAAGCGTCAGACTCGGCTTGCCCGCGCCCTTGGGGGTCTGCATGTACAGCACACCCGCCATGCTGCCGCCGCCGTAGGTAGCAGCCTCTGCGCCGCGTAGCAGCTCCAACGTGCCCAAATCAAAGGTATTGGCGCGCGCCAGCACATTGCTCGTCACCAGCCCGTTGCCCGAGCCGGAGTTGAGGCGCATGCCGTCGAGCATGAGCTGCGTGTAGGCATCGTTCTTCATGCCGCGCACCACCAGGTAGGAGATATTACCCCGCTGGTTAATGCCGCCGCCGGGCATCACATAGACCCCGGGCACCTGTGTCGTCAGCGCATCAGACACATTGTAGAGCTGCTGCGTGTCGCGCAGCTCGGCGGGGTTGAGGACGGTGACGGAGACACCCGTGTCGCTGTAGGGCACGGCTTGTCCGCCGTGTGCCGAGACGGTGACGGGAGCGAGCTCCGTTTCGATTTCCGCCTGAGGCTCATCCTGAGCCCAAGCGCAGGAGCCTGCCAACACAAGGGCAGGCACAACGCGTGTAGCACCCCACAGGGGCGCATTCTGTTTCTGTTTCATTGGGTTCGGCCATGGGTTGGGGTGGTGCATCGCCACCCCGCGTTCCGGCAAGCCCCCATGGCTGGCATTCCGACTCGGCGCTGCTTGCAGCGCGCCACACGGTTGCGGCACAGCGGCGGATTCTCACCGCCTTCCCCATCTATTTCCTGCGGCATCCCGCCGCCTCCCGGGGGCTCTGGCACGTACAGTGGACGCGCGTGCCTCGGCGTCATCCTAACGAGCGAGCCCCTGAGAGTCAAGCGCGAAGTGGGTTTTCTGCCGCAGTCGCGGGCGTTTTGCCCTTGTCAGGCGGGGGGAATGGTGCTAGAGTCGAGCCGCCATGAACCACGAAAGCCCCTCGCGCGCGTGGGTGGATGTCGACCTGGAAGCCATCGCCCACAACCTGGATATAGCCCGCCAGGCGCTGCCCGACACCGCGCTCATGCCCGTCATCAAGGCCGGAGCCTACGGACACGGGCTTGAACCCGTGGCGCGGCGGCTGGACAACGACGGCATCACCTTCTTCGGCGTCGCCAACGCAGGCGAAGCCCGCCGCCTGAGCCGCGCGGGCGTGCGCACCAAACCCTTCATCCTCGGCCCCAGCTTCCCCGACGAACGCGAGGAAATCGTGCTCAACAACTGGTGCTGCACCCTCTCCACCCTCGACGAAGCCGAGCACTTTGAGCAACTCGCCGCCCTCTACGACAAAACCTTCGTCTGCCACCTCGCCGTCGACACCGGCATGGGGCGCGAGGGCTTCCTGCCCGGCGAGCTGGGCAGCATCATCGAGCCGCTGCGCCGCATGCAGCACCTGCGCATCGACGGGCTCATGAGCCACTTCCCCGCCGCCGACGAGGATGTGCCCTACACCCAGCGCGAAATCGAACTCTTCAGCGATTGCGTGAAGCTGCTCAGCCCGCACTTCCGCCTGCGCTACCGCCACATCGCCGCCAGCGCCGGCGAGCTGGGCTACGAAATCCCTGTCGCCAACCTCGCGCGCCCCGGGCTGCTGCTCTACGGCATTGCCCCCATGGCCTCCATCTACGACGGCGTCCTGCGCCCCACGCTGCGCCTCTCCGCGCGCGTCTCTCTCGTGCGCGAGCTGCCCGCCGGGCACGGCGTCGCCTACGGGCGCACCTACATCACCACCCGCCCCACCCGCGTCGCCACCATCGGCATCGGCTACGCCGACGGCTGGAGCCGCCGCCTCTCCGGCAGCGGCGCGCGCGTCTGCATCGGCGGCAAACTCTGCCCCATGCTCGGGCGAGTCACCATGGACCAGATCATGGTCGATGTCAGCGACGCCCCCGACGTGCGCCCAGGCGACACCGTCGAACTCATCGGCGAGCATATCCCCGCCACCGAAGTAGCTGAACGCGCCGGCACCATCGTCTGGGAAATCTTCACCGGACTGGGCCCCCGGCTGCCGCGCATCTACCACTGAACCGGGGCGGCGCAGGGAGCTCACACCTGCCGCCGCGTCCAGCGCAAGCCGTAAAGCATGCGGCGCAGGATGCCGAACTGCACCGCCATGTCCACCGTAAACAGCAGCCAAATCCCCACCAGCGTCATCGACTCCGGCGCGCAGTACTGCCACAGCAGCAGACCGCCCACGCGGATGAGCCCCATCGAGCCGAACGACACCCACATCACGCGCAGCGTATCCCCCGCGCCGCGCAGGCACATCTTGATGGACAACATCCCCGCGTACAGCGGCTCCGCAATCAAAAACACCTGCACCACCGGCACCGCCGCCGCCAGCAGCGCGGGCGACTCCTTCGCAAACACCGCCACAAACAGCGTCGGGAACAGGAAAAACACCACCCCCATCGCCCCGCATACCCACAGCGTAAAATGCAGGCAGCGGCGCGCCGCCTCCAGCGCCATGCGGATATTGCGCGCGCCGAGGTACTGCCCCACAATCGTCGAGCCCGCAATCCCCAGCGCAAACGCCGTCATAAAGCTGATGGACTCGATGCGGATCGCGATATTGTGCGCCCCCACCGCCGCATCGCCCAAGTGCGAAATCACGCTGATAATGTAGAGCTGAATCACCCAAATCACCACCTGCTCCACCGCCTGCGGCACCCCCACCGACACAATGCGGAACAGCATGAGCGGCTGCGGCAGCAGCGCCCGGGGCGAGAGATGCAGCGGTGGCACATACGCCAGCCCCCGCTGCTCCGCAAACGCATCCAAATCCGCCCCCGCGCGCTCGCGGCGCAAGCGCAGCGCACGCCACAGCAGCATCCCCAGCAAAAACGCACACGCCACCCCCATGCCCCCCAGCATCCCCCACGCCAAGCCATCAATCCCCATGCCGAACACATCCACCAGCACCACACTCAGCAGCGTGTTGAGACCATCCACACACAACATCACCAAAAACGGCGTCCGCGTATCCCCCGACCCGCGCAGCGACGCATTCAGCGCAAACACCACCCCGCTGAACACCGCCACCCACGCCGCCGTCCGCATGTACTGCAACGCCACCTCCTGCGCCGCCCCCGTCAACTCCACCACGCGGCACACCAAAAACGGTGAACCGAAAAACATCAGCAACGCACTGAGCAACCCCGCCAGCAGCCCCAGCAGCGCCGCCTGATTCGCTGCCGCATTCGCCTCCGCAAAACGCCGTGCCCCCGTCATGCGGCTCACCACCGCCGTCGCCCCCATCCCCACAGCCCCCTGCAACAGAAAGCCCATCCACATCACATAGCCCACCACCCCGATACCCGCCGCCAGCGCCGTCGTCTCCTCCGGCGTGCGTCCCATGCGCGTCGCCAAAAACAGCGAGGTCGACGCGCAGATAAAGGCCATCACCTGCTCCAGCAGCGGCCAACCCGCAATCGCGATAATCTGGCGCGGCAGCGACAGCCCCGCCAAGCGGCCACTCAAGCGCCCGCGCGCCATCGCCGCCCGCATCTTACCATCTCTGCCGTCACCGATACTCATCGTTCCCTGTCATCTGCCGGCGGAGACGGGAAGCACTCCGCCTAACACCAGCATGGTAAGCAGAAACAGGCAACCTGTAAAGCCAAATCTCACCCTTTTCGCACGCGCGTTGCGCCTCGAGTGCAAATTTTTTCGCACAAAATGCAAAAAAAGGCTTGCCAAGCCTGCGATTGTTGCTATAATCACCCCCGCTTCCCACCCCTGCGGTGGTTAGGAAGAACAGAGCGAGCAATCGCGCGGATGTAGCTCAGTGGTAGAGCGCAACCTTGCCAAGGTTGATGTCGTGGGTTCGAGTCCCATCATCCGCTTGACAGCAAAAAGCCTCGGGCGTCAGTCCGAGGCTTTTTTGTCTGTCAGTGAAGAGGGGGTCAACACCAATTTTTGTGGTTTACGAAAAAAGTTGGGTCAACACCAATTTTTGTGGTTTACGAAAAAAGTTCATCTGTGGCCACATT
>JBJEVK010000111.1:0-14170 GCA_051884295.1 Akkermansia sp.
GTGCCGAGACGCACTGCACCGCTCCCTGGGCCGAGGGCGGCGAGGTTCCCGAGGGCGGTATGGGTATCGACATCGGCGACAAGGCCATCGAGGAGTTCTGCGCCATTCTCCGCAGCGCCAAGACCGTGCTCTGGAACGGTCCGTTGGGCGTGTTCGAGCTCGATGCTTTCTCCAAGGGCACCAAGGCGATTGCCGAATGCCTCGCCGAAGGCAACGCCACCACCATCGTGGGCGGCGGCGATTCCGTGACGGCGGCCAAGAAGTTCAAAGTGGCCGACAAGCTCTCGTTCTGCTCCACGGGCGGCGGCGCCTCCCTTGAGCTGCTGGAGGGCAAGATTCTGCCCGGCATCGGCTCCCTGAGCGAGAAGTAAGCCTCAGCACTTACGCGATTTTGGGCAGGGCGGTGCTTCCGGAGGGAGGCGCCGCCCTGTTCGCCGCTTTGGCGCGGCGCAATTCGGGGGCGTACACACAAAATAGGCTTGCCTGCGCGCGCTGTTCGGGTTAGGATGAGCCCCGTCGGCGACAGGTCGGCAAAACAACGGATGGGTGGTCGAGTGGTTTAAGGCAGCGGTCTTGAAAACCGCCGAGGGTTTGCGCCCTCCGTGGGTTCGAATCCCACCCCATCCGCTCTCAGGGCAATCGCATTTTGCGATTGCCCTTGCTGTTTCAAGGGTTTACGTCCATCATACCCGCCCTAGAAGTAAACTATCGTTTGCAACTTTATTGCAACTGAAATTACAACTAAGCGAGTATGTACACCGGACCACTATCACTCAACAAAGCGCCAAACTCCCCCTACTGGATGGTATCATTCATCGGAGCTGACGGCAGGCAAAAAAGGCGAAGCACCAAAGTACCGCATCAAGGCGGCATGTACCTTGGCGAAAGACTCACGAAAACGCAAGCCGAAAAACGCGCCATGATGGTCGGCATCAGCATCGCCGGAGCCGATGCGGAACAATACGCCTCCTACAACAACACCAGCGTACGCGCCCTATTCAGCATCATGCTCAACGGCAAACTCGGGCGCGTGAGCATCGCCACCTATGAAAACGCGCGCACCAGCTACCGCCAATTCTGCGAATGGCTAGGCAAGCGTGCCGACGAACCCGCGCGACTCATCACCAAAGCCGACATCCGCGAATGGATCATCAGGCGGCGCAGCGAAGTACGTTGCAACACCGTCAAAAAGGACCTATCCGCCATCTCCTCCGCCTTTGCCTGGGCGACCGATGCAGACATCATGCCCAACAACCCATGCACCGGAGCAAAAATCCCACCCGACACCAAGGATGAAAAAGTCATCCACGAAGCATTCAGCCTCGACGAAATCCGTCTACTCATCGACAAACTGCCCGACGAATGGTCAAGCGCCGTACGCTGCTGCATCGGCACATACGGGCAGCGCCTCGGTGACATCCTTGCCCTGCGCTGGGAGCAATTCGACTGGGAAGAGCGCACAGTCACCTTAACCACCGGGAAAACCGCCAACACCCTCATCCAACCCATGAGACAAGACTTCTACGACTGGGCGAGCGAACGCTACCACAACGCCCTCGCCATCGGCGGCGATGCAGCCATCTGGGTACACCCCCGCCTACACCTCCACAGCAACCCATCGGGCGAATTCACGCAACTCGTCCGCTACCACGGCATCGGACTCGTTGGAAAAAACGCCGGTGGCAACCGCCGCACCTGGCACAGCAAAACATTTCACAGCCTGCGCGCCAGCGTCGCCACCCTCCTGCACGCCGCCGGAGTCTCCCAAGTCATGGCCATGCGCCTTGTCGGGCACGAAAGCGCCGCCATCCACTCCGTCTACGTCCGCCCAACCGGCGACCAACTCGCCGCCGCCGCCGCCAAACTCCCTGACATCTGATCCCCTCCTCACAACGTCGCGCCCCGCCGAGCCACACCGCCCGGCGGGGCGCGACGGTTTCCGTTTTGGAAACCGTCATCGGCGCATCAATTCAGGTAATCCTCCACCACCCGATCCAACCTACCGGGCTTCGCACTCCGCACCTCATACCCCCGGTGCGGAGCCACCAACCCGCGCGCGACAGCATCTGCAAACGTGCGGAACGCATCACTCGCATGGCTGCTCTCATCGTGGCAAATCGAGCGGTCATTATCCGTGTGATAATTCTGCAAATACCCCACACCGCTATCGTAAACCTTCACCCCCACGCGCGTCTGCTCACTGCATCGCCTGTGAAAAATGCAACTCCGCAACAACTCGCGCGCGTTATCCACGCTCAACCACGCATCCGACGTGCGCGGCACCCGCCGCACCGTATACCCCGCCCGCCGCATACCATCCGCAAACGACAAGCCGAGATTGTTATGCGACTCCCCATCATGCGGCAAATACACCACAGCGCAATGCCCCCACAGCGCGTCATGCTCGCGCATCACACCGATATAATGCTCCTGGCGCAACCTATTCGCCGTGTAGCAATCCAACACCAGCCATCGCCCGTCACCCGTCGGCTGGAACCACCAAATAGACGTGAAATCCGAAAACCCCAAATCCCACGCCGTGTAAATCGGCAAATGCCGCTCCGGCTCAAACGAGCGCGTCAGGTTGCCCGACTCACGCAGCGCCATAATCTCCCTGGCAAAAATCGTCCCATCCATCACCGGCGAAAGCGCCTCATCCGGCACACTCGGATATTCCTGTCTCATCATACTTCTCTGTGTCTGCTTCATAGAAACGTACCACCACTTCTGCTCCTCGCGCAGCGACATCCCACACTGTCGCTCAATCGCGGCAAAATACTCCGCATCCTCGCGCCCGATCTCCTGCGGCGCATCCAGCACATAGCCCGCATCCTGCCACCACGGGAAAAACCAAAACCGGAAATGCACATTCGACAGCGGCTTGCCGATATTATCCATCGCCGCCACCACCTGCTCATAATGCGTCCCCGACTTGCCCCCCTCATGCGTTGACTCACACACAATCGAACAATTCTTGCCTGCCGAATTGAACGAGCCCGTCACAATCTCCCGCGCCCGCTTCGGCTCACGCACCGAAATCCGCCCCAACTCCGACACATGAAGCATCTGAATCGTCCCGCCGCGATACGTCACCCTCGCCCGCACCACCGACCCCGTGCGGCAAAACTGCAGCACCCCCGTCCGCGACACCACACAGGGGCGACCATCACTCGGCTTCTTGCCCACCAAATCGCCGTGGTACTCCTTAATCATGCGCCCGATTGCCGCCAACTCCACATCACGCGCTGACGGATTCTCCGGCAAATAATCCAAGTGCTCATACGCAAACCGCATCTTGTCAATCTTCTCGTCACCGTCATCCTGAGTCTTATCCACAATCGCCGCCTTAAAATTCGCGCGGAACAGCAACTCACCCAGCATCCACAACTCCGTAAACGTAGAAATACCGAGCTGACGCGCCTTCAGCACCAAATGGCGCGTGTGCTCCTGCAGCCCGGCAGCAAACTCACGCTGAGCCGCATTCGGCTCAAATCGCCGCAAATTGCCATCCTTATCCAAAATCCAAAAAAGGCTCATGCGGGCAACCCTGTCCGCCAGGAACGCCTGCACACGATGGAACTGCTGATCTGACAACGACACACTCAACACCACCATCATACCGCAACTCGCAAAAAAAATCAGCGTATAAAATCGTACGTGGAAAAAAATCCGCACAGAGCCTAAAATTAAACCGCATGGACAAAGGCACCCTGTACACCCACGCGCTAGCCCGCCTCGGCGATCACAACGACATCGCCGGAAGCGACGAACACATCGCGTGCGAAGCCTTTGCCCAGCAAGCCCTCGGCATCTGCTTTGACTACTCGCGTTGGACATGGGCGAGCAAGCGCATCACCCTCAACATCAGCGACGGCAGCATCACCCTACCGGTCGATTGCCTGCGGCTGGAATCCACCAGCCTGCCAGCCTACACCATCTGCGGGCGCACCCTCTACACCGACAGCAGCGCCACCTCCGTCACGCTCACCTACACCAGCAGCGCCTGCATCGACACCATCACCCTGCCGGACTACGAACCCACCTTCTGCGAAGCCTGCATCCTCATGCTCGCCGCCCTCATCGCCCCGCGCCTCACCGACAACCTCACCATCGCCCAGCAGCTCAAACAAGAAGCCTACGCCGCCCTCCGCCGCGCCAAGCTCAAAGATGCCCGAGTCAGCGACTCCAACGACCAAACCCCAAGCCTCTGACCCATGGGACAATTCGTCAACAGCAGCAGCAACTCCGCCAACTACGCGCAACAATCCGCGGAAGCGCGCACCAACGCCCTCGCGCAGCGCCGCCAAGCCTACGCCAACGCCTACGCGCTGGAAGAAAACTCCGCCCAAAGCGGCTACATCACCGGGCAGCAAATGAGCACCATGCGGCAAAACCAAAGCGCCGCCATCGCCTCCACCCGCCTCACCAACGCCTCCAGCGGCATCGATGCCTCAGGCGGCAGCAAACTGCGCCAGGAACAATCCACCGCCCAAATCCTGGAAGAAGCCATCGCCAACCTCGGGCAATCCTACGCCATCAGCGACCAAAACGCGCGCCGCCAAGCCGCCCGCCTCCGCAAGGAGGGCGACGATGCCTACACCATCGGGCAAATCATGGCAAACTATTACTCACGCGCCTCGAAAATCCAGTCAACCGCCGCCAACTGGCAACTCCTCGGCGGCGGGCTCAGCACCATCGGCGACACCATGCACAAATACAACATCGGAACACCCACCAAATAAACCACCACAACATCACCATGGGACAAGCAATCGACACCGTCGGCAGCGTACTCGCCCCCGTCAGCAGCATACTCGGCCCCGTCATCTCCGCCGGAAGTTCCCTCTACGCCGCCCGGCAGCAGAAAAAAGCCGCCCGCAGCGCCGCATCCGAAGCCGCCACCGTAGCAGACAGCGCCATCGCGCGCAGCACCGACAGCGCCGCCGCCGCCCAGCAAAGCACCACCGAAGCCGACACCCGCAGCACCACCCAAAACGCCGCCCGCCGCCGCATGAGCGTCTCCTCCACCGTCAACCGCATCGGCAGCACCGGCGGGCGAATCACCCTCAACTAAACCACCATGTCCACCACCACCGAAACCACCAAAACCGGCATGTGGTACAGCTTCCACTGCACCGCCGCCGCAACCGTCACCGCCGCCATCGACGGCGAAACCATCAACGTCTGCACCCTCGATGACTCCGGCAGCACCATCTTCTGCGCCCCCGACAAAAGCATCACCATCACCACCAACGGCAAATACCGCGTCCTCCCTACTAAAGCCCCCGCCATCATCATCAAAACCGACGGCGGGGGCACCAGCAGCAGCGACCTCAGCGCCCACGCTGCCACCATGGCAACCCTCACCACCTACGGGCACGTCAAAAAAAGCAGCAGCACCGGCACCTCGCTCCCCGTCATCGGTGTCTCGGATGCCGGACAAATGGTCCTCAACGTCCGCACCTCGCACAGCGGCTTAGAAGTCTCCAATGGGCTCTACATCCAGACCAGCACCGAAACCCATCCCACCGAAGGCGACAGCACCACCCCGCTCATCGGCACCAACAGCGCAGGCAAACTTGTCGGCCTCTGCGCCACATCCGATCAAGCCGGCGGCGTACTGCTCGCTTCCGGACTCGATGACAGCCGCACCGCCGCCGTACCCACCGCAGCACAAGTACAAAGCGCCCTCGCTGAAATCATCGCGCGCATCAGCGCCCTCGAATCCTAATCACAACACACCACCATGAACATCAACAAACAAGACATCGAAAAAATCACCTCTGCCGCCGAAAGCCGCTGGGGAGCATGGGCAAAATACCTCATCGGCGCAATCATCGGCGCACTGGCAGCCGCGGGCGTGCTCACCGTCACCTCCTGCACCATCACCACCCAACAAGCGCAAGACCTCCGCACCATAGATGCCCTCCTGCACCAATACGGCACCCTCATCATCCAAGTAGACGACACCAAATAAACGGCACCATGGCAACCAAAAGCACCACCTGCAAAGGCAGCGGCAAAAGCAGCACCTGCAAAGGCAGCGGCAAGAAAAGCCGCTAAATCCACCCAAGCCAACCATCACAACCCACCATGTGCGAAAAAAAAGCAGGGGAACCCCTCTACAGCTACGCCTTCCGCCAAATCGTTGAAAAGCCCTCAGCGGTGCTGGCATGCATCGGGCTGATCGCCGCCATCATCCTCTATGTAGACCTGCGCGACCTCTTCCGCGCGCAAACCGACACCTACCGTGCAGTCGGCGAGCAACTCATAGAAGTCAACGTCCGGCTCAGCGAAATCGAACAACGCCTGAACAAATGACCATCGACGAAATCCGCGCCGACACCAGCTACTGGCAGCGCCTCCTGCGCCTCGGCGGCTACTACACCGGCAAAATCGACGGCATCCGCGGCAACCTCCAACGCACCGCCGAAACCCGCTGGACAGCAGAAGCCACCGCCGCCGCCGAACAACACGGGACATTTGACACCCGCACAGAGACCAACCTCGCCACCCTCCTACCCGAAGCCCAAGCCGCCACCCGCGCCTGGTTCAACCGCGCGCAGCAACACCTCGCCGCGCGCGGGCTCGACCTGCGCATCATCTGCGGCACCCGCAGCTACGCCGAGCAGGACAAGCTGTACGCCAAGCGACCGCGCGTCACCAACGCCCGCGGCGGCTACAGCATGCACAACTTCGGCATCGCCTTTGACATTGGTATTTTCCGCAAAGGGCAATACCTCGACAACATCGACCCCCGCGCCGACAAGGAATACATCGCCCTGCACAGCGCGTGCGGTGCGCCCACCGGCATGGAATGGGGCGGCAACTTCAAAAGCATCACCGACTACCCCCACTACCAACTCGCCCGATGGGGCAGCGGCTCATCCCGACTCCGAGCCATCTTCTGATACCCCCCGCCATGACCCCCCTCGACTACAAACGCCTGGCAGATGCCGTCATGCAAAGCAAAGACGACATGATGACCGCCTGGGACTGGCTCTCCAAGCGCATCATGCCGCGCCAGCACGACATCCTCCACTGGCTCAAACAACCCGCCTCCAAGCGCCGCGCCGAGCACTCCGCCCACGCCTCCGAATGCTGCGCCACCCTCGCCGCCAGCTTCAACAGCTACATCACCCCCAGCGGGCAAAAATGGTTCCGCTTCGCCAACGCCAACAGCTTCAGCACCGACAAACACGAAGTGTGGTACTCACACGCCACCGACGTGATGCTCGACGAACTCGCCCGCTCCAAATTCTACGCCGAAAAGCACGAAGCCGACATCGACCGCTGCCTCTACGGCACCGGGTGCCTCTTCTGCGACGGACTGCGCGACGGCAAACTCCACTACCGGCACATCCCCGTCGGCTCCTACGGCATCGCCGAAAACGCAGAACGCGCCATCGACACCGTGTGTCGCCGCTTTGAATACACCGCCCCCCAAGCCGCCGAACGCTTCGGCTACGACCGCCTGCCGAGCGACGTCCGCCAAGCCTACGACAACATCAGCGACCGCCTCACCAAGAAATTTGAATTCTGGCACCTCGTCACCCCGCGCGCCGAATACACCGTACCCAACGGCTCCGCCAACGTATCGCCCCTGCACATGCGCTACGCCAGCATCTACCTGTACGGATCCGGCAACCACGAAATCGTAGAAGAAGGCGGATACCTGGAATTTCCCTACATGGTCTCCCGCTTCCTGACCTGGGGAGAGAGCGTATGGGGCTACCCGCCCGCCTACCGATGCTTCGACGACCTCAACCGCAACATCAAACTCGACCGCGCGCAAGACATCCTCACCGACCTGCAGGTCTACCCGCGCATCCTGCAAGCCGCCGAACAAGTAGGCGAGATCGACTTCCGCGCAGGCGGGCGCACCGTCATCGACCCCAGCATCGAAGGACCCAACCTCCCGCGCGAATGGCTCACCGGCGGCGACATCAAGAAAGCCCTCGAACGCCAAGCCTGCATCGAGCAGCGCATCTCCGCCGCCTTCTACGTCCCCTGCCTGCAAGTCATCAACAGCATCGACCGCCAAATGACAGCAGAAGAAGTCCGCGCGCGCCAGGAAGAACGCATCGTCCAATGCTCGCCCACCTACAGCCTCTACTGCGCCGACCTCGCCGTCATCATGGAACGCAGCTTCGCCGTCCTCTACCGCGCCGGTAAGTTCACAACCACCAAAGCCACCCAACCACCGGAGCTCAAAGTCACGGCAAGCGACGGCGAACAATTCGGGATCGCCATGCCGAAAATCTGCTACCACGGCAAAATCAACCAAGCCATCGACCGCGCCGAAAAGCAAAGCCTCGACTACGCGCTCGGCTCCATCAGCAGCTACATCAACCTCACGGGCGACACCTCCTGCCTCGACAACATTGATGCCGACGCACTCACCCGATACACACTCGACACCACCGGAGCCCCCGCCGAAATCTACCGCACCCAAGCCGAAATCGACACCATCCGCACCCGGCGCGAAGAAGAACGCCAAGCCGCGCTCCAACTCCAACTCGCCCAAGCCGCCAACCAAGGAGCCCAAGCCACCAAAAACCTCTCCCAAGCATGACCACCCAACAACACATCGAACTCGCGCGGCGCAACCGCCGCCACCTCCTCGCCCACATCGACGACGAAACGCTGAAAATCCTCGACGAGCACTTCCAAACCCACCTCCCCGCCTACCAACGCACCGCCTCCGGCAGCTACGACCCCATCGCCGCCGCCATCCGCGACGGACAACGCGAAGTCATCCTCTACCTCCGCCATCAACTCCAACTCGCCCGCCAAGAAAACAACGACTAACACCATGAACACCACAGAAACCACCACCACCGACCCCGCGCCCGACGCGACGAGCAACACGCCCGACACGAGCACCGGCGGCACCCCCGAAAGCACCCGGGCAACCGAGCCCGCAACCGAGCCCGCAACCGAGCCCGCAAGCCTCCCCGAATACAGCCCCGAAGCCGCCGCGAAACTAGATGCTCAATACGACTTCAGCGCACCCCCCGCCGACAGCGACACACCCCCCGCCGGCGGCGAACAGCCCCCCGCCGACACGCAAGACTACAGCATCAGCTTCCCCGAAAACTTCTCCGGCAAAGAAGCCCCGGCACTTGCAGAACTCCTCACGCCCATCGCGCGAGACTCCGGCATCGACGGCAGCACCTACGGCACACTCTTCGCACGCTCCTACGCCGCCATCGAAGAAGCCCGTCAAAAAACCGAATGGGCAAACCGCTTCCGCCAAGATGCCGAGCTGAAACGCGACTGGGGCAGCGACTACGAAGCCAACATGGCAACCGCCAAGGCGCACATCAACTTCCTCAAAGCAAAAGCCGGGCTCACCGACGACGATCTCGCCGTCTTCAAGTCCCCCAAGGGCATGCGCGCCCTCTACGCCATGGCAACGGCGCAAGGAGAACGCCCCGCTGCAGGACTCACCACCAGCCACAGCGCCGAAAAATCGTGGGCAGAATCCGTCCTGAAAGACCCCACACACCCCGACCGCAAAGCACTGTACGAAACCTCCGACCCCCGCTACAAAGAAGTCAACGAACGCTTCCGGCGCGCCATGCTCCGATAAAAAAAATCAGCGTATAAAATCGTACGTGGAAAAAAACACCGCATACCATCATAATAGAATCACAACAACCAATAACCTACCATGATCGTCCTCAACCAAAACCTCATCGACCTGGCGCACACCAAGTTCGCGACCAAGTGGGAAGAAGACTGGCAGCAAGCCAAAGCGCTCATCACCGGCTTCACCTCACCCATCGACGGCGCGCAGGGCAAGTACATGCGCTTCCCGCGCATCGGCGGCACCGAAGTCCGCGAGTACACCTCCAACGACGAAGATGTGCATTTCGACTCCCTCAAACACGGAAACTACGGCATCAAGCCCCGCAAGTTCCACAATGAGATTCCCCTCAACGACGACGACACCGACGACACCTTCGACCTCGACTACACGCTCGGCACCATCCGCAACGCGCAGTACAAAGCAGCCGAGCGCTTCATGGACATGGTAGCCCTCGGCGTTGTACGCGACAGCGACACCGGGCTCTACCGCGTCAAGACCTCCGACGACCCCGGCAACGGCGGCGGCATCCTCGGCAACTCCTACGAAGGCGAAAACGGCGAAAAAGCCCACGCCCTCGACCTCAGCTACAGCGGCTACAACGCGGGCACCGGCAACCTCGTCCCCATCGACTACGCCACCACCGGCACCGGAGTCTCCGAGCTGCTCGCCGGCACCCTCGTAGACCGCATGAAGTACGTCGTGCGCCGCCTGGCAGAAAACGACGCATTCAACTCCGTAGACCCCAGCGAAATCTGCCTTTGCATCTCCCCCGCCATCGCGCAAGTCCTCGGCTCGCTGGAAATGTCCATCAACCGAGACTACGCCATCGGCGATCTCGGCGACATCGCGCGCCCCGTCTACAACCGCGCCATCGGAGCCACCATCATCCAGACCAACATGCTGCCCACCATGGACACCGAAAACAAAGGCGGCACCGCCATCAAAGGAGCCCGCATGTGCTGCGCCTGGCTCAAATCCCAAATCGGCTTTGGGCGCTGGAAGAGCACCGAGTTCCGCATCAAGGACGTCAACAACAAAGTCGCCGTTGACTACTACCTCCGCGTCAAAGGCAAAGCCGGTTGCGGGCGCAAGCGCGACGATGCCGTCTTTGTCCTCCCCGTGCTCGAGAGCTAACACCTTTTATCATCCGTGTACTCATAATCGTGTGCCCTGTCCTGCCTCCGGCGGGGCAGGGCACAATCATCAACGACATCCCCCACACCACCATGAAACGACTCGCATTCAACGGCGGCGAAATCAGCCCCGCCATGGCACTCCGCACCGACATGGACGTATACCCCCGCTCCTGCACCACCGTCACCAACTGGAACATCCACGCCACCGGCGGCATCAGCCGCCGCCACGGCATGACCCACCTCAGCGAAACAGACGCAAACACCTCACGCCTCATCCCCTACATCTACAGCGCCGATCAAACCTACCTCATCGAACTCTCCGCGCAACTCCTGCGCGTCCGGCGCAGCAGCGATGCCCTCATCCTCGCCACCTTTGAACCCACCGACGACGCACCCTGGCGCTACGACGACCTCACCCGCGTCACCTGGCTGCAGATCAACTCCCTACTGCTCATCCTCTCGCCGAGCACCCCCATCATGCAACTCAAATGCGACTCCGGCGACTCCTGGAGCTACCTCCCCTTTGAATACGCCACCCCACCCTGGCAAACCGAAGACTACCGCGACATCGAGCTCACCCTCACCCCCGACGGCGACATCTACCGCGCCACCTACGAAGCCATCACCGACGAAAACGGCGACCCCATCACCGACATCCTCCCCGACGACACCGACGGAGCCACCGGCGACATCCTGCGCGCCTCCTACTACACCGAGCGGCGCGAAGCCTACAGCAAAGCCGCCGAGCTTGCAGACGGGCTCAACATCTGCACCGCCCTCACCACCTCCACCATCATCAGCGCAGGCAGCAAAATCGCCCGCCGCGACACCGCCGCCATCATCGACCAATACTACATCTGCACCAAAGCCTGGGCACCCGGCAACGACTACACCAAAGGCTACGACAGCCCCGCCAACTACCCCGACAACTTCGACCGCGCCGACAGCTCCACCGGCTTCACCGGCGACAGCGCCCCCACCCCCATCACCGCCCTCCCCACCACCGGCAGCGGCTACAGCAAAGGAGACAAAATCATCTACCGTCAAGGCTACTGGCACCTCTACACCTGCATCCGCGACTTCGACGGCACACAACACCTCACCACCTCCACCAACCCCGCCGACTACCCCAAACACTTCGTGCGCGGCATCTGCATCGGCGACACCATCCCCAGCGGCGGCAAATGGCAATTCTACTGCTCCGGCACCTGGTACGGCACCTACGAAATCCGCCGCAACTACGAAAGCGGAGCCCTCACCGAACAATGGGAACCCGTGGGCGAATCCATCTCCTCCATCGGCAGCGCCGCCAACAACATCATCAGCGGCAACGAAGAAGAAAAAGAATGCTACCTGCGCCTCTTCCTCACACAAGCCCGCTTCAGCACCGACAGCGACCCCGCCGCCGCCCTCCCAGCCGACTACTGCCACAACCGCCTCATCGTCCAACCCTACCGCCACTCCATGCAACTCACCGTCCTAGCCGACGGCACCATGGAAGACAGCTCCCCCCTCATCATCCCCCTCAGCACCCCCGTCACCACCACAGACTGGAGCTGGTGCGCCTTCAACGCACGCTACGGCTACCCACAACTAGCCACCCTGCACGAAAGCCGCCTCGTCCTCGCCGCCACCGCCACCCAACCCCAAACCCTCTGGCTCTCCCAAAGCGACGACCTCAACAACTTCACCACCGGCGACCTCGACACCTCCGGCATGCTCCTCACCATGTCCACATCCACCCAAGCGCCCATCTGCTGGATCCTCTCGCGAAAAGACGTCATCATGATCGGCACCATGGATGCCGAATGGATCCTGCGACCCACCACCGGCGGCAGCGGGCTCACCCCCTCCAACGCCAAAATCCTCAACCAAGGCGGCATCGGCAGCGCCCCGCAACCCGCCATCGCCGCCACCGACCGCGTCCTCTACACCGAGCGCGGCGGCGGGCGCGTCTACGACTACGGCTACCGCTACGAAAGCGACAGCTACACCTCCGGCGACCTCACCATCTTTGCCGACCACATAGCCGACTCCTCCGGCGGCATCACCGGCGGCGACATCCTCAAAAAGCCCTACGTCTCCATCGTATTCACCACCGGCAGCGGGCAACTCCTGCTCATGACCTACAACACCATGCACAACGTCCACGCATGGCACCGCTACACCACCAACGGGCGCATCGAATCCGTCGCCGTCCTCCCCAACGGCAACAGCGCCGACCGCCTCTACCTCATCACCGCGCGCCCCAACACCAACGGCGAACAAACCCGGCGCATCGAAGTCATCGACCAAGACAGCGAGCACTACCTGGACGGGCAAGAAAACTACCCCTACACCTCCGTCATAGAAACCACCGCCTTCTCCGCCCCCGACTACAACGACCGCAAAACCCACACCTCCGCCCTGCAAGCCTACCTCCTGCCGCCGCTCCCCCCGCCGAGCTCCATCCGCTGCAGCACCGGCGGCAGCTACAAACCCAACGACCGCCTCATCCTCGCCGCCGGGTGGAACAACTTCACCGCCGCCACCAACTGGCACACACTCCCCCACATAGGCATCAGCGTCACCGGCGACACCCCATGCACCATCCTAGCCCTCCAAATCGGCAGCCCCCTGACATCATGAATAATACCTTTACAGAACTACATCTATCTGCTAGACTCGGCGCGTCTGCCGAAATCCGTCGGCGACCCTCTCGATAGCCCGGTGAGGAACTCCGGGCACGCAAGCGGCTGGTTACCGTAGCGTATAACCCATGGTGAAAATCAAAAAATGATTACAGATACAATGTGTGATTACCTCTTTATCGGCTTGGCTTCCGAGCTCATCGCGCAAGGCAAGTCCAAGTAATGCAGTCGCATTCGCTGTGTCGCCTCCCGATAAGGCGGCACAGCCTTTTCTGTACGGGCATAGATTGCAGAGAGTTTCATTTTTGAGAAATTTGTCTTGCCTTTCATTTCATTTTTGATAAAATACCGGTGTTGATTTTCACCAATCATCTGTAATCATGCAGGGATCCAACGGACTCACCACCCGTCCTTGCTCCATCTGAAAACCGCCGCAAGAAAGTTTTCACCCGCGCCCTCGCAAGAAGGCGCGGGATCTTTTTTTCACCATCGTTATTCTTGCCCCCATCGTCGGGCTATGCTAAGCTCACCGCGCCGCCGCTTTTGACAGCAGCGGCGGTGTTGCTTCATGAAGCAGACCATAAGTGCCCTGTGGCCACATATTTGCGACCTGCTCGCCGTGGTCACAGACCTCCTTGAAATGATATAAAGAAGGCACCCCCTCATCCGTAGCCGCGGATGCGGGGGTTGGTGTTAGCAATGAAGCAAACAATAAGTGCTGTAGCTTTTCAGCTCGGGTCTATTCTAGCACCTTGCCGCACCGTGTCAAGCGCCGAAGCAAAGCGGCGCTTTTATTTTGAGGCAAAACG
>JBJEVK010000111.1:14270-22807 GCA_051884295.1 Akkermansia sp.
GCCGCACCGTGTCAAGCGCCGAAGCAAAGCGGCGCTTTTATTTTGAGGCAAAACGCGGCTATTTCCAAAATGGAAATACCCACAGTCATGTAACCTCACCGTAACCTTACCGTAACCTTACCGTAAATGTATCACAAATCGGCACCCTTATTCCAAAAAACGCCCGTTTCTTGGAATAAGGAACCGCATCACACACCCTTACTCCGCCTAAGTGGAATAAGCTCCCCCCATCGGCATCACTCCTCCTCCCCCACCACCTTCCTCACCACATCCTTACCAAAGCGCACGATATTACTGATAGCCGCCGCCGCCAGAGCCAGCTCCGCGCAGGAACCCACCGCCACGCGGCTATTCCCCTGCCACCAGCCACCGGCAGCCCCCAGCGCGCGCGCAAAGCCGCAGAGAGCCTGCACATGCTTATCCCAGCTCTCATCCTCAGAGATATACTTCACCTCGCGCTTACCATAGGTATACATATCCTTAAACGGCACCACCATATCCACCAGGCTACTGTTCCATTGGCGGCCACCCAGCACAGTAGAGCGAGCCCAGCCCTCCAAATCACCCAGCACCGGCACAGCGGAGACATCATTGGCAAACACATTCCAGAGAAACTGCTTGGCGGGCTTCCATTGATCCTCCTCATCATCCCCCGACCAGTACCCGCGCACATAGTCAATGAGAGCCAGAACCACGCTATTGAGCACACCGAAACCGAGCGCACCTCCAATCCATGCCCCATGGTGCCCGGCAAACATCTGCCCCACATACAAGCCTAGCTTGCCCAGCACCTCACTCTTGAACATATAGAAGAAATTACCCATGGCACCGAACGCACCGCCACCGGCAGCCCAGTAGCCCTTTTGCGTGCGCAGTTGGGGCTGTGCGGCGCGGTCTATGGCCATCCCAGCCGTTTCAATTGCCACGCGGCGCAGTTCGGCATCCGGCACGAGGCCGTCCTTATTCTCCCGCTTGGCAGCGCGGTACACGGCATCTGCCACGGCGAGAGCAGCCAGAGCATTGCACTTGAGGTCTACATAGCCGATAGCATCCATATTAGCCTCATACACCGCACGCCCGGCACGCCCCACCTTGCCCGGCACACTCTGGCCGGGGGCAAGCATGGCAGCCTCCTCCAGGTGGGAGCCCTCCACCCGCTGACGCCCGGCAATAAAGCCGGCATTGGCAATCTCCTCGGCAGATATTTCCGTTTGCCCGCTCATGGCACGCGCGAGAGCTGCCGCATACTCCCCAAAGCCGACATGGCGGTACACCAGCTGCTGCGCCACAGCATCGCCCGCCAACACATGCTCCGGCACATAGCCACCCACAAAGCCATTAAGCACGGCACTCACCTGCTTAATGATCGTGTACACATTGCCCGCGAGGCGGCTCACGGCATACGCCCCCATCACACGCCCGAGCATACGGTTCATCATGGCATTCACCTTCGCATCAGCAATCACAGAGCCGTCAATGAGCTTGCACCAGCCGTGAATCATATCCAGCGCAGCGTCACCAATCTCTGCCCGCAGCCGTTTCTCAAAGCCCTGATTACTCAGCAGCGTGCGCCACTCGCGCGTAATATGACTCGTGCAGATATAATTCTGCTGCTCCTTATACGTACCGATAAACACCTGCGTAGCACTCGTGCCCCAGTTAAGCATCTGGTGGTGGTATTGGCGGGGAATCAGGCAGCCATACTTACCGCCCGAGATACTCGTGGCAGAATCAATACTCTCCCCCTTGTCCTTAACCTTGGCAATATCGAACACACCGCGGAAATAGTTAGCCCGCTTCGCAAAGGGCACGCCTGTATGAGCCTCATAAATAGCCGCCATGGTCAACCCTTGCTCATTGAGCATCTCTCGCATGGCATAACCCCAGCGCAGCAACTTATCGCCCACCAGCTCACGCATGCGTTGCAGGGCTTGCTCGCTCACACCGTTCACATCCATCAAGCGTGTGTAGTCCTCCTGCTCAAAGGTGAGGATGGCAAACAGCATCGCCTCCTTGGTACAATGAAGCGGGCTCTCATAGCGTTTCTCAATGGTCACCACATATTCCTTGGCCGTGGTATCAGCCTTACGGCTAGCCTCCAGTTTCTCACGCATGCGCTCCAGCGCCGCCTCGCTCGGCACATTGTCGGGCAGCTCGCCGGTGGCAGCAGCCTCCTCTTCTGCCTGCTTGCGGCGGGCATCCCGCTGCGCCTTGCTCAGCGCGAGCCACTCCTCCACCTCCTCGGGAGTCATGCGGCAAGTCTCAGTTATCATCGGCTTAAGCACAATACCCGTGTCAATAATCTCATTGTTGCTCTTGAGCCACTCCTCCATCTCGCCCTCGGTTTTCAGGCCGGTGATTTCGGAGAGCGTGCTATACATCCGGCGGTGCAGCTGCTGCGTGCCTGTTTGCAAGCGTTCATGAGCCTTGGCAATCATGCGCATGTGGCGGCCTGTGAACTCCTTGCCCAGCTGCGGCTCCAGCGCCAGCATCAGTTGGCTGTAGCTCATGGTGCCCATGGCCAGCTTCTTGCCAATCGTGCGCTTGCGGGCTTTCTCCTTGGCATCCGTCTTGGCGCGGGTGCGCTGCACATCCGCCAGTTTGGTGCGGAAGTTGCGGCTTATCTGAGCGCGGTCGTAGTTGGCGCGGCGGCGTTCTGCATGCAATTTTTCTTTCCATTTTGCCCGCCCCAGCAGCACCATTTCCGACATCACACCGCAAGCGCGGCGAGCCTGCTCAAAGCCCATATTCTCCCAGCAGCCGAAGGTCTGCAGGAGAGAAATTTCTTCCTCCAGCTCCTCCTCCTTGCGTTCAAAGTCAGCATCCGTAGCGTCCAGGGCATCCAGCTTGCGCTTAGCATCATTGATGCGCTCTGCCACCTCATCAGCAGGCAGATTCATGTACTCCCGCGCACGCTCCATGCGGCGGTAGGCATCTGCCGCCATCTTACCGCGCGGCCACTTCTGCCCGTTCTGACGCTTCGGGTAGGCTTTCTCCACAATGTGCTCAATACGCTCCAGCTCGCGGTCTTTGAGGAACAGCTCCAGCCTGCGGCGGCACTCACGCGCCACCTTCATCATAGCCGTATCCAGCCGCTCCCCGGCCAGCAGAGCCATAGCCTCCTGCGCCTCCTGCTCGCTCATACCCTGCAAGCGGTTCAGCTCATCCGCCTGCTGCAAGCTCTCCAGGAACTTTTGGTAGATGGGTCCCTTAATCTCGCCCACCTGCGGCAGGGTGCCATCCTGTTGCATCCTGGCATAAATACTCGCCCAGCGCATCAGCCCGTTGAGGTGCCCCATGCGGCAATAACGCTCCGGCAGCACCCCCTTGGTAGCACCGATGAGAGCCTGGATCTCACCCAGCATTTTCGCCCCATTGCCGAGCCTCCCCGCATCCTCTCGTCCAAAACGCCCCCAGTTCTCGCACGCCGCCTGCCAGTCCTTGATCAACTGCTCACCCGCACGCTCATCTGCTCGCCCGCTCAGTAAATCCAGAGCCCTCAAACTTGCCTTCTCCATGCCGAAACTCACCTTAGCATCATTCACCAGCCCCGCCAGCGCCGTACGCCGACCCTCCTCCGTGCCATCATGCCAGACAGGCTTAATACCATTCTCACGCAGCGCCGCCACCACAGCCTTATTCTTCTTCAGCCCCACCGGCAGAACCGCATACTCCCACTCATCCATCTTCACCGCACGCTGCGGTATAGCCTCCATGTAATCAGACGGCATAGCAATAGCCTTACTCAGCAGCTCCATAGCCGCATCCACATGCTCATCCGTCCAGCCGTCACGGCTCTCATTAAGCTTGCGCTCAACCGCCTCGCGCGCGGGCATCCTGCCACCACCGCGCACCAGCTCCAGCAAACGCCACAGCGCCGCATCGCTCAGGTCAAAATAGCTGCCACTGCCTCGCTTCACCAACGCATACGCCAGCTTCTCAAAGCGACTGTACGCCTCCTCATACTCGCGCTTGGCCGCCTCATACGCCTCACCACCCACAACCCTGTCACGCTTCGCCGTAACATCGCGCATATGGCTCAACTCCTCCGCAACGCCCGCAAGGAACATCCCCGGCGACATATTCCAGGACTCCCCGCCGCGCGCCTTCTCCTCGCGCATATACTTCAGAATATTATTGAGCGTGTACTTCTCATGCCCCCACCAATCATCCACCACTTCCCCGCGCCAATTGCGCCGCCGATACTGCCGAGAAAACACCTTGTCGCCCACAAACTTAGACAACTCCGCATCGCACCACGCCCTGTAAGCCTTCTTCCGCCGCTCAGCGTACGCCGCAAAACGGTTCGCATTCTCCACCCTGTCCGGCACCTTCTCGCTCTTAGAGCGCCGCACCTTCTCCGCCAAATCCGCAGCCTTCGGCTGCAAGAAATGGCGATCTGCCGTCCGGTAAACATCAACCAGGCGCGCCGACCCCTTTGCCTCAAAATGCGCCACCATCAGCAAGCGGAACTCCTCCAGCATCTCATCCGTGTAATCAGAGGCATACAGATGCCCCTCCGGCAGCTTAGCCGCCCAGGGCTTCAACGCCTTCGCCAACTCCGGAGCCACCCCATTGTCAACCGCCTTCATCTTCGGGCGGGGCGCATAGCCCGCCTGCGTGATAGCCCAATACGCCATCAGCGCCCGGTTATCATAACCATTCACGCGCGCCGCATCCACCACGGACTCGTTATAATCGTGGCTGAAAATGCCGGACATGAGCCCGTCATTCTCGTCCATACCATACGGAGCCAACTTCTCCAGCGCATCCTCCTTCAACTTCTGCGCACCCTCCGTATTCTTCTTGCGATACATCACCGGAGGCATCTTCCCGGTGTACGCATCGTGCATATACACCTTACTCTTCTTTCGCGGGTCCACCATCTCCGGCTTGCCAATCAGATTGATCCCCCCGGCACCGCCCCATTCATACGGCCTATCCAGACGCGTCACCGCCACACTAGGCATCGGCATACCACCCAGCTCCAGCGCTGCCAGGAACTTCTCCGGGCTCAGGCTATGCACAGCCGCCAGGTTGCGCTCCATCGAGAAACTAAACTTATTCTGCTGTTTATACTTGACTAAATCATTAAAATCCCATATATTGCCCGTAGAGAGGTCATGTTGAATTGCTTGCGGCAATTGGAGCCGGTAGTTGTTCAGCATGACCTTTCCCTTTTGGTCATTCCAATACAGGATTTTGTGCGTATCCAGTATTGTTTTAATGCGATTTTTACCATAAGCACTTGCTATCTTGCTCACAATCAGCGCAGGGGTCTCAGTAGATTTTAACCCTACATGCAAGGCCACCAGCACATTCTTCTTTACCAACGCCTTTGTCTTGCTATCCTCCACAGTCTCCGTCAGAGTAGTAAGAATCTCCAGCGCGCCAGGTACACTCTGAGACTCGGAAATGCAAATCGGATTAGCAATCGCACTCGGCAAATAACGCAGCGCCTTTCTGGTCATGCCGTGCTTCGTAAACATGTCATGGTCAAGTGCATGCCGGGTAGTCACCACATCGCGGGAAGTCACGCCAACCAAAGAAAGCACACCAGGCGTAGGGCACACGTAAATCTCACGTCCCATTGGACGCTTCATATTCGGATTAGCCTTCGCCGCCTGGTACTCTGCAATATAAGCATCCAGGCGTTCCATCCAGTCAGCCTCAATTTTCTTCATGGCGCGAGTAGGCCACACATCATTTGCCCATCTGCGCTCATTAAATATGCTGAATGAAAATTCACCGGTAGCGTCGTCCGGGCGAGATTCCAAGTACTCCTCGGCATCCATCTCGCCCTCAGCGCGGGCCTGTTCCCGCTCAGCTCGCGCACGCTCCAAATATTGCCCCACCGGGTCCACCTCCGTCTGCCCATCCCACATCTGAGCAGCAGCCACCAGGTCGGGGTAAGAGCCAATCATCTCAAACTGCCCGCGCAGCAACTCCAAATCGTAGAGCATCTGCTCCGTCCCATCCTGAGTGGCGGTAGTGATACCCAATCGATCCGCCTCCGCACGCTTCTTGCCGCTCAGCTTGCGCCCTTGTTTGAGCAGTGATACACTCTCATTAATGGCCTTGATATTACGCTCAATCCACTCCGCAGCGCGGGCGAGGTCTGCCTCAAAATCAGCCCCGAAATCCAGCAGCCCCTGCTTCATCGTCACCATCTCCTTATTGGCCATGAGCTGCACCATAGCCCCGATGTACTCCCAGCTCTTCTTCTCATCCAGCAGCATACAACAGCGGCGTTGAATCTCCTCCACACGCCCTTGGTCACGGATGGAACGCGTCAGATGACAGATAACCTCCGCATCCAAAGGCTTCACCGCCCCATTGATAAAGCGAGTCCACAGCTCCTCACGCGCAAAACGCCCAATCAGAGCCCCGCGTTTGCAGCGCGTACCATTGCGCATCAGCCCGCGCACCTCCAGCTCCGTATCAGAGAGGCCGGTCTCGCGCACATAAGTAGCAGCGGTGACTTCATCAGCCTGGTCATCACGCATATTGTTCTCATAGTCCAGCATGCGAGCCCAGCGTTCATCATGCTCAGCATCCTCCTCAAACACATAGGCGTTGCAGGATTGAGCCGAATCATCCTCCATCAGCTTGGCAAAGCGGTGGCGGCCGGAGATAACCTGCAACTCACCCTTAGTGCGCTTCCATACGTAGATAGCACCGACATTCTGCTGGAATTTGCCCGTCAGCTCACGCCCGGCAATCACACCATGCTTCCCCTTAGCCCCCACCTTCACCTGCTCCGTACCATCACGCAGCCTGTGCTTATCAATCATACCGCACCAGAACCCACCGGCCTGATTGTAATAGCACTGGTCATCCACAAATACCCCCTTCATGTCAGCCGGAGCGTTGCCTGCCGGAGCCATCTGCTGCAACACCTCGCGTGCCTCCTCAACCTCTTGTGTGGGGGTAGTTTGCAGCTCCGCCTCCGGCTCTGCATGCCGCTCATTGCGCACAATCTCCTCCTCCGTACGCTCCGCCTCCTGCACCACCGCACTCACCGGCGCTCCGCCCGAGCCCGCCGGACTATCCGCCCGCGCCGCAACCAGCGCATGCGCGTTCTTCCACGCCTGAATATCCACCGCCTCCACACGCGCCTCACGGAACGTATCCTGCACATACACCCCGAGCTTATCGAGCATCGCATCCAGCTCCGATACAGCGGAAGGGTCATTCTGCAGCACACTCGCATACGCCGCACGCACCTTGGCCAGAGCATCCGCAGCCGCCAGATTCCCCTTGAGCGCAGCCGTCAGGCCTTGCATCCACCCCGGCACCGCCCCACTTGCCACAAACCTGCTCGTAGCCATCGTAGAGAGAGCCTCGATAATACTCATCCTATCGCCGGGCTTCACCTCCTCAATTTCAGCCTCAGCGTCAGCCTTAAGCATCGCCGCACGCGCACGCCGCACCACCTCCCCCAGCTCCTGCCAGGCAGCATTTTCTGCCTCGGCTGGGGAGGAATCGGGATTAGCCTCTCGGATAGCTTGCGCGCGCTGCTGCACCATCATATCGGCAAAACTCTCCGTCACATCCTCCACAGCGCCCTGGTGGCGCACATTGCCCGGCAGCGTCATAATCGTCTGCCCCAGCACCTGTCGCCCGTCAAAAGTCACCGCCTGCTCATTGCGCGTGCGGGAGATGGAAATCGCCCCCGTTCCCGCCTGCAGCCCGGCCAACTGCTCACGGTGGGCAAAATCACGCGCAAAGGTAGACCAGTCACCCAACGTACGCGCCATACCATCGGCAGAAGCACGGGTGAGGCGAGCATCTGAGGGGCTCATCCCCTCCTGCACCAGAGCGTCAATACGGCCGATAGCCCACTCCGTAATATCCTGCGCATCCTTCAGCGTAA
Source organism: Akkermansia sp. (assembly GCA_051884295.1). GTDB lineage: Bacteria > Verrucomicrobiota > Verrucomicrobiia > Verrucomicrobiales > Akkermansiaceae > Akkermansia. Next base: position 22,147 of record JBJEVK010000111.1, read on the forward strand.
TCTGCCCGCGCTTCACAATACCATCTGCCAACCACTCCGGCAGCCCCTTGGTAATATCCGTCACCGCAACACCCGTGCGCTCACCCGCAGCCTCAGCCGCACGCATAGCAGCGTTGCCCGCAATCATACTCACCGCATCTGCCAGCTCCGCGCGCAGGTCGACAAAATGCTCCTTGCCCAATCTTTGCTGAAGCTCGCGCGTTTGGATACTGTCCACCTCATCAATCGCGTGTTGCAGGTAAGCATCCGCCCCTCGGGCATCCAGCGTAATATCCACGCCCTCCTTGGTAATGCGGAACTGATTATTACCCACAGCCTCCACCTTGGGCAGCAAGCCTTTATCCTGATACTCCTGCCACACCGCACGATAGGCGGGGGCAAGCTCACTATTCTCCAGCTCAGCATCCAGCGCACCCTCGCCGGTGAGCACCAGCACCTCACCCCTCTCGGCAAAATCTTTATTCGCCTTGAGCACGCGTTCACGCATCCCCGCCGGGTCAGACTCCCAACCCTCGCGCACCAGCTTGCCGCCGAGCTCCACGCGGTCATCTGCCGCCATCACCCTATCCACCTGCTCAGGCGTAAGGCCGGCAGCCTCCCACATCTTGCGGTGTTTGGCAAAGTAGCGCACATTCTCACGCACACCGTATGCCCCCGCACC
>JBJEVK010000111.1:22907-29824 GCA_051884295.1 Akkermansia sp.
TCTGCGTATTTCGCACCACCCAGCGGGACAACTTACCCGCCGCACCTTTCTCCATAGCCTCACCGAAATAACGGCGCGTGAAAGCAGAGAAACCCTTACCCCCCACACGCCCCCACGGCGTCAACTCCACCAGAGCCTGTACCCCCGTCTCAATAGCAGCCTGCCCCGCAGCCGCATCGCCGCTCAGCCCCTGCAAAGCAAATCGATCCACCGTCTCCGTAGCACCCCCAATCAGCAAATCAGCCGTACCCGTATACATACCCACACCCGGCAGCAAGTAGGCAGAACTATCGCCTGCCATCTGCGAAGCCGTACGCGCAGCACCCTTCCACCAGCTCACATGATCACCCAGCTCCAGACTCTTATTGATAGCCGCCCGCAGAATCGAGCGAGCATTCTCATGCCTGGCATATTCCTCATGGCGGCGCGCAAGCTCCGCCTGTTGCCCTGCCCTCGCCTCATCCGAAAGCATGATAGGGAAATCCGGATTCCCCACCGGAGCCATAGCCACTGCCGGAGCCATCAAATGCGCCGCCTTGCCCCAATTGGAAATCTTCTTACCCACAGCCACAATAAACTCATCAGCCACCCCCACCTTGCCACTCTGCTTCATCCCCTCCGCCCAATGCAGCATCGCATTGTAAGCCATCTCCGCACGGCGCGGACTCGTCCCGATCACCTCGAAAAACTCATCCTCCAGCCCATCCACAGTCCGCAGCACCTCCTCCGCATCATCCTTACCCGCCAGCGGCAGCATATACGTCCGCATCCACGCACGCACCGCCTCCGCATCAGCCATCGTCTCAGCATCCATCACCCCGCGCACATTGGCGAGGTCTTGCTCAGAGAACGCCTCCCCGAACTCATCCCCCCGCACATACACATCCATACGCCCCAGACTCTCCTCCACAGCCTTAATGCGAGCCTGCCGCTCATCCCACCGCCCACGCACCTGTTGGCGCAGCTCCGACCCCAGCAACTCAAACAACTGCTCCCGATCCGCATCCGGAATATCCTTCTTCTGCGCATGCCAATACGCCTCCGGATTATTCGGCACCCCCTTGATACGCGCAAACGCCGCCCCCGCAAAGAAACTCTTATCCTCCTCAGAAATATGCTCAATCGGCACACCCTCCCCATAATACTCACGCGCACGCTTCGCAGCCTCCGCATCATACCCGGCATTCATGAAATCCTCCAGCCTCGCCAGCTGCGTCTCTGCATCCGTAGCTTGCCCCTGCATAGGAACAAGCCCGTAATTACGACCACTCACCACAAAACCGGCATCCTGCGACATCTCTGTATTCATATCTCTATAAAAAGTAATCAGTTCAATTCATTCAGGTAGCTGCTCACACCCTCCACCCAGTGCTTATTGAGCCCACGCGGGTCATTCCCCGCACCTATCGGCGCATACTTCGCACCAATCTGCGCCACCGTCCGCAGCCCCTTATCCAGGTAATTCTTCTTCAGCTGCCGGGCCATGAAGTAGATAGAATCCTCCACACTCGCAAATGAGCGGGGACCCTTCGCATCGCTCACCCCCATCGCATTCTTCTTGTTGCGGAACGCACTACTCGTACCGCGCCCCGTCTCATGCATAGCAATCGCCATCAACAACTTCGGGTCAAGACCATTACGAGCCGCCGCATCCATAAACACATCATGGTACGCAGCCAACCCGCCCAGGGATTTAGCCGTAGCTCCACCGGCCTGACGCGTTGCCCCCAGCTTACCCTCATACCCGTCAAACGAAATAGAACCATACGGATTATGCAGCACCCCCAGATTGCGGCGCAGATACTGACTCATCACCGGCGTCGAACACCCCTCCTGCTCCACAACCTCAGCATAACTGCACACATCATGGGGAGTAGCAATCTTCACCGTCTGCCCCGCCATCGCGTGCCCCTTAGGCACATACAGAATACTCCTCTCCGCATCACCCGCCCAATTGCGGGAAACCCCACGGCGGGTCTCCAGCTGCACCTCTGCCACCTCGCGCGTAGCCGCCTCATCCGCCTCCGCTCGCGCCTCAGCATCCGCAGCCACCTGCGCGGCCTCTGCCAGCTCACGCATCCTCTCACGCTCCTGCTCGGTCGCCGCCACATCAGCCTGCAAAGCCTCACCCGCAGCACGCCGCTCAGCCAACCGGCGCGCCACCTTCGCATCATACACCCCCGCATCAGCATCAGCCCGCGCCACAGCATCCACCACAGCAGCATCATCCTTACTGTAACCATCCACAAACCCATAAAACACACGCGCCTGCTCCCGGTACGACGCATCAGGGTGAGCCCGCAGCCAATCATCAAAACGCGCCAAAATCGCCCGTGAAGCCCCCTCAGAAGAACTCTTCTCCCAGCCCTCCCACTTCTTAATCTCCTCATTGAGCTGAGAAAAGCGAGCCTGCTCCTGCTTACTGCGCTTCCTTCCCGCCAGCCCCGCATGCTCCTGCTTAAGGGCACGAACCTTATCATAATTGTAGCGAGAGAAGAAAAGCCCGCGCCCCGTAAACTGCCCCATCGCCTCCTTGGCACTAAAAACAGCCGTCCCGTCAATCTCGCGGCGCAACTGCTTCACCATAGAATCCGCAAAATCAGCAGAATGCCCATAAGCCTTGCACACCGCCTTAGCCTGCTCCAACTCCGCCGGGTCATCCGCATGCTGCACCAGCCCGCGCAAATAAGCCATCAGCGGCTCCCTTGCCGCCGCGCGCGCATCCACCCCCTCAAAATCACCATTGTACTCATTCCACACCTTCACCAACGCGCGCGGCAAGCCCCGCGGAGCCTCCGCAGGCTCAGCCACCGGCTTCACACTACCATCCCTCTGCTGCACCTGCTTCACCCTGCGGGTCGGCACATCCACCGGCAACCGCGCCGCCATCGCATCCAACTTCGCAGCATTCTCCGGACTCAACTGAGCACGGAAATCCGGGTCATCATACAACGCCGCAAACTGATCCGGACTCGCCACCGCCGCCGCAGCCCGGTCCATCAACCCCCGCTGCACCTGCTGCGCCTCATCACGATCAATCCGCTGCAACTCCACCCCCGCCTCAGCATCCGACAGCAACACCCCCTGCGCATCGCGCACCATGCCCCGCGCAGCCCCCCAATCCTCACGACCCACCGCCAGCTCCAAATTGTCAGCAAACGCCTTGCGCGTGCTGGCGATCGACTTCAGCGCCGCAAACTGCCCCACGCGATCCGCCACACCCTCGCGCTCCGCCTCCTGCTCCCCGGCATAGCGCACCGCATTCTCGCGCAGCCAAAACTCGCCCACATCCATCCGGTCACAAGCATCCCGAAACTCCGCCGTCAGCGCATCACAACGATCCTGATTGATCGACCCGTCCGCGCGGAACAACGACTCCGGGCTCCCCATCGGCAACGCCGCAGCCTGCTGCAACTTAACATCCAAATCCGACCGCAACTTGTTGCGCTGCTGCGTCACCCGCTGCTGCACACCCAAATCATGCAAGCGCCCGACACGCAACCCGACCTCCTGCAACTGCTCGACCGCCGCCGCCACATCCCTGCTGGCATTAGGCAACTCACCCACACTCGGCACCTGTGGCACCCGCACCTGCTCCGCCTGCGGCATCGCACCCTGATAAACCTGGAACTCTCTCTGACTCATAGAATTATCTGGTTAAACCCGTCCCAAAATCCTCATGGCGGCAAAAATCCGCCACAGCCCGCTCACGCGTTCCATACGCCGCGCCGCCCTTAAACTCCCTGCGCCAGCGCACCCGCTCAAACGGCAGCGCCAGCAACACCCTCCGAAGCGCCGGAAGGTGCGAATGCTGGAACATCACCACCAGCGTCCTCGGATCATCCTCCGCCGGAACCCCCATCAGCAAACACGCGGGGCTGAAATGCACCACCCCATCCCGCGACAGACAGTGATCCAGCAGCTCCGCGAACAAACCCGACCGCCGAGCCTCCAAAAAATCCCGACCTGCAACACAATGATTAACCATGAAGAGTCACCGAAGCAACAGCAAGATTAAGCGAAACATAAAATGCCGGGAAAACCAAGCGGCACACCGACACGCCCGAACTCCCGCCCACATCCATATGGCAGCGCAAAGCCCTGTCATTGTAATCAGGCACAAACCCCTCCACCGGAACCACAGAATGCCACGAATCACCCCGCCAATGCCCCGGGTGATTGTGCCAGGGATCCGTCAAATACCGCACCCCGGACGGCACCCCATCCACATACCCCGAAGCCCAGGAACACACCTTCTTCTGCCCCTTCCAGTGCGCATACTGCCACACCGTGCCCGGCAGCCAGCACTCATCCCAAGAGCGCTCAAACCCCACATTTTGAGACGGCGAGACAAATGACTCCGAAAACCGCTGTGGCATCACCAAACGCAGCGCCACCATATCCCCATCCCGCAACGCATCCGCGCAAGGACCCTCATCCCCAAAATCCAACACCCCCGCATCATACCGCACCACATCATACCCCGGCAGCTCCCCATTGAGCGAGTAAGTCCGCCCACCCGCCACCACCAACACACAGCGCCCGGAAGCCGCACCCAGCAGCTCCAACTGACGCAGCGCATGCGCAAAATACGCCCCCGCCGCCGAGCCCTCAATCGCCGCCACATCCAAGATACAACTCCGCACCGTGTCCGCCAGCGTCGGCCAAATCTGCTCCTCACCGTGGCAAATCGCCTGCAAGCGATTGTCCCCCAGCATCGCGCGGTACACAAACGCCCGCACAGTCTTACCAAGCGTCACCCTCATTTGAGCAAATACAGTGTCTTAGAATCCACCTTAGACATCGCCCGGTAATCCTCCAGGCTCATGACCTCAATCGCCTCCAGCGCCGACGACTTGCGCAGCAACGAATCAACCTCCGCCTGCATGTCATTGGCGATACCCGAGCACGTCGCCGCAGCATCATCAGCAATCTTCTGGCAACGCTCCTCAGCATCATCAGCAATCTTCTGGCAGCGCTCCTCAGCATCATCAGCAATCGCCAGGCAGCGCTCCAACACCTCCTCATGATACTGCTTGTCAAAGCAACAATACCGCCGCTCCGCCTCCGTAATCGTCAGGAACAACTCATCCGCCTCATCACGCGAATACAAATCCTCCTTGCGCCAATACCAGGCACTCAAATACTTATACACCAACGCCCCCGTCACCACCCCGGAAACCCCGCTGCCAATCGTCGCCGCCAGGCGCACCCCACCCAACAGCGACGTGCTCGCAGGCTCCAAAGACAACCCATCAACAGACGAAACCGAGAACGACTCCGACGCAACCAGGTACAACGCCCCGCCGCTTGGCCAATGACGACCATCCTTGCTGACCGTCCCATCAGAAACCCATCGCAGCGCACCGCCGCGCTCCAGCGGCAGCACCAACTGCCCGTTTGCCCCGCGATACCATGGATCACTCGTCCCCTCCACCGGCTCCTGCATATCATCGCGCATCGCCACCGAAGCCACCCAAGTCAACTCATCCGTCTCCTCCGCCTCGAGTGCGAACGCCACCTTAACCATGCCATAAGTGCTTGCCGAGGCGCGTGTACACCCAAACTGCCCGGAGCGATCAATGCCTTCAACCGTTGTACCCTCCGGGATCACACCGCACCCCAACACTCGCGCCATCCCATCCGTGCGGCTCGGCTCAATCACCCCAGCCTGGCCGGCGCGCGCCCTCTCCGCCATCCACGCCCCATCAGCAGACAGCCCGATCGGACCATCCTTGCGCGCCGCGGATAGGACAGCATCCGTGGATGCCCGACCCACACCCGGCGTAGAGACATCAGCCAGCGGCACCGCGAGCCCCCCATCCGCATCATTGCCCACCGGCGCGCCGTCCCGCACCACAACACCCGTCCCGAGCCGCACCAGCCCATGCACCACATCGCTCGCCAAATCCGGAGCCTCGCCCACGCGCACCCACACGCCTCCCCCATCCGGCAACTCCAGCGGCGCATACACGTCATGCCCCTCGCTCTCCACATCGAACCCCGGCGACACCTTGCGCCCGGCGTACCACACGCCATCAAACTTCATCTTCGCCGCCCCGTCCCCGTAAGCCGTTCGCAGATACTCGCCAGGCGCAGGCACATCACCCTCCAGCGCCTCCGGTGTCGCCGAAAGGAACATGCCGACGAGCGTCGCACCATCGGGCACCTGGATAGCCTCCTCAAAATCCCACACGACCTGCTCCCCCGTCGCCCACAGCTTAGGCTCCCGGCTCACCCCGAGCACCCGCGTAACGCCCGCAACCGTTGCCCGAACAATCAAATAACACGGCACCGTCGTATTGTCATTAAGCGCATCAAAGCGCACCGCCGAGAACCGCTCCGTCGTCACATCCTCCGGCGGCAGCAGCAACGCATCCCAGCGGCTCTCATAGGGCAGAGACTCGCTCCCGGGCTCCACCGCCTCCCAGCGGTGGACGTAGTAAAACACCCCGCGCTGCACCGTCTCCGGCAACTGCCACACCGTGTCAATCACCACACGCCTGGTAGCTGACCCATCCAGCCCATCACGTCCCGCAGCGCGCGTCTCCGTGTCCACCCACGCCTGAGACTCATCATCCCAACGCACCCAATGCCCGAGCGCGTTGATATAGGGCGACCGTCCCGGCTCACCCCGCAGAGCAATCCCCGTGTCAACATAAGTCAGCTCAGCAGCATCCCACACCAACCAAGTCTGCTGCGCGCTCACCCGGGGCGAGTGCCCATCCTCGCCCGCGTAACGACAGCCGGTGTCCCGATCATAGACCCACCAAGTCCCCGTGTTGCTGTTGCACCAAACCGCCCGCTCAAACTTAGCCACCCACAACTCATCCACCCTCCGCGCCGTCTCCGTCATCTCCTCCACCTCAGCTCTTGCCGTCTCCGTCATCTCCTCCACCTCAGCTCTTGCCGTCTCC
>JBJEVK010000111.1:29924-37087 GCA_051884295.1 Akkermansia sp.
CACCTCAGCTCTTGCCGTCTCCGTCATCTCCTCCACCTCAGCTCTTGCCGTCTCCACCCTCTGCAGGGCATTGTCCGCAGCCGAGCGCACATCATCCGCAGCCCCGGCAGCATCCGCCGCCGCCTTTTGCGCCTGCGCCGCCGCCTGAGCCGCCGCCTGCGCCGCCGCCTGAGATGCACTGCACGACTGCCAACGCAGCCGCAACGCCGCCGCCGTGCCGGAGCTCTGCTGCACCGCCAGCTCGCGCAACGCCCCCTCCTGCGCCGCCAGCGCGGCCTCCATCACCGTAGATGCCGCCAACGCCGTCAGCGCCCCGTAAAGCAAGCGACACTGTGCGCCATCCGCATCCGTCGCCCGCAACTCCCAAAGATAATGCCCCTCCGGCAGCTCCGGCACCATCATCAAAATCGCCTCCGCGCGCGCGTCATGCTCCACCGGCAACTCCGCCACCAGCTCCTGCTCCTCGCCGTGCGGCAGAAACGCCGCCGCGCGGAACGTCGCCCCCGTCACATCAAACGCAGCCGAGCCCACCCAAAACGATATGCGGATAGACTCCTCCAACCCTGACGCGACTGAAAAATTGAGACGACTACCGGCAGTATCAAACATGCCCCCATCATGCCATGGATCCACGCGACAAATCCACGTATTTGTTTATACGCGCCTGGAGTTATTGCGCGGCACGAGCGCCGGACAATCCATCCATGAGCGACTCAAACGAGCAAGAGATCTGCGCCACCTGCACACGCTCCGGCTCATAAGCACCATCCATCCTATTCAACTCCGCGATACACCGCACCGCATCCGCCACCTCACCGGCATCACACGCATCCTGCGCCATGCGCCACAGCATCTGCATCCGCCGCACCTTGTCACCGACAGCGCAGTCATCAGCCTCCCTTTGCGCGACCGCCGCCTGCTGCATGGCAGCCATGCTAAGATTGCTAAGAAATTCGCGCACCTTATCACACCTTAGCAATCTGCTCGCACTGGACGCAGCACTGGCAGGCGAGCACCCGAACGCCTGCGCATAAGCGCGAGTTGCCGGGAGCCCGCGCGCGACCAGGCGACAAAAATCCATCTGGCGCTCATTAAGATCAGCCATCACCCTTCCTCCTCCTCCCGCGTGGGCGGCGGAACGGGCGGAGAACCAGCTGAATCGGTCCATCCTCCACCCGCAAAGCCTCCAACATGCGCATCATCTCCGCCCGACCGTCCGGCGAAAGCTGCCAAAGCACGGAGCCATCACAGCCAATGACACGCTCCACGACACCCTCAGCCAACGCGCCATGCAGCTTAACGCGTCCGTGCTCGAGCAAAAACCCGGCACGACGCGCCACGGCATAGGTCGAAATCGGCTCCGTGGCATCCGCCAACGCCAGCATCACCCGGTAAACGAAAAAAGGGTACCTCCGCACATCCTGATTGAGAATCTTCAGAATGCGTCTCAGAATCTTAATTGATTTTTCCGGTGTCATCGCTCAACCTCCTGTAGAATTGTCATCATCGTCAATCTCCCGCCAAGCAGCCATCTGCTGATCAACATCCGCCTCGGAGCGCATCGGCTGCTTGTCCGCAGCCTGCGCCGCCCGCCGCGCCCGAAGCGCCGCCGCAGCCTTACGCAACCGGCGAGCCTCCGCCGCAGCGAACCGCGCCGAGTGCTGCAACACATCCGGCAAATCGCGGAAAAAATGCTCCAGCGAATCCGGTCGATACGCCCGCACATCCTCCGCCGCATAAAACAAACGCAACGCCTCCAACTCCGCATCCGACAGCGGCACCAAGCGCCACGCCGCCACCGCAGCATCCATCACCGCCCGCGGCAACGGTCGATCCACATTCAGCCGCGCCAACATCGGCACAGCACCCTGCAAACGGCGCAGCCAGGCACCGAAAGATGCCACCTCATCCCACCGCAAGCCATCAGGCGGGGGAGGGCAGGGCACCACCGGCGGAGGCGCAGACGGCGCGCGCTCACCGGAAACAACGGTTGCACTAAGCTCCCCATCTCTTATCTTCTCTACTCTTATCTTATCTGGTCCGATTTTTGTCACATTTTTTTCGTGACAAGAGTCACGCCCCGCGCGTGACCTCCTCTGCCGCCGCGCATCCTCCGCACGACGCTTAGCACTCTCCCCATTGTGCTTCTCGAAACCAACAGCGACCACGCAGCCCCGCTCGTCATGTGAGATCCAACCGATAGCATTCAGAGCCTCAGCCGCCTTCGGCCAGCCCAACACATCGCTGATCTCATCATCCAGCAGACCCGTCTCACCATTGGTCGAATTGGCATCCAGCCAACACAACCAGTCAACCGCCAAGCCGAGAGCCGCATGCCGCTTGCAGCGCAACTCCCGCATCAACAGATACACGTCACGATCCTTCGGCAACGTCGTCATCAACTTAATCCAAGAAGCCATCGTCAACCCTCCTTAAACATCACAATGAACAACGCCCCGCGAACCCGCGAGCCGAACAACGGCTTGCATGGCAGCAACGGCTTAACCTCGCGGAACGCCACCTGAACCTCCGACCACTTAAAAACCAGCGTCCCGCCCGGTGCCAGCACCCGCCAACACTCCGCGAACCCGCGAGCCAAATCATCCCGCCAAGAATCCCTGTCCAGCCTACCGTACTTTTGCACCAGCCAGCTCCTATCCCCACCGCGGACAAGGTGCGGCGGGTCGAAAAGAACCAGCCGGAATGACGCGTCCGGAAACGGCAACTCTCTGAAATCCGCCACCACATCAGGACGAACGCTGTACACTCGCCCATCGCACAACGGAAAATCCCCCGCGCGACAATCAACAAACACCGCATTGTCGCACTCCTTGTCAAACCACATCATGCGACCACCGCAGCACGCATCAAGAATGTCCTTATACATGCGCCACCTCCTTATCAGCATAAAACACCAGCGCCACCATCCCCCTGTAGCGCGCATTCCGGCGCACCACAGCCCCGAACAACTGCCACTCACCGTCATCCTGGCGCAACGCCCGAGCGCACCCGTCCAGATACGACTTGCAACTCGCCACGCAATTGTCCGCATCGCAACGCGCCGCCGTGCGCGGAAAACACACAATCCGATACCCGAGCATCCGCACCCCATCCGCCCGCCAGCGCAGCATCGCCTGGCGCATCCGGCAAAACGCCGAAAACTGCGCCGCATGAGCCGCGCGATACCGCCGCGCCCAACACGCGCGCGCGTTGGGAGACAGCACCCGATCCGGCATCGGCAACCACAAGATCAGCGGGTGATTCCTCATCTCTGCACCTCCTCTCGAACAACAGATTCAGCACTCAAACGCAAAGCACTCCAACGCGACCTATCCAGCGCGCCAAACAGAGCATCGCGCACCGCACAACCGCACAGGAACACGTCGTGAAACTCCCGGAGCCACGCCTTTTTTTCCTCTTCGCGCTCAGGCGTCATAAACCTCAACTTTACGCGCTGCCAGTCCTCAAAAGCAAACAGAGCGTGTAGAGCCAGACTTTCGAGCCAAAAAAGCAACAGCATTACCCAACACCAACTCATCACCGCCACCCCCTTTCCCTGGCAAAATCCTCCAGCCGCGGCATTTTGGAAGTCTCATACTCACCACCGGAAGAAAAATGCTGAATACACATCCCATCGCGGAACACAAACACCCCGCGAAGCCCGGAATAATCCTTGTACGGCTCACTCACGCACACAAGCTCACCACCGGACGCACTCAGCACATAATCCGGCGTGTCCAGCCAAGGCATCCGCTCCCTCGACCGCGCCATCCAACGGAGCGCCGCCTCAACGTTCCTCTTCATTCGCCCCTCCTTTCCTTAAGCCTCTGCTCCCATTCCCGGATCGCCCGGTTAAGATGCCGCCTGGCGAAGCGGAGTGTAAAAACGTACCGCTCCAAATCATCCGGCGCAGCATCCTCCGGCGGCGGATCCGACGACCACAAATACTGCAACGCGAGCCACTCATCACTCTGCGCCTTAAGCATCTGGACCTCCTTTCTGCAGCAGATCCCGCCATGCCCGCAACTGCCCCAGCAGCGCATCCAGCGCCACCAACTTGCGCCCGGTGTCACGCTCCTGCACAGCCGCGAGCAGCGAAATCCACGCCTCATGCGCCCTCTCACAACAGCCGCGTTCCCAGGGCTCCAACTGCCCCAGCAGCGCCGCACAATCCCGTTTTTCGCGATAAAAAGCCATAACCACCTCCTAATCAAAACGGAATATCCTCATCAGCATCGTGTGAAGCCGGCGTAGGAGCGGGAACCGGTCGCATCAGCGGTTTATCGCACCCGCTCCTACGCGGCTCACCAAATCCTCGCGCCAATGGTCGCGAAGCGGTAGCGCCGAACGCCTGCCCCGGCACAATGTTACGAGCCGAAAGCCTGAAACTATCGCGAATCTTGCCGTCCTTGCCCTGCCACTGCTCATTGGACAAATCCGCAACCACCACAACCCGCTGATTAACAGCAAGCGTCCCGCATAGCGCCATCAGCGCCTCATCGAACACCGCCACGCGGAAGGGAGAGCGGCGCGAAGCCGCCCCCTCCTCACCCACCGGCTGCTCCACCAACACCGTCAGCTCCATCAAGCGCTTGCTGCTATCAGTGACGCTGTAAAAGCGCTCAGACGGAGCAACCGTGATCACCCCTGCAATCGTAACTCGGCAAAAAGATCTCATCGTTGCATCGTTGGGTTAGCTCTCACCGAAAATCACCTTGCTAAAGCGCATCGCCTCCCGCCTGGTGGGCTGATAGAACGCATCAGGCAACTGATCATCGCCCCAATAATCCGTGGCAGCCGCCGTGGCGAAGCGTCGGAGCATCGCCTTATAATCCCGGCGATACACCTCCAACTCAGACACCCCGAGCCACACCGTGCGGCTCATCGCCGGCAACTGATTCCCCACAAACAAATGCCCGAACCGGCATCGCTCCTCCCCCGTACACACATTGAACAAATCCAAATACAACGCCGCCCCCACGCCATAATGGAAATCCTCCATCGCGTAAAACAACGCCGTGCTATCACTCGGATCCTGGCGAGTCGTCTTCAGGTCCAACAGCGCATCCCCCTCATCCGGGCAAATATCCACCATCCCCGTCACAATCAACGGAGACGCCAACGGCACCCCATCAATCTCAGAGAGATACACAAACAACCCCACCTGCGACCAGCAATTGCAAGGGTAAGAACTAGCGTGAAGATACCACCCCATCGAACTCAAATGATCAACCACCCGCAAAGCAAGCTCGCAAGCCAAATCATAATCCTCCTGCTTCACCGGCACCTTACCCAGCGCCGCCAACTCATCCCGGCGAGCCCTACCGGCCTTCGTCCGCAAATCCAGCTCCTCCACCGCATATTGCACATCAAACAACTTCGGAGTCAGAGCAATACAATCCACCAACGACCCGAGCAAAAACCCCGCACACTCCTTGCGGACTCCATGGATCTCATTGTAGCGATAGCGGTACGGATTATCATCAAAATCGCACAGCGAACTCTTGCTCACAACCGGGCAGCCGAACTCATCCGCAAGCGAGCGCTTCCACGTGTGATAATCGGTCGGATCCACCACCCCGCAGGCGCTGCCCCGCTCACGCAGGGCAGCAACCACCATGTCAAACGTCAATCTGTCCATGGCATCATCAAGCGTTAAACACGAAACCACTCTCCTCCAAAGCATTGATCGCCTCAGAGTCACCCAACACAGCGTAGGCGAACCGCGCCATCACGTCGCGACCTGCGCCACCCTCCGGGTGAGAAAACCCAATCGCCTCACACACCCGGTACAACTGCGCCCAACTCTTACCACTGCCCTTAATAATGCCGCCCAACTTATCGAGAGCAGCCAACTCCTCGGCAGTCGCAGTATGGATCAGCTCGGATACCGGCAGCAACTCCTGCGCCGCCCTCGCCGTACCGACCGACTCCGGCTCCTCAGAGGCAAGCTCAGCAGCGGCAGGCCTCGGCTTCGCAGCCTTGGGAGCCTTGGGAGCCTTAGCAGGCGGCACAGCAGCCTGCATCGGCGCAGCAGCAGGAGCCGCATCAACAGGGAAAATATCAGACACCTTAACATAGCCATCCGAAATCGCCGTGTAATCGTGGCGCAGCTTCACCAACTCACCGCGCGTGCATTCCTCCAGCGAATGCCCGAGCTTCCGCTCAATCATCTCGCGCGTCACATTGAACTCGCGGAAACTCGCCTCCAACTTACGCGCGGTATCGGTAATATTCTGCGCCGGCATATCGGCAGCCAGCGTCTCGTTGACCAAATCCATAGCCTCCTCAACAAGCCAGCTGGGGAGAATAGCCAAGATGCAGGCGCGGCGGCGGCGCGCAGCCATGTTCGCGCAAAGCTCGTAAATATCGCGCTCCTCGCGCACAACCTCACCGCCCCCCTTCTTGTCGCGCCAATGCGGGACAGAAAACGCAATCTCCGCGCGCACATTCGTCTCCTTGTCAAAAGCGAACGCAACGCACTCAGAAACAAGCACCCCCTTATTGTTCGTATGGCGACCGACCTCCTTCCATCCCGCCTCCATATTGCCCCACGCGCCCATCAGCGCCTCGGCAAGGCGAATAGAAGGACCTTGAACAGCCGTCCCCCCGCGCGGGTAAGAATACACCGCCTTAGCAGCAAGACTCGGGCGAGAGCAGCAAGACTGCATCACCTGCGTCACCGCCACCAAATTGCGCGGGAACGTTTTTGCGATGTAGATACTCGCCATCACCTGCGTAACCGCCTCGTTAGACGTGACAGCCGCAAGCCCGGTAGCGCCCTGCTGGTGGGCAGCGAACAGAGCATTTCCACCGGCAGCAGGGGCAGCCATCATCGCCGTCCCGCGCTTCGGGGCACGCTGCGCGACAAGAGAATCACTCATGATCGCCCTCCTTTCCGGCAAGCGCCTTGCCAAGCTCCTCAAACGCTCCATCAAGACGAAACCTTGACTCCGCCCGCCCCATAGCCGCTGCCAGAGCGCCCAGAGCCTCCGGCTCCCCATTCATGGCATCCTTGATCAACTGCGGCACTCCGGAATGCACCAACAGTAACCTGGTGTCCCTTTTGAGGATCACGCTCAGCTTATCCATCGGCATCAAAGACCAGACATGCGTCTCGTCATAATAGACCAAACCAGCCTTGCAATCCGGCTCAATACGCC
>JBJEVK010000112.1:0-1996 GCA_051884295.1 Akkermansia sp.
AGTGCCTAAAATGAAGTTGTTTTCGCTTTGTCGCATTTAGTCTTGCAATTCAGCAGGCGACGGGAGGCGTTATCTCCACTCGTTGAAGAGCATTTTGCGCCACTGCCGGTCAGGCAGTGAACTGCTGTGGGGATGCATCGCGCCCGATTGCCATCCGTCAGCCATCATTGCGAGGCTCGCGGATCCGGGAACCCGCACCGAATAGCGCATCATGCAGCCCCGCCCATTCTCAGACGAACAGAGAAGTCGCGTACCGATTGAAATATCGGAACCATGCGCGCAGGCGGCGACGCACAAACTTGATGCGATAGCTCAAGGGATAATAGCAGCGCGCCCGCAGAGCGGCACAGAGCATGCGTCGGTCCTGAGTGCGCAGAAAGCTCATGGACTCTCCGGTAATCCCCAGCAGGTGCAAAGCAGCTCCTATTTCGCGAACACAGGCGAGATGCTTACCGGGCTCTGCCTGCGAATAAATGCGCCTGAGCGCATGCAAGGCATAATACATCAGCAATTCAGGAGCAAATTCCCGGGGACAGCGCTGCCAATGTTCGGCTAAAAAGCGGGTCGCACCGGACATCTGCACCACCAGTTGCCCCAAGCGGGCAGTCGCCTGATGGCTGCCCAGTCGGCAGATGTAGCCACAATAATGCGGCAGGCACACGACACGGCGGCAAGAGGGGTAGCATCGGTAGTTGAACGCTGTGTCCTCCCCCCAAGAGCAGGACTCGGGGAAACAGGCGCTCTCCCGATGCAGCATTTCGCTCTTGTACAAGTGGGAACACATCTGCACGGGAAGCTGCCGGAGCTGACGCGGCGATGGATTGGTGAGGACGGCCTCCCCGAGGGGATATTCCCCCAGAACCCGCCCCTGCTGCACCAAGGTGTAGCCACACACGACCAGATCCGCATCGTGTTGCCGCGCAGCCGCCAACAGCGTCTCCACATACGCTTCGTGGATGGTATCGTCAGCATCGACAAAAACCACGTAATCACCCGTTGCGTGCTTCAGCCCCACATTTCGAGCCGCCGATACCCCGCCATTTTGTGCGCAGCACACCACCTGAATGCGGGGTTCCTGCCGTGCTGCCCCCCGCAACAACTCGACCGTATTATCCCGGCTTCCGTCATCCACGGCAATCACTTCCAAGTTTTGATATGTCTGCCCGACCACAGAGCGAAGAACATCTCCCACAAAAGCAGAACATTCATAGCAAGGGATAATCACTGAAACCAACGGATCGCACATAAGCTATTCTTCGTAAAAATAAGGGTCTGTTTCAGATTTACCGACGCTCAAATCGCGTTCAGCAGAAAAAAAACATCAGTCCGGCCCTGCTCATCTTTGCAGTACTTATCACAAATGGTTGATAATAAGAGACATATACAAGCAAAAAGACTGAACCTCCATCAGGTTCATTGTACGCCATAACTGCGTAGAGGTCAAGCTCGCAATTGACCATAGATACAATTTTTGCTGTCTCGGGGGGCCGGAACGATACCCAAAACTCATTGGGCAAGGGAGACTAACGTGCGTCATTTACTCCTTGCCGGCATAGATGCAGCACGGCTCGTTGATACCATGCAAAGCTATTGCAGTAATCGCTCCTTATCCCCCGGGCAGAACCCTGCGACTGTTTGCGTAAATGCTGCATGCGCCGGAGCTCGGCACTCAAAGGGTAACCGGAATCACACAGCAACGCCACGCCTTCTCGCTCGGGTCAGGATATGTATGAGAAAGGGCGTTAAGATATTGCGAAACTTCTCAGGTAAATCAGCGAGCGATTTTACACGCTCATCAACGGTCTCGGAGCCGATATCAATTCGGCGCGAACGGAATCGGTCAGCCCAACCATCAGACGGATACAGGCAAAGGCGTATGGGTTGTTTGACGAGAGTCACCTTTCCCCGAAACGTCGGCAGGTGTGTGCGGGCATACCGGGTCCGCTGAATTGCAAGACTAAATGCGACAAAGCGAAAACAACTTCATTTTAGGCAC
>JBJEVK010000113.1:0-35892 GCA_051884295.1 Akkermansia sp.
GGGCGACACGCTGACCGTGGTGGCTTTCCACCGCTTCCAGCTCGGCGCCTGATCGGAGCCTGAAACCACCGAATAACTTCCGAAGCGCGTTGCCCGATGCGGGGGCGGCGCGCTTCGTTGTTTTCCCTGTGTCATGCGCGCAGCGGCGGGCGGGGGAAAAGACGCTCTCTGCGCTTGAATCAGGGGCAGCCTTGTGCTAGGCTTCGCGCATGCACATCGCACATACGAAAGAAGAGCTGCGCAGCGCTCTCGCTCCTCGGCGCGGCCGGCGGATTGTGTTGGTTCCCACCATGGGTGCCCTGCATGAGGGGCATGCGAGTTTGCTGCGGCAGGCGCGCGAGCTGGCGGGTGCGTCGGGCTGCGTGGTGGCCAGCGTGTTCCTGAATCCCGTGCAATTTGACAATGCTGGCGATCTGAAGACCTATCCGACCAACCCGCAGGGGGATTTGCAGGTCTGCGAGCGCTGTGGTGTGGATGTGGTGTTCATGCCGACGCCGGATGTGATGTATGCGCCCGACCGCTCCGTGGTGCTGGAGGAAACCTACCTTTCCTCCGTGCTGTGCGGCGCGCGGCGCCCGGGGCACTTTGCCGGGGTCTGCCTCGTCGTCAACAAGTTGTTTAACCTGGTGCAGCCGACGGACGCCATTTTCGGCAAGAAGGATTTTCAGCAGCTGGCGGTGTTGCGCCGCATGGTGCGCGATTTGGACATCCCCGTGCAGCTGCACGGCGCCGAAATTGTGCGCGAGGAGGACGGCCTGGCGCTCTCGAGCCGCAACGCGCTGCTGACTCCGGAGCTGCGGGCGGAGGCGCCCCGCATCCGCAGGGCGCTGCTGGTGGCCAAGGCCGATTTTGAGAGCGGCACCGATCCCGAGGACGTGTGCCGACTGGTGGAGAATACGCTGGCGACGCTCCCTGAGGTGCGCCTTGATTATGTTTCACTGGTCGATGCGGAGACGCTGCACGAGCTGACAGATCTGCGCCGCCCCGCGTTGTTGGCGGTGGCCGCTTTCTTCGGCGAGGTGCGCCTGATTGACAATATCGAAATGCAGCGCTGATGATTACGGCCGACCATCTGCACCGCTCCTACTCCATCGGCAAAAAACAGGTGGAGGTGCTCCACGGGTTGAGTGTGCATATTGCGCGCGGGGAACGCGTTTTCCTTTGCGGTCCCAGCGGCGCGGGCAAGACCACGCTCATGTACACCCTGGCGGGGCTGGAGCCCCCCACGCAGGGGCGCGTGCTCATCGACGGGCAGGATGTGTATGCCCTCTCTCTGCGCCGCCGAGCCCTTTTCCGCAACCGCATGATGGGCTTCATCTTCCAAAACTACATGCTCATGCCGGAGCTGACGGCACTGGAAAATGCCTCGCTGGCAACGGCGATTGCGGGGAAGGAGGCCACGGAACGCGTGCGCAGCCTGCTGGAGAAGGTGGGTCTCGCGGATCGCATGGATCACCTGCCCAATGAGCTGTCCGGCGGTGAGCAGCAGCGCGTGGCCATCGCGCGCGCGCTGGCGCATGACCCGGCCATCATCTTTGCCGATGAGCCGACGGGGAATCTCGACTCGCGCAACGGCGGTCAAATCCTCGATTTGCTCTTCGAGCTGGCCGAGGCGGGTGGCAAGACGCTGGTGACGGTGACGCACGACCGCTCGGTGGCCGCGCGCGGTGACCGCGTGCTGATGATTCGCGACGGCGTGGTGGAGCCGTCCTGAGCCTCCTCCCAATTTCGCGCTCCCCGATGAAACACCGCGCTTCCTATCGTGTGCTGCGGTGGCAGCTGGCGCTGCTGCGGGCGCTGCATTTGGGCGAGCAGCAGGTCATGCTGCTGCAGGCGGTGCTCATGGGGCTGGCGGGTGCGTTGGCGGCGCTGGTCTTTGAGGCTGCGGCCGATGGGGTGCAGTGGCTCTGCACGGGACGGTGGTGCGGGCGTGTGGCCTGTTTTGAGCAGTTGGCTGCCTGGCAGCGCGTGCTGCTGCCGATAGCGGGGGCGATTCCGGCGGCGCTGGTGCTGCTGTGGGCGCATCGGACGGATGCCCGCCGTGTGCCGGATTACATGGAGTCCTTTTCGCTGGGCGACGGTCGCTTGCCCCGCCGTCAGGGACTGTTGCGCAGCGTGTCGGCGGTGTTGAGTCTCGGCAGCGGCAGCTGCATCGGCAAGGAGGGGGCGCTGATGCAAATTGCCGCTGTGGCCGCCTCCGCCGTGGGGCGTTGGTTGCATGTGTCGCCACCCTCGCTGCGCCTGATGGTGGGCTGCGGCGCGGCAGCGGGGATGACAGCCGCCTTCCACACGCCCTTGGCCTCCTGTCTCTTTGTGTGTGAGGTCGTGGTGGGCTCCTTCAGCATCGGCTATCTGGCGCCGCTGCTCGTGGCGTCCTGCACGACCTATGCGCTGCTGTGGGCTTGGGGAGGGCGAGGAGCTCTCTTTGCCTGCCGGCTAAGCTTTCACTCAGCCTGGTTGGTGGCGGCCTGTGTGCTGTTGGCGCTGTTGCTCGCTCCGTTGGGGCGGCTGTGGGTGGCTCTGTTGGGGTACATGCGGCGGTGTCTGAGTGGTCGGCTGTGTTTTTTGCTGCCGCGCATGGCGGCGGCGGGGCTGCTGGTGGGGCTGGCAGCGTGGTGGCAGCCGGCGATTGTCGGCAATGGTCAGGAGGCCGTGGCGGCTCTGCTCGCCGGGAACTTTCCCCCGGCGCAGGCGGCGGTTCTGCTGCTGCTCAAGGTGTTGCTCACGGCGGTGGTGTTTGGTGTGGGGACGATGGGCGGCGTGCTGACCCCAACGCTGATGGCGGGCTGTTTTGCCGGTTGGCTCTTCGGCTGGGTGCTGGCACCCGTTCCCGGTTTCGGTGCCGAGGCTCCGGCGGCGTTTGCGCTCGTGGGCATGGCGGTGTTTTTCGGCGCGGCGGCGCGCACGCCCGTGACGGCCATACTGCTGTTGATTGAGCTGACGATGGAAGCTTCGCTGATTTTCCCGTTGATGGTGGCGGTCGGGGTGGGCTATGCCGTGGTGCGGCTGCTGCCGCGCGGGTCGCTCTACGACAGCGCGCCGGACGGCGAAGCTACGCCCTTTGAACGTGGCTTGTCCGTGTTGCGCGTGGGCGATGTCATGCGTCCCGAGCCCCTGCGTCTGGCGCCGGATGCCCCGGAGAGCTGCCTGTGGCGCGCGCAGCTGCGCCACCCGGGCACCCCTCTTCCCGTGGTCAATGCAGCGGGCGAGCCGTTGGGGCTGGTGCCGCCGCAGGGGGAAGCTCCCATGCCTGTGCCGCTGCTGCGTGTGGGGGATGATCTGCCCGCAGCACTGCGCGTGTTTGAGCGCTCGCCGCGTTGGGATGCCCTGCCGGTGGTGGGGGAGGACGGTCGCTTGGCGGGGATGCTGTCGCGCGTGGAATTGTTGCAGACCACGGCGCTGATGTTCCGGCGTGAGTTGGCGCAGCGCCGCTGAACGAAAGCCGCGCCGCAGCCCGGGGCGGGCGTCGGCGCGGAAAGAAAAGCGGCGTTTCCGCGGTTGCTTCAGTCCTTGATGATGTAGCCCTCTTTGCGAGCCTTGCAGGGCAGGACAGTGCCCTCGGGAATGTAGCCGAGGATGCAGATGCCCATGCCCTCCATCTCGGGTTTCAGCCCCCATTTGGCGCGCAGATCCGCAAGCTCCGGCAGCGCGAACATCTGCTTGGCGCGGTTGATCCAGCAGGAGCCCAGCCCCAGAGCATGGGCGGCGTGCATGAGGTTGGCCATGACCATGCAGGCATCCTGATGCCCCGTCGGGGCTGAGGTGTCGGCAAAAACGATAATTGCCGTCGGTGCGCCGTAGAAGGGGTCGCGATCCGTCCCCATGATGGCAGCGTTCACCGCCGAGAGGCGCTTGAGCAGCTCGGGGCTCCGCACCGCCACCATGACGGGCGATTGCGAGCCGTGCCCCGTGGGAGCATAGGTGCCGACTTCCAGTACGGCATCCAGCTCAGCCTCCGTGATGGGCTCGGGGCGGTAGTGGCGGCAGCTGCGGCGCGATTTGAGGGTCTCCAGCGTTGCGTTCATGGTCACTCCGGGCGTTTATTTCTCCTTGTCGCGCTCAATGGTGTAGGATTTCCACTCATCGAGAATCTTATCATCCCCCGTGGCGATCACCTCGCCGCTGCCGTCGACAACGACCACATAGGGGATGGTGCTCTCGCCGCCGTAGCCGGGAAGCCCCTCCGTCACCTCCTGCGACTTATGCACCATCGCACAGCTGCAGCCGTTTTTCTTGAGGAAGTCCAGCGACACCTCGGGGGAGGAGTCGTGAGCAATGAGGATAACATCGACCTTGGCCTTCTTCATCGCCTTGGCCTTGGAGGCAATCTTCTGGACGAACTCCTCGCAGCCGGTGACGGCGCTGTTCGTCGGGCAGTAGAGGAAGTACTGGGCACTCTTGCTAAACTTGCCGTAGATTTTGAATTTGGCCGTCTTCAGCGCCTTGGACACGGCCTTGGGGTCTTTTTTCTCATCGCTTGCGGATGTAGAGGAGCCCGAATCGCTGTCAGTAGCTCCTTTTCGAGCAGCTTTCTTGGCCTCGCGCTCGGCTTTTTTTGCTTCGCGCTTTTCTTTTGCGGTCATTTTTTCCGTGGTGTCGGCCCAAACGGTGGGCACAGACCACACCGCCACGGCTGCCAGCAGGCTCAGGTAGAGGAAAGGATGCTTCATAACAGGGTTGATTATCGTGTGTTGGTCTTGCCTTGTCAAGAAATCACTTTAATTTCGGCTTGTGGGGCGTGGGATTCGCTGCTCCGCCCTTGAAATCCCTGGCGGGGAGCCACACCTGCTTGCGACCGATGCCGAAGCGGCTGCCGCGCAGGATGAGCTTGTCGCCCTCCAGCCAGATTTGGCAGTCGTACACGCGCCCCTTTTGAGGGTCGAGTACTTCGCCACCGCGGTATTTGTCGCCCTTCTTCGTCAGATCCCAAATGATGTCGAGCCCCAGGATGGCGGGGGAGCCGGGCAGGGCGGCCTTGGCCTGTTTGTCCTTCAGCAGGTCGACCACGCGGCCGTAGAGCTTGCCTTGGTATTCGTAGAGCTGCACAATGCTCTTGGCCTCCTGGGTCTCGTCGTCAATCGTTTTCCAGAAACCGACGACGCTGTCTGCTGCGAGCGCCCAGGTGCTGACGAGTAGCAGGGCGGCGGTGGTAATGAGTTTGTTCATGTGTGTATCGGGGTTAGGGAGGGGAGGGCGCGCCGCACCACGGTGGCGATGCATTCGTCTGCCGAGGGCAGGCGAAAACCCGCTGTCGCCAAGCGCGCGTGGCTCATGGCGGTGTGGCGGGGGCGCGGCTCGCGGAAGAAGGGGACGCGGGCCAGCTCCAGCGGCTCGACACTCGGCAGGGTGGGCAGGGCGCCGCAGCGCAGCGCCTCGCGCAGGACCAGCTCGGCGCAGCGGTGTCGGCTCAGAGGCTCGCCGTCCGCGCAAAGCTGCACCACGCCCGAGAGCGCCGCCGCCTGCGGAGCGAGCAGGATGCGTGCCATGTCCTCGGCATCCGTCGGCAGGGAGTATTGGTCGGCAATGGCGGCGAGCGGCTCACCGTGCAGGGCGCGGCGGAGGGTCTGCTCGATGAAGGAGGGTTTTTCGGGGTTGCCGCATATCCACGACACGCGCACGATCAGCGCCGCAGGCAGTGCTTCGGCAACCTGCAGTTCGCCTTCGCGCTTGCTCGCCGCGTAAACGGAAAGCGGCGCGCAGTGCGCGTCCTCGGCTTTCAGACCGGGGCGCCGGCCGTCCAGTACGTAATCGGTGGACAGGTGGATGAAGCGCGCTCCCGTGTGGCGGCAGGCCAGCGCCATCGCCGCCGGTGCCACGGCATTGACCAGGTGGGCGTGCAGCGGATCTTCCGCGCAGCTCTCGAGCCCGCTGACGGCGGCGGCGTTGATAACGAGCTCGGCTCCGCTGTTCAGCACCGTTTCGCTGACGCACTCGCGATTCTCCAACGGGCAGGCATCGTGCGTCGGAGCCACGAGCTCCCGGCCCTGCGCCCGGGCGGCACGCGCCAGAATGCCCCCGCTGCGTCCGGTGCTGCCGAAGAGGAGGAGACGGGGAGCCATCGGGAGGGGGGAGCAGTGCGATGTTAGGCCAGCAGCAGCTCGCGCTGCCAGTTCATGAGGGCGGACAGCCCTGCAGCCTCATCGGCGGCGATGGCCTCCAGCTGCGAGCGGGCGGCGATGAGGGCGGGCTCAATATCCAGCGCCTCGGCGACGCTGTTGCGGCGGGCGGACCAGTGCTCCAAATGCGCGTCGAAATGCGGATCCACGGCGTGGCGCTGTCGCTTGGGAATGGTGGGGTAATCCTCCTCATCCAACAGCTGAAAGCGCTCCACGGCCTTGCGGAAGCGTTCGGCGCGGTGGGGGTGCATGTTGCGCCCGGGGAAAACGGGGCGGAACTCCTGCAGAGCGCAACTCCAGCGCAGCAACTCATCGTTGGAGCAAATCATGAACGCCGGGCGGTCGCGGTCGGCCGCTTCGGCATCGCGCCAGCTCCACAAGGCGCGCAGCGCCGCCAGCCCGCGGCGCTCCAGCTTGCCGCAGCCTCGGATGCGCCAGGGTTCTTCGTGGTTGCTGTGGAAGCGCTCGTAGCCGTGCTTCAGGTTGGCGGCGCAGCTCTCGAGGAACCATTCGTAGCGCCCCTTGGCGCGCAGCTCGGCAACCAGCCGGTCGGCCATGTCCAGCATATACTTGACATCGCCCTGGGCGTACTCGGCCATCGCGGGCGGGATGGGGCGGCGCCCCCAGTCGGCTTTCTGATTTTTCTTGCTCAGCGTGACGCCGTAGTAGTGCTCCACCAGCGCCGCGAGTCCGAATTGACGCGCTCCGAGCAGACGGGCGGCAATCTGCGTGTCCAAAATCATGTGCGGCAGCACGCCGAATGCCCCTTGAAACAGGCTCATATCGAAGTCCGCGCCGTGCATCCACACATCCGCCTCCTGCAACCACAGAGTGAAGAGGCTCATGTCCTCCAGTGCCAGCGGGTCGATGATGCACACGCCTTCGGCATCCGCGTATTGGATCAGGCAGAGCTTTTCGCGATGGCGATGGAGACTGTCTGCCTCCAAATCGAGCACGGTGCGCCCCGGTGCTTGGCGCGCTGCGCGCTGCTTCCATTCGTAAAGAGCCTGTGGATCCGTAATCATGAGCGGCGCAGTCTAACACAGCAGAGCCTTAAAGGCAAGTCTATTGTGGGTGGAACGCGCGCTTTCGAAAATGTACTTTTTCAGGGGCGTGATTTTAGCATTGCATCTCCGAAACGCTCATGTTAGGCTGAGCCCGCATGAGTGATACACGCGCACCTTTCCTCTCCGGTATTCTGTTGATTGTCTTGTTCGCCTGCACGGCCACCTACATTGCCGGATTCGAGGCGGTGCGCTCTCTGCGGCTCAGTCCGCTGATTGTCGGCATCCTCATCGGAATGCTTTATGCCAACACGCTGCGCCGGCAGGTGCCGGCCGAGTGGAATCCCGGCATCACCTTTTGCTCTAAGCAGGTGCTGCGCTTCGGCATCGTGCTCTACGGCTTTCAGGTGACGGTGGGGGATGTCATGGAGCTCGGCCTGCCGGCGTTGGTGATTGATGCGTTGGTGGTGCTGCTCACACTGCTGTTCGGCGTGTTGCTGGGGCGGTGGCTCAAGCTGGATGCACAGACGGCGCTGCTGACCTCTGTGGGGAGTTCGATTTGCGGGGCGGCGGCGGTGCTGGCCGCCGAGCCCGTGGTGAAGGGCGAGCCCTACAAGGCGGCGGTGGCGGTGTCGACCGTGGTGATTTTCGGCACGCTGGCCATGTTCCTGTACCCCGCCTGCTACCGCGCCGGGCTGTACGATATGGACGCGCGGCAGGTGGGGCTGTACACGGGAGCTACGCTGCACGAGGTGGCGCATGTCTACGGCGCGGGCGAGGCGATGAACGGCACGGATGACAGCGTGGCCGGAGCCTGCGGGCGCATGACGGCGGCGCGTAGCGAGCTCAACGAAACGGTGAGTGTGTATCTGGAGTTGCACCCCGAGCAGAGCAGCGAACTGGCGGCGCCCCACGCGCGCATGAACGAGGCCTGTAGCGAGCTTCGCGGCTATTTCTGCGAGATGCCCGATTTTGCCACGCCGAACCATGCGGAAATCAAGCGCCCGGCGGTGATTGTGAAGATGCTGCGCGTGATTCTGCTCGCGCCGGTGCTCATCGGGCTCAGTTTCGTGCTCTCGCGTCGTCAGGGCGGGGAGGGTGGTCGCGGTCGGGTGCAGGTGCCGCTCTTTGCGGTCATGTTCCTAGTGGTCATCGGGTTCAACAGCCTGCTGCCGCAGACCGATTGGGTGGCGAGCGCCACGGGAGCCATCAAAACAGCCGATACCTTCCTGCTGACGATGGCGATGACGGCGCTGGGCGTGGAGACGAGCTTTGACAAGTTCCGCAAGGCGGGCGCCAAGCCCTTTGTGCTGGCGCTGCTGCTCTTCCTCTGGCTGGTGTTCGGCGGCTACGCGCTGGTCAAGCTGGTGACGGCAGTGCTCTGAGCTCCGCGCGGGGTATCCGGGGGCGTTAGCCGCCCGGCGGGCGTGGCTTAGACTCCGTCGGGGCGGAGCAGCAAGCTGCGGGCGTGGGCAGCGGCGGTGTCGCCCTGCGTGCCGAGCATGCGCACGAGCTCCTGCACGCGCGCTTCGCCGCGCACCTCGCTCAGCCGCGACAGGGTGCGCCCTTGCTCCACCCCCTTGGAGATGAGGTAGTGGTGGTCGGCCAGCGCCGCCACCTGCGGAAAGTGGGTGATGGAGATGACTTGGTGCTCGGTGCCGAGCTCGCGCATCTTCATGCCCACGGCGCGGGCAATTTCGCCGCCCACGTTGGCGTCGATTTCATCAAAGACCAGCAGGGGGGTGTCGTCCTGCTTGGCCAGCGCGCTCTTGAGCGCCAGCATGACGCGCGCCAGCTCGCCGCTGCTGGCGATGAGCCGTAGGGGTTTGAGCGGTTCGCCCGGGTTGGGGCCGAAGAGAAAATCTACGCTTTCCGTGCCCTGCGGTGCGGGTTTGGGTTCGGGGTTGAACTGCACGCGGAAGAGCGAGCGGCGGAAGCCCAGCTGGGCGGCGTGCATCAGGAAATCGCGCTCCAGCCGCGGGGCGGCCTTGCGGCGCGCGGCGGCAAGCGCCTCCCCGGCGTGGCGGAGCCGCTCCATCGCCGCGCGCTCTGCCTCAGCCAGCGCGTGCAGGCGCTCGTCGCGGCTCTCCTCCGCTTCGAGTCGGGCGCGGCAGGCCTCCGCATGGGCGCAGATGCTCTCCCAGTCCGCCCCGTACTTGCGCTTGAGGCTGTCGAGCGTCGCCACCCGCTGCTCCAGCGCCGCAAGCTCGGCGGGGTCGCCACCCAGCGTGTCGGCATAATCCTGCAAGGCATCCGCGCTGTCCTCCAGCTCCTCCACCAGCGCCTCCAGCGGCGCCACCAGCGGCTGCGCGGCGGCATCGAGCCGCGTGAGCTCGTGCCCCAGCCGAACGAGGCGGCGCAGCTGCGCGGGCAGGGAATCCTCCTCCCCCGCCAGCAGTTGCAGCATGGGCGTGACCGTGTCGCGCAGGCGCCCGGCATTGCGCGCGCGCTGCCAGCGCTCCTCGAGCCCCGCCACCTCTTCGGGCGTGAAGGCGGCATCCTCGATTTCGCGCACCTGGTGGCGCAGAAAGTCCAGCTCGCGCTCATTGGCCATCTCGCGCTCCCGCAGCTCGCGGTGCGCCGCGCCGGCTTCGCCCCACGCGCGGTAGGCCTCCCGGTAGTCGTGCAGCAGCGCGGCATCCTCGGCAAAGGCATCCAGCAGGCAGAGCTGGCGCTCCGTCGAGGTGAGCGAGCGGTGCGATTCCGGGTGGTGCATGTCCACCAGCCCGGCGCCCACGCGGCGCAGCAGCTGCAGCGTCACCGGGCTGTTGTTGATAAATTGGCGGTTGCCCGTGGCAGTGATGACGCGGCGAATGATGAGTTGCCCCTCCTCGCAGGGCGGAACTCCCGCCTCCTCCAGCAGGGCATCGGTCGCCTCGGGATGGCTCAGGGTAAAGCCGGCCTCCAAACTGCACTGCGTCTCCCCGCTGCGGATCATCCCCTTGTCGGCGCGCTCTCCCAGCACCAGCGCAATGCCGCCCATGATGACGGATTTGCCCGCCCCCGTCTCTCCCGTGATGGCAAGAAAACCGCGCTGCGGCTCCCACACCAGCGAGTCCACGAGGGCAAGGTGCCGAATCTTGAGCAGGGTGAGCATGGGTTTTGGGATTGCGTTACGGCGGCATTATGGCATAATGGCGGCAGAAATCAACCCCCAAAGTCGCCCATGAACATCCTTTTCCTCGGCAGCGGCACCTCCACCGGGGTTCCTGTCATCGGATGCGATTGCCGCGTGTGCTGCGAGGCGCGCCGCCCCGGCAGCCGCCAGGCGCGGCTGCGCTCCTCCGTGCTGGTGCAGACGGCGCAGACCACCCTGCTGGTCGATTCGGGCCCCGACCTGCGGCAGCAGGCGCTGCGCTACGGGCTGACGGCCATCGATGCCGTGGTCTACACCCACCAGCACCTTGACCATGTGGCGGGGTTTGACGAGTTGCGCGCCTTTTGCTGGCACCGCGACAGCCCCCTGCCGATGTACGCGGGGCCGCAAACGCTTGCGCAGCTGCGGCAGATGTACGCCTGGGCCTTCGCCCCCTCCAACACATGGAAGGGCTATGTGCACCCCGATGCGCATGACCACGGCGGAAAAGCCTTTGTCGTCGGCGATGTGGAGGTCTGCCCCGTTCCCGTGATTCACGGCAGGGTGGAGACCTTCGGCTATGTGTTCCGCAGCGACGGCAGGAGTTTCGGCTATGTGCCGGACATCAAAGAGCTGCCCGAATCCTCGGTGCCGCTGTTGCAGGGGCTGGATGCGCTGGCGATGGACGCGCTGGGCACGGCGCCGCATTTCACGCATCTGACGGTGGCGGAGAATATCGCCCTCATGCACCGCCTGCAGCCCGGGCTGGGGCTCGTGACGCACAGCGGGCACCGCGCGGACTACGAGGAGATGGCCGCCGGGCACTACCCCGATTGGCCGCCCTTCCTGCGCCCCGCCTACGACGGGCTGCGCGTGGAGCTGTGAGTTTTCACGTGAGGTCGAGGGGGACTCAGAAGAGCAGGCTGCCGCTGTCCTCGTAGCTGCGGGAGCGGAGCTGCTCGCGCAGGCTGTCGGCCAGCTGCTGGCAGTCATCGGCGCGGATGAGGATGTCCTGACGGCGGCGGTAAGCCTCCTGCAGCAGGCGGATGAGCTCCTGAGTGTCGTTGAGAGCGTAGGACGGGATTTCTTCGGGCATCGCTGCGCATTCTAACCCAAAGCCTGCGTATGCGCAAGCGGATTTCGCGCCGCTTTGTTCTCCCGGCGTGAGCATTTTCGGTAACATACTGAGTTTTTGCTTTCCTAGATGGCGTGGCGGGCGTATACTGAACCCGCGCGAGGGCTCAACCGCCCACCGCTTCTCAAGAAAATGAAAATCGTTCTTGCTTATTCCGGTGGTCTTGACACATCTGTCCTTCTGGTGTGGCTCAAGGAAAAGTACAACGCCGAAATCATCGCCTACTGCGCGGATGTCGGCCAGGCCGAGGAGCTCGATGGCCTTGAGGCCAAGGCTCTGGCGACGGGTGCTTCCAAGTGCATTATCGGTGATCTGAAGGCCGATTTTGCCGCCAACTACATTTTCCCCATGTTCCGGGCGAATGCCGTGTACGAGGGGCGCTACCTGTTGGGTACCTCCATCGCGCGTCCCTGCATCTCCAAGGCGATGGTCGACGTCGCGCTGGCGGAGGGCGCCGATGCCATTGCCCACGGCGCAACGGGCAAGGGCAATGACCAGGTGCGCTTTGAGCTTTCCATCAACGCGCTGGCTCCCCAGCTCAAGGTGATTGCCCCCTGGCGCATGAAGGAATGGCGCGACCAGTTCCCCGGCCGTACAGAGCTCATCAAGTATGCCGAGGAGCACAACATCCCCATCCGCCAGAGCGTGAAGAAGCCCTACTCGATGGATCGCAACCTGCTGCACATCTCCTACGAAGCCGGCATCCTCGAGGATACCTGGTATGATGCCACGAAGCCCGAGGATCGCCCCATGTACCTGCTTTCCAATGCCCCCGAGGACGCCCCCGACACCCCGCAGTACCTGCAGTGCCTTTTTGAGAAGGGCGATGTCATCGGCCTGCAAACCGAGGGGCTGGAGACGATCATGGACAAGGTGGGCACGAAGGCCATCGGCACGCGCGACGGCTACACGCTGCTCGACCCTCTGGGCATCATGCTCGTGCTGAACTACTTGGGCGGGCTGCACGGCATCGGCCGCGTGGACATCGTGGAGAACCGCTTTGTCGGCATGAAGAGCCGCGGCATCTACGAGACCCCCGGCGGCACGATTCTGCTGGCGGCTCACCGCGACATCGAGACCATCACGATGGATCGCGAGGCGCAGCGCGTGCGCGACAGCCTGATTCCCGACTACGCCGCGATGGTGTACAACGGCTTCTGGTTCGCGCAGGAGCGCGAGGCCATTCAGGCGCTCGTCTCCAAGACGCAGGAGACCGTCAACGGCGAGGTGCGCCTCAAGCTCTACAAGGGCAATGTGATGTACGCCGGTCGCCGCAGCCCGAACAGCCTGTACAGCTACGCCATCGCCACCATGGAGGGCGACTACACCGATGAGGATTACAATCAGGACGACGCCAGCGGCTTCATCCACCTCAACGGTCTGCGCCTCAAGCAGTTCGGTCGCGTGAACAAGCCTTACTGAGCGTAGGAGCCGCCCCCGGCGGGGCGGCATCCCGCAACAACCCGAGGGCGGGGGGAGCAGGGCTCTCCCCGCCCTCGCTGTGCCGATCTTTCTCGCGAGACGTGACGCGTGGGGCACAAAAAGGGCGGGGAGATGACCTCTCCCCGCCCCTTGGTTAAAAAACGGATCAAACGCCGATTTACTCGGCGGCGGCCTCCTCGGCGGCAGGAGCGGCGACCTCGCCCTTGACCACGAGCACGACCTTGACCGTCGCGGTGACCTGCGGGTGCAGCTTGGCGGCCACCTCGTAGGTGCCGGACTTCTTGAGCGGCTTCTCGAGCTCGATGCTGTGGCGGTCGATGGTCACACCGGCGGCGGCCAGCTCATCGGCAATCTGCTGGTTGGTGATGGCGCCGAACACCTTGCCGTTCTCGCCCGCCTCGAGCGTGAGATTGACGGTGAGACCCGCAATCTGAGCCGCGATGTCGCGGAAGTTGGCCAGCTCGGCAGCCTCGCGCTCGGCGCGCTTCTTCTGCAGCATGCTGATGAAGCGGCGGTTGGCGGGCGTAGCCTCGAACGCAAGCCCCTGGGGAATCAGGTAGTTGCGACCGTAACCGGCCTTGACGGAGACGAGGTCGGCTTCACAGCCCAGACCTTCAATTTTCGTAGCGAGAATAACATTCATGTGTGCCATAACTCAATCAGTGGGTTTGGTGAGCCGCTATGATACGCTGAACTTCGGCATTGTCAAGGCAAAAAAGCCGCATGGCAGCAGAAATCCCACACGTGTCCCAAAGATTTTTCCTATGGACCGGGAGTGCCGATAAACACTGGCATTGTCGATGGGGGGACTCTTCGAAGCCCCCCCTGGCTCAAGAATATGCGTGTATCGGCTGAGAATGCTCGTTATTCACCTGCCGGTGTAGCTATTCCCACAAATCGATATAGCTCATGAGATGGATGCGGAGGAAGGACACTCTGTCTCTACGCAGGCGTACGACAAAGGTGACTCCCCTGCTGTCCCAATCCCTCCAGAGCTGCGAATTGTCGTACCCGCGGTCGGCTACAATGATGCTGCGGGCGGCAGGCATCAGCTGGTAGGCTCCGTTGTTATCCGACATCTTGGCGTCGGAAACGTATACGTCGACAGGAAGAAAATTTGCGGAATCGCATCGCCAAAAAAGGCTCCTTTTACCTCTCTTGCCCGCCCTCTCCCTGCACCAGCGGATTTGAAACAGCCCCGATTCTTTCGCCTTGTCGCATTTAGTCTTGCAATTCAGTGCAGCTCCGACTGCCCTCGTTGTTCTCAGGAGGCGTTTGAGCTCTGAAGAAGCACAGCGGAACTCAGAGAAAGGGCAGGAGCAGTATATCTGCGGCAAGCAGGGGAAGCGCTATGCAGACGAACTCCCTGCACGAGATGCTTTCCTTCAGGGAACAGAGAAAGCGCGTGCGCATCACAGAACGCGGAGTATATGTTGCCCCCGCCGTTCAACAACCACGGGGCAGGGCGGCGGTTGCCCCCGCTGCCCCCATGGTGCTGTTTGAGGATTTACTTGTTCATCTTCGCCCAAGAGTCGCGCAGGCTCACGGAGCGGTTGAATACGGGATGCTCGGGGCTGTGGTCGTAGCGATCGGCCACGAAGTAGCCTATGCGCTCGAACTGGCAGAGGAACTCGGGCGCCGCGTTCGCCAGTGCCGGCTCCACCACCGCATCAGGGATGAGGGTGAGCGAGTCGGCATTGAGCGAGGCGAGGAAGCCCTCCGGGTTGGCATCGGGCGCTTCATCGCGGAAGAGGCGGTCGTAGAGCCGCACCTCGGCGTGTACACCATGGGGCACCGACACCCAGTGGATGGCACCCCGGCACTTGATGCCCTCGGGCGGGTTGGCGCCGATGGTGCCGGGGATGATGTCGGCCTGCACCTCGGTGACCTTGCCCTCGGCATCGGTGCTGTAGCCGGTGCAGATGAGGCAGTAGGCGCCGCGCAGGCGCACACAGGCGCCGGGCGTCAGGCGCTTGTACTTCTTGGGCGGGTCAACCATGAAATCCTCCTGCTCGATCCACACCTCCCGGGTGAGCGTCAGCTTGCGGTTGCCCAGCTCGGGCTGCTCGGGGTTGATGACGATCTCGACCTCCTCCTCGTAGCCCTCGGGCAGGTTGTTGAGGACGAGTTTGAGGGGGTGCAGCACCGCCATGCGGCGCTCGGCGTGGGCGTTGAGCTCATTGCGCACGGCGTTCTCCAGGCGGGCGACATCGGTGTTGCCGTTGAACTTGGTGATGCCCACGCCCTCGCAGAAGCTGACGATGGCGGCGGCGGGGTAGCCGCGGCGGCGCATGCCGCAGATGGTGGGCATGCGGGGGTCGTCCCAGCCGGCTACGTAGCCCTCCTCCACCATCTGGCGCAGCTTGCGCTTGCTCATGACGGTGTAGGTGATGTTGAGGCGCGAGAACTCGCGCTGCTTGGGCTTGGCGGGCACGGGGCAGTTCTCGATAACCCAGTCGTAGAGCGGGCGGTGGTTCTCGAACTCCAGCGTGCAGAGCGAGTGGGTAATGTGCTCGTAGGCGTCCTCCAACGGGTGCGCGAAGTCGTACATGGGGTAGATGCACCACTGCGTACCCGTGTTGTGGTGGGGGTCGTAGGAGATGCGGTAGATGACGGGGTCGCGCATGTTCATGTTGCTGCTGGCCATGTCGATCTTGGCGCGCAGCACGGCGCCGCCTTCGGGGAACTTGCCGGCCTTCATCGCCTCGAACTGCGCGAGGTTTTCCTCCGGGCTGCGGTCGCGGTAGGGGGAGTGGGTGCCGGGGTGCGTCAGGTCGCCGCGCTGCTGCCGCATGGTCTCGCGGTCCTGCTCGTCCACATAAGCCAAGCCGCGCTTAATGAGGTCGACGGCGCAGTCGTAGTAGAAATCAAAGATGTTGGAAGCCCAGTACAGGTGCTCGCCCCAGTCGAAGCCCAGCCAGTGGATGTCCTCTTGGATGGAGTTGACGAACTCGACATCCTCCTTGCAGGGGTTGGTGTCGTCGAAGCGCAGGTGGCAGACGGCACCGAGCCGGGCGTATTCCTTGGCAATGCCGAAGTCGAGGCAGATGGCCTTGGCATGCCCGATGTGCAGGTAACCGTTCGGCTCGGGGGGGAAGCGGGTGATGGGAACCGTGCAGTACCCCTCCGCCAGGTCGGAGGCCACCATGTCGCGGATGAAATCTTTTTTGTCGTCTGTCGGCATGGGGGCATTCTACGCGCGCGCCTGTGGCATGGCAAGCCTTTTCCCCGTGCACTGACGCAGTTGCCGCCTTGTCGGGCGTGCCGCCCTCTGCTAGAATGGGCGCCATGATTCGCCTGTCCGTTCTCGCCAGCAGCAGCAAGGGTAATTGCAGCGTCGTCTCCTCCGGTCGGACGCATGTGCTGGTCGATGCCGGCATCAGCGCCACGCGCATCCGCAAAGGCCTGGAGGAGTGCGGGCTGTCAGCAGCGGCTCTGGCGGGCGTCTGCATCACCCACGAGCATCGGGACCACATCTGCGGGCTGGGGGTGCTGGGCAAGCGCGCGCCGCTGCATCTCTACTGCAGCCGCTATGTGTCGCGCGACCTTCGCGAGGCCTCTCCGAACGCCCTACTGACCTATGTGGAGCCGGGCAGTGCGGTGACGCTGGGGGAGGATCTGCGGGTGACGCCCTTTTGCACGAGCCACGATGCGCTCGACCCACTGGGCTACCTGTTCGAGAGTGCGGACGGCTGCCGCCTGGGCTATGTGACGGATACGGGGCGCATCCTGCGCGAGATGCCCGCCTTGCTGGCGGGGGTGGATATGCTGTATCTGGAGTCCAACTACGACCCGGAGATGCTGGAGAACAGCGGACGACCGCCCGAGCTGCAGGAGCGCATCAGCGGCGACTGGGGGCATCTGTCCAACGGGCAGGCCTGCGATTTTGTGCGCACCATCGCCCACCCGGGCTTGCAGCACCTGGTGTTGGGGCACATCAGCCCCGAGTGCAACACGCCCGGGATTGCCGAGCGCTGCATGCGCCGCACGCTGCGCGAGCTGGGGCTGCCCACGCAGCTGTACTGCGCGCCCATGGCTCACCGCCTGCCGTGGATTGAGGTGGGGGCTTAGCGCCGCTTCATCTGCTTGGGCAGCGTCGGGGCGTAGGCTGCCGAGGGCACGGCGGCGTTGAGGCTCAGCTTGGCGCTGATGCTTCCCTGCACGGTGGCGGTGATTGCCGCAGGCGAGCCGGCGAGGGGAAGCGCCTCGCCGATGAGGCGCGCGCCCAACCACAGGTAAAGCCCGCCCGCTCGGTCTGCCGAATCGGGCAGGGCGCAGAGGCGCAGGGGCTCCTTGTTGGTCGAGAGATTGAGAGAATACAGGGGCGTGCCGTTCCACGCGATGGCGCTCTCACTCAGCGACAGGGTGTTGCCCGCGCCGAGGCAGATGTCGAGCGCGCTCTGTTTGTCCCAGCCATCAGCGGCGCCGTTGCCGCAGCGGGGAGTGAGCTCCAGGGTGAACGCCGCCCCGAGCCCCTGCATGAGCACACGGCTCTCCCCCGCCTTGAGGGCGATGCTTTCGGGCTTGCCGCCTTGGCGCAGGTCGGCAGCCTCGCGGCGCGGCAGCCCGGCAGTGCGTCCGCCGAAGCCCAGGGCGCGCGCCATATTGGCGGCGATGAGGCGGTCGCCCTGCGCGTTGGGGTGCAGGCGGTCTGCCCCGAAAAAGGCCGGCTCGCCCACCAGCGGGTCAGCGGCGGAAACATCGGTGAGCCCCTGGTTGACATCGATGAGGCATACGTCGGGGTGGCTCTTGGCCCAGCGGCGCAGCAGGTCGTTGAACTCTGCCACGGCTCGGTGCACAGCGGGCTCCGCCGCCGTGCCTCCCATGCACCAAGCGGGGATGAGGTTGACGGAGATGGCCGCCTTGGGCGCGCCTTTCTTCATCGCGCGGCAGATGGCGTCGATGTCCTTCAGCAGCCCGTCCTGCTCGGCTTTCTTGTTGGCGGGCAGGGTGGCGCCCTTGTTGGTGTCGGAGAGCAGGTCGTTGGTGCCGATCATGAGGCAGAAGCGGTCGGGCGCCTGTTCACCGACAAAGCGCTCGCCCTTGTAGGGGGCGCCCTTGTTGTCCTTGGCATCCAGCCCCAGCCAGTTGGCGAGCTTGCTGCCGCCGTAGCGCTTGTAGTCCTGCCCGGCAGGCTTGGTGCCGGAGGCATTGCCGGAGAGCTCCCAGGCGCGCCCGCTGGACTGCGCGCTGTGCGCATTGCGGAAGGTCACACCGGCGTATGCGGCGGTGGTTTTTTTGAGCGCGGTGCCGCCGAGGGCGCCGGGCGTGTTGCCGGTGTTGATGCCGATTTCGCGGTAGCTGATGCCGTTGTCGACCAGAATCTTGTGCATCTCCCAGCGGTAGGAGGCGCTGTTGACACCGTGGGTGATGGAGTCGCCGATGTACATGACCTTGCCAATGTCAGCCGCCGTTGACAGGGAGCTCATCAGAAGACCGAGCGCAGACAGAGAGAGAAAAAAACGTTTCATGCTGTCCCCATTCTAGCACAGGGCGGTAGGTGCGCAAAGGAGAAACTCCTTGCAGCGAAAAATGAGTTCTTGCCTGTCCGTTGAGTCTGATGCTATGCAGATGTCATGATCCGGCGGTTGTTGTTCGTTCTGGCGCTCATGTCCATCGCGGTGCAGGCGGCGGATTCCCTTGCGGAGGCCGTGCGGGAACAGGTGGGAGTGACGGTGGACCACTGCCCGCAGCTGCCGAGCGGACTGCCGCCGATTACTCCGCGCACTCCGCGCCGCAGAGCGAACGCTGAGGGCGTTTTCCCGGCGCAGGGGAGCGGATGAGGCATGCGCTGCGCGCGGAGAGGACCTGTCTCGCTCGCTGTTGCGCGTCAGGCTCGGGTGAAAAGACTTTACCGCAGGGAGGGAGCATGCTAGAATGCCGCGCGTGAAGGTAATTGTAGTGACAGGCGGCAT
Source organism: Akkermansia sp. (assembly GCA_051884295.1). Lineage (GTDB taxonomy): Bacteria > Verrucomicrobiota > Verrucomicrobiia > Verrucomicrobiales > Akkermansiaceae > Akkermansia. The sequence goes on from JBJEVK010000113.1 coordinate 18,690, forward strand.
CGCCTCCGGCAAGTCAACGGTGGTGCGCATGCTGCAGGAAATGGGCGGCGAGGGAACGGAGCTATTCGACTGCGACGGTACCGTTGCGCGCTTGCAGGCGGCCGGACGCTTCTCGCGCGATCTGGTGTCGGCCTTCGGTCCGGAAGCGCTGGACGCACAGGGCAGCGTCAATAAGGACTTCCTGCGCTCCGTGGTGCAAAACAGCCCGGAGGGTCGCGCCACACTCAACACCATCATCCACCCGAAACTCGCGCAAAGCTGCCTGGAGGCGCAGGCGGAGGCTCGCCGCCGCGGCGATGTGCATACCTTCCTGGTCGACATCCCCCTGTACTACGAAAGCCCCGTTGAGTTCGGTGCCGACATCGTTTGCGTCGTCGCCGCGACCGATGAGACCCGCATCGCCCGCATGCAGATGCGCGATGGTTTCGACGAAGCCACGGCTCGCGCCATGCTGGCGGCGCAAATGCCCACTCAGGAGAAAATCGACCGCGCTCAAATCGTCTTTTGGAACGAAGGGAGCCCCGAGAACCTGCGGCAACAGGTGCAGATGTTCTACGATTCGGAGCTGGCCTCCGAGGTCAAGGCGGCTCAGGCGCGCGCCCGCGTCATCGACCTCAACGAGCTGCGCCGCAAGCCCTTGGGCGAGCTGCAGAAATTGGCGGCGGCCTGCAGGGGCGCCGAGAGCCTGCCGCGCGCGGAACTCGTGGCCGAGCTGGTGCGCAGCTACCTGACCGAGGGGAGTCCCGTGTTCGTCTCCGGCGTGTTGGAAGCCGACAAGCAGGGGAGCATCCTGCGCGATCCCGCACGCAGTTTCCGCCCCGCTGCGGACGATGTGAGCATTCCCACCGAGCTGGTGCGCCGCTACGCCCTGCGCCCCGGCAACGCCTGCCGCGTGCGCCTGCGCAGCCCCCGCGGCAAGCAGGAGAAAGGGCTCATTGCCGATGATCTGATCGAGATTGAAGGGCAGCCCGCTGCCGACTACCGGCAGCCCACCGACTTCGAGCGCCTGACCGCCCTCATCCCCACGCGTCGCCTGATTCTGGAGAACCCGGATGTCAAATCGCCCTCCATGCGCGTGCTCGACCTGATCACGCCGCTGGGCATGGGGCAGCGCGCCCTCATCGTGGCGCCGCCGCGCGGCGGCAAGACCGTGCTGCTCAAGACGATGGCCAAGTGCCTGCGCGCCAACTACCCGGAGGCCGAGCTGCTCGTGCTACTGCTCGATGAGCGCCCGGAAGAGGTGAGCGACTTTGAGGAAACCGTCGATGTGCCTGTGTATGCCTCCACCTTCGATGAACCCTCCCGCCGCCATGCCCAGCTGAGCGACCTCGTGCTGGAACGCGCGCGGCGTTTGGTGGAGCAGGGGCGCGACGTCATCATCATGCTCGATTCGCTCACGCGTCTGGCTCGCGGCTACAACGCCAACCAGAGCGGCGGGCGCACCATGAGCGGCGGCTTGGGCAGCAACGCGCTGGAAAAACCCCGCAAATTCTTCGGCGCCGCCCGCAATATCGAGGAGGGCGGCAGCCTCACCATCATCGCCACTTGCCTGGTCGACACCGAATCGCGCATGGACGAGATCATTTTTGAGGAGTTCAAGGGCACCGGCAACATGGAAATCCGCCTCGATCGCGAGCTGTCCGAGCGCCGCATCTACCCCGCGATTTCCATCCCGCGGAGCGGCACCCGCAACGACGATCGCCTGTATCACCCCGAGGAGATGCTGCGCGTGTTGCAACTGCGGCGTCAGTTGGCGTCGCTGCCCGGATGGGAGGGCTTGCAGGCGCTGCTCAAAAATATTGCCAAGACGCAGAACAACGCCGAGCTACTCCTGCGCGGTCTGGTCGTCGGCACTCGCTGAACCCTCCGCATCGTCCTCATCGGTGGCGTCGCTCGCTGCGTAGTAGGGTTCCGCGCCGCGCAGGTAGCGGACGCGCGCGTCCTGCCACTCCTCCCGGGTAAATCGACGCACGGGCATGACCGGGTTGTGCCCCAGCCACAACTCATCGGCGTGGTAGGCTTCATCGGGGAGTTCCGCCAGCGTCAGCGCAGAGGCATTGCCCACAAACAGGGTGCGCCTTCCCTCGTATTCCCACTGCAAAATCGGTTGTTGCCCCGCTTTCCCCGAATCGCTCGGAGCGGCAAAGAGGCGGTAGTTGCCGGCGGCCGTGTGCAGGGCGTTCCCCGGCTGAAACACGGCACCACCCAGCTCCTGCGCCAGCTCCGGGGCACCCACGACCGCCGCCGCTCGCGCATGGGCGTGGAAGAGCACCGAGCGCACGGTGGTCGCTGCGCTGCGGGGCGGAGTGCCGCAAATCATCAGCACCCCCGGGTTCCCCAACAGACAGCCTTCCGCCCGAATCCCCAGCGGAAAGTGCAGCACCGTGTCCGCCGGAGCCGGGGGAACGGCGGGCAAATAAGCTCCCGGGATGCTCGCACAGCTGCCGACCACCAGCAGCACCCCCCGCGCGCTGAGCAGGGCGGCGCCCATGCAGAGCTCGCCCAGCAGAGGGACCCAAGCAGTGAGCAGCGCCAGCAGGCCGCAGGCCATGCAAAGGCTCAGGGGCAGGGACAACAGCACATTGGTCAGCACCGCATAGCTGTTGAAGCAGTGGAAGAAGAGAGCCGTCAGCGGCAGCGACACCAGCCAGGCGCAGCAGCTGACCACCACCAGCGAACGCAGCGAACGCTCCAGCGTGCGCAGTCGCTGCTCCGCCGCCGTCTGCACGCGGTAGGGCAGGTAAGCATCCGGGCCGAACCAGGGACTGTCGTGCCGCAGGCAGAATGACACACCCCCCAGAATGGCTGCGTAGACCGCGAAGGACAGCAAAAAGCCCGCATGGTGCAGGAGCTGCGGCTGCGCGAGCAGGAAGAGGCATGCCGCCGCACACCATGTATTCAGGCAGGACACGCGCTGCCGCAGCATCATCCCCAGCATGAACACCGCCACCATGAGATAGGCGCGCAGCGCCGGAACCGCACAGCCCGTCACCACCACATACACCGCCAACAGCAGAAGCAGCACGGGGCGCGCCACCGACGGCCGCACCCTCAGCCAGCGGAACAGCAGCCAGCAAAAGCCCGCCACCAGCCCGACATGGAGACCGCTGACCGCAAAAGCATGCATGCAGCCGCCGCGGCGGAAGAGCTCCTGCGTTTCGAGCTGAGCTTCATCGCGGGCTCCCAGCACCAAAGCCGCCAGCAACTGCCGCCGCGCGTCCTCCTCCGTGCCCTTCGGCATCAACACCCGCGCCGCGCGCTGCCGCAGACGCAGTCCCCAAGCGCGCAGCGCCGCCCACGAGAGCGGGTGCCCCTCCAAGCGCAGCTCCAGGACGTCGCCCTCCGCAGCAATCCCCCGGCTGCGCCACCAGGACGCGCGGTCGAACATTCCCGGAATCGCCGGCGGCGGGGGCGTGCTGCGCCGCAGTGCGCGAAGCCGCACGCGATCGCCCGGTTCGAGCGCCAAGCGCTGCCCGTGCAGCAGGAGCGCGGGAGACAGCCCCTCCGGCTGCAGGATGAAAGCGTAGGGATAGACCTCACTCACCGTACCGCAGAGATCCTGCGCCGCTTCCCCCGTGCGCAGCGCCTCCGCGCGGCTTTGCAGGAGCGAGCTGTGCAGCCAGCAGAGGAGTGCCGCCGCGACACACAGAGCCGCCACTCGCCAAGCACGCGCCGCCAGCGCCCAGGCAAGCGCTGCCGCCGCCGCTGCCCAGCCCCAGGGAGCCAGCAACACCCCCACCACCGCCAGCAGCGGCAGTGCCATGGGAGCCCCCAGAGGAAAACGGCGGTACAACGGCAGCGTCACACGTCTAACAATAGCGCGCGCGTCCCCTCCGCGTCAAGCTCAAAGCCTCGGCTGCGGGCAGGCACAAAAAGCGCCCGTGTTTCGGAAAACACAGGCGCGCAAAAAGTATGAGCGGGAAACTTACTTCAGCTTGACACTCGGTTTGGTGATTTTCAGTCCATCAGCATCGATGGTAGCCGCAGGTTTCGTCACCTTCAGCTCGGGCTTAGTCGCACCCTCCTTGGCGGCGGCCGCCGCATCCTTGGCCGCCTGAATCTTCTGTTCCGCAGCCGCCTTAGCCTCTTTCGCCTCGGCAATCTTGGCATCAATCTCCGCCTGCTTCTCTGCCTTGGCAGCATCGTAGGCCGCCTTCTTCTCGGCAATCTGCTCGGCACAGCTCTTGCCCTCGCAGCTGACGCTCGGCTTGCTGACCTTCACCCCCTCGGCATCGACCGTCACGGCGGGCTTGTTCACCTTGGCCTTGGGCAGCGTCAGCGCCGAGGCGGTGGAAAGCAGCCCTGCTGCAACAAAGAGACATGCAATCGTTTTCATGGTAAGGACAGGGTAGCACGGCGAGCTTCCCGAGACAAGCCTTTTCCCCGCGCTTGCCATCGGGAAGGCTTTTTGATATGCTCAGCGGCATGAAGTTCCTCATCACCGCCGGACCTACGCGCGAGCCGCTCGATCCCGTTCGCTACCTGAGCAACCGCTCCTCGGGGCGCATGGGCTATGCGCTGGCCGGGGCGGCGCGCCACGAGGGGCACGAGGTCGTGCTGATTTCGGGGCCCACGGCGCTCGATGTGCCGCCGGGGGTGGATTTTATCCACGTCGAAACGGCGCAGCAGATGTACGACGCCGTGCGCGACATGGTCGGCGGGGTCGATGTCGCCATCCTCTGCGCGGCAGTGGCGGATTACCGGCCCGTGGCCGTGGCCGAGCAGAAGATGAAGAAGCATGCCGAGCGTCTGGTACTCGAGTTGGAGCGCACGCCGGACATTCTGGGCAGCATGCGCTCGGTTTTCGGTTTTACGGGGGTGCTCGTGGGCTTCGCCGCCGAGACGCAGGAGCTGGAGCGCTACGCGCGCGGCAAGCTGGAGCGCAAGGGCTGCGACATGGTGGTGGCCAACGATGTCTCCCGCGCGGACATCGGCTTTGACAGCCGCGAGAATGAGGTGCTGCTGGTGTTTCCCGAGCACACGGAGGCGCTGCCGCGCGACACCAAGGAGCACATTGCCCTGCACATCGTGGAACACGCTGCCCTGCTGCACTCGTGAAAGTGACACTGCAAATGTTGGGTTGGGGGGATGATTATGCGGCGGCCTTCGCGGAGCTGCATCAGCCCTCGTGGTACCCGGCGCGCATCATCCGCGAGACGAAAATCAACTTCACCGTCATCGGCGTGGGGCGCGGCGACCACGAGGTCGTGCTCAGCGGCAAGCTGTGGCACGATGCCGTGAACGATGCGGATCTGCCGACCGTCGGCGACTGGGTGGCCGTCGACCCGGGGCAGGGGGATGATCTGCCCGTCATCCGCGCGCTGCTGCCGCGCCGCAACCGCTTTTCGCGTAAGGCGCCGGGGCGCTCCTGCGCTGAGCAGGTGCTGGGCTGCAACGTGGACATGGTGGTCGTGGTGACGGATGCGGGCGGGGACTACAACCTCCGGCGCACGGAGCGCTACCTGACCCTCATCCGCAAGTGCGGCGCCCGACCTGTGGTGCTGGTCAACAAGGCAGACGAAGCGGACGAAGCCACCCTCGCCCGCGTGCGCGACGAGCTGGAGGCCGCCGGGGCGGAGGTCTACATCATCGCCGCGCGCTGGCGCAAGGGCTATCCCAAGTTTCTGCGCCGCGTCCCCAAGGGGCAGACGCTCATGGTGGTCGGCTCCTCCGGCGTGGGCAAGAGCACGCTGGTCAACTCGCTGCTGGGCGGGGAGTGGCTGGAGACGGGTCAGGTGAACGCCGTGACAGGCAAGGGGCGCCACACCACCGTGGCGCGCGAGCTGGTCGTGCTGCCCGGCGGAGGGGTGCTCATCGACAACCCCGGCATCCGCGAGGTGCAGATGTGGACGGATGCCGCCACCTTGCGCGCCGAGTTTGCCGACCTGAGCGCGCTGGCGGAGCAATGCCGCTTTGCCGACTGCTCCCACCGCCGCGATGCGGGCTGCGCCATCCGCGCTGCGCTGGAGAGCGGGGAACTGAGCCCCGAGCGCTATGAGCACTTCCTCAATCTGGAGAACGAGATTGCCGAGCTGGAGCGCCGCAGCGAGAAGCGGCGCATGACGCTGGAGCGCGTCACCCGCCGGGAGAAGCGCCACACCCTGCGCAACCGCGACGACCGCGAGGAGCATCGGCGCGACCTGCACCCCAATCGCCGCGACTGAGCGCGTTCATGCCGAGCTTTGCCCTTGCGGAAGCGGCCGAAACGTGCTAAGCTGCTGCCCGCTATGTTTTATATTACCACCGCGATTGATTACACCAATGGTGCTCCGCACATCGGGCACGCATACGAAAAGGTCCTTGCGGACGTTCTCGCGCGGTGGCATCGAATGTGCGGTGAGGAGGTCTACCTGCTCACCGGGGTCGACCAGCACGGTCAGAAAGTGCAGCAGAAGGCCGAAGCTGCGGGCGTTTCGCCCGAGCAGTATGCCAACGATGTCATGCAGAAGTTCATCGCTCTGTGGGAGCGTCTGGGGATTGCCTACGACGGCTGGGCGGCCACGAGCGACCCGCGCCATGTGCGCTGCGTGCAGAAGATTCTCACCAACCTGAAGGACAGGGGCTGCCTGTATAAGAAGGCGTACAAGGGCTTTTACTCCGTGCGCCAGGAGCAGTTCCTCACCGACAAGGAGCGCGGGGAGGACGGCAACTTCGGTCCCGAGTGGGGCGAGGTGATTGAGCTGGAGGAGGAGAACTGGTACTTCAACCTCAGCGCGCATGTGGCGTGGCTGCGGGAGTATGTCACCACACATCCCGAGGTGGTCACCCCGGAGTTCCGCCGCCAGAACCTCCTGAGCGCTATTGAGCGCGCCGAGGGGGTCGACCTCTGCATCTCGCGTCCCAAGGAGCGCCTGGCGTGGGGCATTCCCTTGCCCTTCGACCCGGAGTTCGTCACCTATGTGTGGTTCGATGCGCTGGTCAACTACATCTCCTTTGCGGGCTACCTCAGCGAGGGCGATGCCTCGCTGCCCGACTTCGGCAGGCTGTGGCCGGCGGCCTGCGAGGTCATCGGCAAGGACATTCTCGTGCCGGCGCACGGGGTGTACTGGCTCTGCATGCTGCATGCGATGGGCTTTGCGGATGCGGAGATGCCGCGCCTGCTCGTGCACGGCTGGCTGAATATCCGCGGCGAGAAGATGAGCAAGTCGCTGGGCAACATCGTGGATCCGAACGACCTCTGCGATGTGTTCGGGGCGGAGGCGCTGCGCTACTACCTCGTGCGCGACACCAAGACGGGCTACGACAGCGACTACGATGCCGAGCGCCTGAAGATGATTTACAACACGGAGCTGGCCAATGACCTGGGCAACCTCTGCAACCGCTCGCTCAACATGTGCAAGAGCTACCTGGGCAGTGTGGTGAGCCGCGGCGAGGGCGATGACGCGCTCTCTGCCGCTCTGCGTGCCCACCTGAGCGAGACGGAGAAGAAGTTTGCGACCTGCATGGACGCCTACAACACCGCCGATGCGCTCGGCGCGCTCAATGAGCATGTCAAGCAGTGCAACGCCTACATCGAGCAGACGCAACCTTTCCGCATGGCCAAGGAGGAGGGGCGGCTCGGCGAGTTGCAGCGCGTGCTCTTCCACCTGCTGGAAAGCTGCGCGCATGTGGCATACCTGCTGGGCTGCGTGCTGCCCGAGGCTTCGGCACGTATGCTGGAGCAGTTGCAGGTATCGACGGAGGGGCTGACGCCCGCCGGGCTGCATTGGGGGCTCTTGACCGAGGGGCAGGCGGTGCAGGCGCCTACGCCCGTGTTCCCGCGCATCATGTCGGAGGAGGAAAAGGCCAAGGCGGCGGAGCGCGCAGCCAAAGCCGCAGCCAAGGCTGCCCGCAAAGCGGCGCAGCAGGGCTGAGTTTTTTCCGTGCCCCCTCCCGCAGGTCAAGGTGATGAAGCTTTTTCTGCTGCCGCTGCTGCCGCTGTTGCTGCTCTCCTGCGGGGAGCGGCAGCGGCAGGACGCGCCCCGTACGCCGGAGGAGATGTATGAACAGGCGCGGCAGCTGCTGAAGCCGAATGCGGAGCACGACGCTTCCGACACGGAGGGGGCGCTGCGCTGGCTCACCCGCGCGGCGGAGGAGGGCTACCTGCCCGCTCAGGTGGATTTGGCGGGGATTTATCTCAACGGCGGCAAAGGCGGGCTCCCGCCCGACCATGCGGCAGCCTTCCGCTGGTTCAGCGCGGCAGCGGCGCAGGGGCACACGGCCTCGCACGTGTTCCTCGGGCAGCTCTGCTACGACGGGCGCGGCACACCCCGCGACGAGGCGGCAGCCCTGAGCCACTGGCGCCGGGCGGCGGAGGCTGGCCTTGCCGAGGCGCAGTACCGCCTCGGGCGCATGCTGGCGCAGCATCCGGAGCAGCGGCGCGAGGGCATCGAGTGGCTCACCAAGGCCGCGCGCGAGGGACAGCGCGGCGGGGTGCCGCAGGCGGCGACCGCTCTGGGCAATCTGTACTATCGCGGCGCGGCCGATCTGCCTGCCGACCGGGCACAGGCCGTGCGCTGGTATGCCATGGGGGCATCGGCGGGCGACCCGCTGGCGCAGTGGGTCTATGCAGAGCTGCTCCTGGCGGGCGAGGCGGGCACAGCGCGCAACGAAGAGCAGGCGATGACCTACCTGCGCCTCTCCGCCGGGCAGGATTGTCCGCAGGCGATGGAGCGTCTCATCGAGTGTCTGCGCAGCGGCGAGCGCGCCGATGAGCAGGAAGCGGAGGCAGCGGCTTGGGAAAAGCGCTTGCAACAGCTGCGCCGCCGCTGAGGGTCAGCTGCGGGAGCTCGGCTCTTTGGAGGCGGCTCGGATGAGGGTGCGGGTGGGGAAGGCAAAGGAAATCCCCTCGCGGTTAAAAGCCTCGTAGAGCGCGCGGGCAAAGCGGTAGCGTGTGTCGTAGTAGTCCTTGTTGCGGCAGTAGGCGCAGAGGGTGAGGTTGATGCTGCTATCGCCGAATTCGCGGAAGCGCATGAGCATGGGCGGTTCGTCGAGCAGGTAGGGCTCGTTTTCCACCACCTCGCGTGCAATCTCCTCCAGATGGCTCAGGTCGGTGCCGTATTCAACCCCGACCACGATGTCGCAGCGGCGGCGCTCGCCATGGGATTCGTTGGTGACGGGGTTCTTGATGAGCATCTCGCAGGGGATGCGCACCACGCTGTTGTCGGGGCAGCGGATGCGGATGGAGAGCAGGTTGATGGCCTCGACGCTCCCCTCCGTGCTGCCCACATGGATGTAGTCGCCCAGCCGCAGCGAGCGCTCGCCCATGAGGAAAAGCCCGCTGATGAGGTTGCTCAGCGAGGTTTGTGCGGCAAAACCCACCGCCACACCGATGACTCCCGCCGCACCCAGCGCGCTCATGAGGTTGATGCCCAGCTCCTGCAGCGCCTGCAGGGAGCAGAGCATCCAAATGACCGCGTTGATGATGCGGCGCAGCAGCAGCTGCACCGTGGCCGGCAGATGGGGCAGACGCCGCAGGACGGAGGCAACCGCGCGACTGAGCAGCAGCGCGATGAGGAGGTAGAGCAGCACACGCCCCGCCACATCGAGCTTGTAGGCGGCGCACCACTCCTGCCAGTGAGCGAAAGAAAAATCCGGCATAGGCGCAGAGAGATGGAAAACGAAAAACGCCCCCGCTGAGCACGCGGGTGCAGCGGGGGCGTTCAGGGGAGGGGCATCAGGCCAGCAGCTTGGCGATGCGGGCGCAGACCTCCGTCACATTCTCGCGGCTGTTGAAAGCGGAGATGCGGAAGAAGCCCTCGCCGTGGGCGCCGAAGCCCGCGCCGGGGGTGATGACGACCAGCGCTTCCTGCAGCATCTTGTCGAAGAACTCCCAGCTGCCCATGCCATCGGGGGTCTGCACCCAGACATAGGGGGCATTCGAGCCGCCCCAGACCTTGAGCCCGGCCTTGCGGCAGGCTTCGCTCAGCAGCTTGGCGTTGGTGAGGTAGTGCTCGATGAGGGCGCGGGTCTGCTGCTGCCCCTCGGGGGTGAAGAGGGCGGCGGCTCCGCGCTGCACGATGTAGCTCGCGCCGTTGAACTTGGTGGTGTGGCGGCGGCTCCAGAGCTTGGAAACGGGGACGGCGTTGCCCGCGGCATCTTTGCCCTGCAGCTCGGTGGGGATGACGATGTAGCCGCAGCGCACGCCTGTGAAGCCCCCCTGCTTGGAGAAGGAGCGGAACTCGATGGCGCAGCGGCGAGCCCCGGGAATGGCAAAAATGCTGGTGGGGATGCCCTCCTCGGTCACAAAGGCCTCGTAGGCGCCGTCGTAGAGCAGGATGGTGTCGTTGGCCAGCGCGTAGTCCACCCACTTCTTGAGCTGCTCGTAGTTGGCCACGGCGCCCGTGGGGTTGTTGGGGAAGCAGAGGTAGGCGATGTCGACATGCTGCGAGGGCACATCGGGCACAAAGCCGTTCTCGGGCGTGCAGGGCAGGTAGACCAGCCCCTCGTAGGAGCCGTCGGGGCGGGCGGCGCCCGTGTTGCCGTTCATGACATTGGTGTCCACGTAGACGGGGTACACGGGGTCGGGCACGGCAATGATGTTGTTGTGTCCGAAGATGTCGAGGATGTTGCCCGTGTCGCACTTGGCGCCGTCGGAGACGTAGATTTCATCGGCGCTGATGTCGATGCCGCGCTGCTGATAGCTCACGGTGGCGATCGCCTCGCGCAGCCAGGCATAACCCTGCTCGGGGCCGTAGCCGTGGAAGGTCTCGCGCTTGGCCTGGTCGTCCACCGCCTGGTGCATGGCGTCGATGGCGACCTGAGGCAGCGGTTCGGTGACATCGCCGATGCCGCAGCGGATGATCTGGGGAGCCTTGTCGGGGTTGGCTGCCGCAAAGGCGGCAACGCGGCGACCGATTTCCGGGAAGAGGTACCCGGCTTGCAGTTTCAGGAAGTTATCGTTGATGTGAGCCATACACGGCTATCATGCCACAGCGCGCCCGAAATGCAAGCGCGGAGTGCGGCATGCCCCGCCGTATGGGCGCCGAGGGGTGTTTTCTGTCGCCATCCGCCTGCCGGCCTCCCCCTCAGGAGAGCAGCAGCAGAGCCACGGGGCTGCAGAGCAGGGTGTTGAGCCGCGCTGCGATGGCATCCGTCTCCTCGCGGTCGAGGCGATGGTCGGCGTAGAAGCTGTATTCCAGCATGAAATCGCTCGGCTGCTCGCGCCCGGCGCGGATGCCGACCTTGGGCGAGCCGCCGCGTACCACCAGAGCAAAGACGGGCGCGGCTCCCTCCGGCAGCTGCGCTGCCACGCTGGCGCGCGTGGTTCGCGTGTCGCAGATGACGATGTGCGCGTTCTCGCCCTCGGGCAGGGCGTTGGGGGCGGAAAGCTCGCGAGCCAGGCGGTAGATGCTCTTGTCGGCAGCATCGGGCAGGGCGAGGGTGCGCGCGCCCTCCTGCTCGAAGAGCAGCAGATGGACGTTCGGCGTGCTCTTGCCCCATGCGGTCCCCGCGCAGCAGGCCTTGACCACGGCGCGGATGATGTAGTCGAAGAGGGAGTAGCGCTGCTCCAGCAGCTTTTCGCACTGCACGGCAATGGGCAGACTCACGGCGGCGAGCGCCGTCATGTCGGCGCAGGCATCATAGACGCGGTAGCCCCCCTCATCCGCACGGGTGGGAGAGGCGGCGGGGCGGCGGCGCACCGTGCCCCGAGGTGTCGGCGCCTTGCGGCGGGCGCGGACATCGGCTGCCATGATGCGCCCGCGCGGCCCCGTGCCCTGCAGGGTGGCGGGGTCGATGCCTTGGCGGGTGCAGAGCTTGCGGGCGAGGGGGGAAATGAGCATGGCAGCGGGGAATAGGGAAAAGACAGCCGCCGACGGAGGGGAGAGAGGTAGCGAGTACTCCGTCGGCGGCAGGGGGGGAGGGGAATCAGGCCTGGTAGCGAAGCTCGCCGTCGATGATGGTCATGAGTGTGTTGAACTCGGCATCGAGCAGGACAAGGTCGGCGGTGTAGCCGGGGGCAATCTTGCCCAGACCCGCCAGCCCGAGGCTCTGCGCCTGGTTGTAGCTCGTGGCCTTGACCAGCTCGCTCAGGGGCTTGCCGGTGATGGCCTGCACATTGCGCAGACCGTGGGCAAAGCGCAGGGTGGAGCCGGCGAGATTGCCGCTCTCGAGACGCGCCACGCCGTCCTTCACGATGATGGGCAGACCGCCGAGCTGGCCGGGACCGTCGGGCATCCACGAGCAAGCCAGCGAGTCGGTGATCATCATCATCTGGTCGATATCCTTGTTGGTGAAGGTGAGGTTGAGCATGTCGCGGCAAAGGTGAATCGTGTCGCAGATAACCTCAATCTTGATGTCTTTGTCCAGCATGCCGGATCCCACGAGACCGATTTCGCGGTGGTGCTGGGGGCTCATCTGGTTGCAGAAGTGGGTCAGGTGCTTGAGCCCCGCCGCTTTGGCCTTCAGGAAGTCACTGTACTTGGCGGCGCTGTGCCCCGCCGAGCAGCTGATGCCCGCCGCCGTGGCCTTGGCGATGAATTCGACGGCGCCGGGCATCTCGGGAGCCAGCGTGATGTTGAGCACGGGGTAGATGTCGTTGAGCATGGACACCTCCTCAAAATCGGCGGGGCGGACGAAGGCGGGATTCTGCGCGCCGCACTGCTTGGGGTTGATGTAGGGCCCTTCGAGGTGCACGCCGGGGGTCTTGGCGCCGGTGGGGGAGGCGGCGTATTCCTTCACGGCCTCGCAGACCTGCATGAGGGTCTTGGTGCCGAGGGTCAGGGTGGTGGGCAGCCATGTGGTCACACCCTCCTTCATTTTGCAATCGGCAATGGTGCGGATGCTGTCAACGGAGCAGTCGCAGGCGTCGCAGCCACCGGCGCCGTGGGAGTGGATATCGATGAAGCCCGGCAGCAACATGGCTCCGGCAGCATCGATAGTCTTGTCGGCCTCGGCGGTTTCGCCGGGTTGCAGAACAGCGACAATGCTGCTGCCGTCCAGCAGGACGGAGCCGCCGTCGATGTCGATACCGGGGGAGATGATGTGCGCGTTGGTGATGATGGTTTTCATGGTGTGGTCAAAGTGCTGCGGGGCTGTCGCAGCCCTGCCTGTGTGGTATTCTAGCGCGCGCCGCGCCCTCTTTCAAGGGAGAAATGAGGCTGTGACGGCGGAAAATGCGCTTCTCAGCGGCTGCGGCGGTTGAGGGCGACCACGCGTTGCCGCTCGCGCTCCAGCTCGAGCACCTGAATGCGCTCCAGCGCGGCATCGATGTTCTCGCAGATGTTCTCGGCATGCAGCTCATTGAAGAAGGGCGAGTCGCGGCGGATGACCTTCATCGGCTGCGGCTGCACGCCGCAGAGCAGCAGGGTGATGCCGTTGTGGTGGCAGTACTCCAAAAAATCCTCCAGCACATGCAGTCCCGTGGCATCGAGCGCGGGCACGAGCCGCAGACGCAGCAGCACATAGTCGATGTCGTGCTCCAGCGTCTTAAACACAATATCCTTGAACTGCTCCACCGCGCCGAAGAAGAAGGGTCCCTGCACATCGAACACCTCGACATTGGAGGGAATGTGGCGCAGGTAGCGCGAGCGGGCGGGGTTTTCCTCGGGATCCTCGCCCTCGATTTCGCGGCGGATGGATTCCACATTGCTGATCTGCGACATGCGGCCGATGAAGAGCAGGGCGGCGAGCACCACGCCGACCTCCACCGCCACCACCAGGTCGATGAGCACGGTGAGCACAAAGGTGAGCACCAGCACGGCGGCGTCCTGCCGCGGCCCGCGCAGCAGATGAATAAAGGTGTCGATTTCCGCCATGTTCCAACAGACGAGCACGAGGATGCCCGCCAGCGCGGCCAACGGCACCATGGCGGCGTAGTTGCCCGCCAGCATGAGGATGAGCAGCAGGGTCAGGGCATGCACCAGCCCGGCGACGGGGCTCTTGGCGCCCGCGCGGATGTTGGTGGCGGTGCGGGCGATGGCGCCGGTGGCGGGAATGCCGCCGAAGAGGGCGGAGGCGATGTTGCCGCAGCCTTGGGCGATGAGCTCGGTGTTGGGGTGGTGTCGCGTGCCGGTCATACCGTCAGCCACGCTGGCACTGAGCAGCGATTCGATGGCGGCCAGCAGGGCGATGACAAAGGCGGGCTTGACGAGCTCGGGCAGTTTGCTCCAGGAGAACTCGGGCAGGGAGGGCATGCTGAGCCCGTGCGGCAGCTCGCCGAAGCGCGAGCCGATGGTCTCCACGGGCAGATCGCCCAGCACGCAGACGAGGGTGGCGACCAGCATGCCGGTGAGCATGAAAGGCGCGCGGGGTAGGAAGCGCTTGGTGAGCAGGATGACGGCGATGGTCAGGGCGGAGATCCCGACCGCCCAGGGGTTGATGCTGCCGATGTGTTCCCAGTAGCAGGCCCACTTGGGCAGGAACTCGGCAGGCACGGCGCCCTCGATGCTCAGACCCAGCAAATCCTTGACCTGCGTGCAAAGGATGGTGACGGCGATACCGGAGGTGAAGCCCGTGGTGACGGGGTAGGGAATGAACTTGATGAGCGCTCCCATGCGGAAGAGCCCGAAGAGGATGAGGAAGAGCCCGGCCAGCATGGTGCAGACGATGAGCCCCGCAAAGCCGAAGGAGGAGGCCACCCCCGCGATGAGCACGACAAAGGCACCCGTGGGCCCACCGATCTGGAACTTGCTGCCGCCGAGCAGCGAAATCATGAAACCGGCCACCACGGCGGTGATGAGCCCCGTAGCGGGGGTGATGTCCTGCACCCCGCAGGCGATGGCAAAGGCCATGGCCAGCGGCAGCGCCACCACGCCGACGGTGAGTCCGGCGGAGAGATCGGCCAGCAGGGTTTGGCGCGTGTAGTTGCGGAGAGAGCGGAAGAGAGTCGGTGCGTTCATGGGAGCAACGGCGCGAATTCTAGCCATTTTGCCGCCCGGTGTAAAGACAGAACTGCCCATAGACGTGCCACGATGCACAGGCGCATTGCCTCAACAAGAAGCGCGGCAGCATCAACGCCCGCCCGCATCACGGGCCACAATGCCGATGGCTGCGCCATCCCCGAGCCCGGCAGCGCGCAACGCGAGCAGCGCTACGTCTACGGGATGCAGGAAGGCTGCCTGAGCGAGAGCATCTGGGATGGCACCACCCTGCTCAGCCAACGCCTCAGCGACGGCTTCGGGCAAATCGTGGCGGAAATCTCCCCCACCACGCTGAGCAACACCTCTATCTGCACCCGCAGCAGCTACAATGCGCGCGGTCAGCTCACCCAACAAGGCATTGACGGCATGGCACCCACCGTGTATGATTACGATAGCATGGGTCATGTATGCCGCCAGACGCTCCTTTTGGATGCCGATGCGCCGGATGATGCAAGCAAGAACCGCATCATCACGCACAGCATTGCCGCTGTCGAGGAAGCCGACGGCATGATCTACCAGGTGAGCACCGAAAGCCGCAGTACCGCAGCGGGCAACACCCTGAGCCGCAGTGAACAAACACTGCTCTCGGATTCCGCCGAGCTGGAAAGCAAACGCATCAGCATCGACGAGCGCGGCAACAGCACCACAAGCCTGACCGAATACGGCATCGGCAGCATGCGCGTCCGCAAGAACATCATCCCCACATCCGCCATCACGGCAGAAAGCGTGGTGATCGATGGCTTTGTGCGCTCGCAAAAGGACACGGCGGGCATCACGACCACCGCCATGCGTGCCTACACGGCAAGCGGCATGGTGCTCACGCAGACCGATGGGCGCGGCAACACCACGACCACGGTGACGGATATCGCGGGGCGCACCACGAGCGTGACCGACGCCGCAGGCAACGTGACCACCACCGCCTACGATACCGCGCACGATTTGCCGGCTCTCATCACTGATGCCATGGGTAACACCTCCTGCTATAAGTATGACATCCGAGGTCGCAAGGTAGCAGAATGGGGCACGGCGATTCAAAGTCCCCGAGGGCTCGTAGGGGGATTGGACAAACCGCGAAGCGGGTTTGCCCCGCAGGGGCGAGCAGGCAATGGGGTGCCTGCGAGTCAACCCATCGCCACTCGTCCCCTTGCCATCCGCAAAGACGGCACTTGGTACGCCTATGGCTGGGATCTGACGAAGAATATTTGTGAGGTCTTCGGCCCTGTGGGCTACATCCGCACCACATATACTTACACCCCCTACGGTGAAGTAACAGCAACGGGCGATGTCACCCAGCCTATCCAATGGAGCAGCGAGTTCAATGAAAGTGAATTAGTCTTGGTTTATTACAACTACCGCCACTACAATCCGGTAGATGATAGGTGGATTGGGAGAGATAGGATTGGTGAAAAAGCATCAATAAATTCTTTCTCGTATGTTGAGAACTTCCCATATGGCCGCCTTGATGAATTAGGGCTGTCCTCATCTCCTGTAATTGGGCAACGGCAACCTTCTTTTCAACAACCACCTGTGGATAATAGTCAAGAATGTCAATGTTGCCAGAAATATATACAATCAGAAAAGGACAAACATGCATCTTCAATAAAGCAAATTAAGGATAAGGGATGCTCATTACATATATCCTGTTCAAAAAACTACAGAAATATTGCAGATCATCAAGCAATCAATAAAGATTCATATATCACGTTTGATTGCAAAAGTCTTTCGACAGCAAAACGAGTCAATGCAATGAGACACGAATTGCAACATGCATTTGATAGTTGCTCAGGGGATATGGGGGCCGGATGCTTCGATTCTATTTGCAGTGAAATAAAAGCATACCGAAATGCAGAATATCCTTCACGAAAAAAGAATGATAAATTAAAAGAAGAATTACGGGCGAGAGTTAAACCTTCAGCCAAAGCATATTGTTCCAATCACAAAGATTCAGCTAATTTTGAAAAGGAGTATGATAAAAAATTTGATGAGATTTATAACAAATGCATAGATTAATTTTCAGAATCGATATGAGAAGTTTATTTCATCACATATCTTTCCTAATGCCCTTTTTTTTCGCATCCTGTGCAACGAAAACTGATGAGCAAAATATGGATGATGTAAAGTTTTTTATTAACAAAAATGGGGAACTTTTGGAAATATATGCACAGCCAAATAAAAAAGAAGAACTCCTGACAAAGTTAAGAGATGTATATGAAGACGAACATAAGTTCAGGTCATTTCTTAAACAGAAACAAGGGTTATTAACTTTTATGTTTTTGCCCGGTTATGATTACGAACTAGAGGTTCATAACTGTGGAGGAGTTCTTCCAAACTGGAAATTTGCTATGCATAGCAAATCATACATC
>JBJEVK010000114.1:0-8371 GCA_051884295.1 Akkermansia sp.
CTGATTTGGCTCTCTGAGCCCCATTCCTCCCACCAGCGGATTTGAAACAGACCCCGAAGTGCAGCCGCCGGCTTCTTCCTGCTTGCCATGGGAGGGCAAAATCGCTACAATAGCGCGCAAGTTCATGCGCTCCTACCTGCTCAGGCGACTGCTGATGATTCCCATCACGCTGCTGGGAATCACCTTCCTCGTGTTCTGCCTGTCGCGCATGGTGCCGGGCGGGCCGGTGGAGCGCATGCTGCAGGAGCAGGCCATCGGCGCGCTCAGCGGCGACAAGACCATCGGCAGCGGCAGCGAGAGCATCAGCAACGACGATATCGAGCGTTTGGAAGAGCTTTTTAACTTGCACGAGCCGCTGGGCAAGGCCTACCTGCAGTGGCTGGGAGTTCTGCCGCGCGCCGTGGAAATCGCCAAGGCTGAGTTCGACGACAACGGCACGGCACGCCTCACCCTCACCGCGCCCGACGGTCACGCCGAGCTGCTGGAGGTGCAGCGCGACGGGGAGAACGCCGTCTTTCTGCCCCGCGCGTGGATGCAGGAGGAACACTGGCGGCTGCGCATCGAATCCCCGGAGGCGCGCGCGCACCGCGTGGCCAAGCGCCGCGGCATCCGCGACCCGAAACAGGAAGCAGCCCTGGCGCACAGCCCCGCCTGCCGCCGATGGCGGGTTGTCGCCGAGCGGCGCGCCTTGGACGGCCTGATGGAGGGCTCGCTGGGGCGCTCCTACAAGTACAATCAACCCGTCTCGCACATGATGCTCGAGCGCCTGCCCGTCTCGCTATACTTCGGGCTGCTCGGCGCCATCCTCACCTATGCCGTCAGCGTGCCGCTGGGGGTCATCAAGGCGCTGCACCACCGCAGCTGGTTCGACAGCATCACCAGCGTCATGCTCTTCGTGGGCTACGCGGTTCCGGGTTTCGCGCTGGGTGCCGTGCTGCTCGTCTACCTCGGTGCGGGGCTGGAGTGGTTCCCGCTCTACGGACTGGTCAGCCCGGGCTTTGAAAGCATGAGCCGGCAGGATCAGCTGCGCGATCTGGCCTGGCACACGGTGCTGCCCCTCTGCTGCTACGTCATCTCGTCCTTCGCCATGATGACCATGATGATGAAGAACAACCTCCTGGAGAACATGTCGGCCGAATACATGCGCACCGCCATCGCCAAGGGAGTCTCCTTCCGCCGCGCCGTCTGGCGGCACGCCTTCCGCAACTCCTTCATCCCCATCGCCTCCACGCTGGGCAGCGTCATCTGCGCCGTGGTGGGCGGCTCCATCCTCATCGAGCGCGTGTTCGACATCCAAGGCTTCGGCATGCTCAGCTACCAGGCACTGCTGGACAAGGACTATTCGCTCATCATGGGCACCCTGCTGCTCAGTTCCTTCCTCATCATTGTGGGCAACCTGCTCTCGGACATGCTGGTGGCGCTCATCGACCCCCGCGTGAAATTCGAATGACCAAGAACCTCACAGGTCTGCTGCTCATTCTCGCCTCCCTGCTGGGCGTGCTGGGAGAATTGCACGGCTGGCTGCTGCCCACCATTTCCTGGCCCTTCACCCTGAGCCGCGAGTTTGAGTGCCTGCAATACCCGGGCTGGTACACCCCCTGGCTGGAGGCCGACGGACGCTGCCACTGGTTCGGCTGGCTGTGCATGGCACTGCTGGCGCTGCTCGGCTGCATCATCCTACTGCGCAGCCGCGACAGCCTGCGCCTGCCGCCCGAATACCGCAAGCGCATGCAGCGCTTCGCATCCATCCGCCGCGGCAAGTGGTCGCTCATCCTGCTGGGACTGCTGCTGATTTTGGCGGGGCTGGACCAGAGCATCGTCGGCAAGCGCGCACTCGCCGTCGAATACAACGGGCGCTGGTACTTCCCCGCGTTCACCCGCGCCGTGCTGCCGGGCTCCACCTTTGACCTGATGGGCGATGACGAGCGCGCCGAGACCGACTACCGAGCGCTTGCGCAGGAGCAGGGCTGCCCCGGACGCCCCTCCTTCGTCCTCATGCCGCCCGTCCCCTACGAGCCGGTAGCCGATGTTGCCCCCTTCCCCACCGAGCCGCTGGAATGGCGGGGCGAGCTGCTCTGCCGCAACAACGGGCAGCCCTACAACGGGCTGGCCTGTCGGCTCTACCCCGACGGTCAGGTGCACCTGCGCCTGCGCTACCGCAACGGCAAGCCCGACGGCCAGGCCACCGGCTGGGCGCGCGACCGTCGCGAGGTCTACAGCGGGCACTACGAGGCCGGCGAGCTGCGCAGCAGCACATACGCCGATGCCGACGACCCGACGGACTTCCTCGCCCAGTCCGACCCGCACCGCCTGCACATCGTCTACTACCACCCCGCCCCGCCGCTGACGGGCGGGCACCTGCTGGGCACCAACAGTCAGGGCGCCGACATCCTCGCCTACCTCTACGGCGGTCTGCAAGTCAACATTAAGGCCGCCCTGCTCTACCTGCCCATCATCTACGCCATCGGGCTGACCGTGGGCATGCTCATGGGCTATTTCGGCGGGCGCTTCGACCTCGTGGTGCAGCGCGGCATCGAAATTCTCTCGCAGCTGCCCTTCCTCTTCGTCGTGATGATTCTTTCCGACCTCGTGCCGCAGGCGCTCCGCGGCTTCGTGCTCATCCTCGGGCTGCTCTGCCTCTTCGGGTGGATGCCCATGACCTACCTCATCCGCACCGCCACCATGAAAGAAAAGACGCGCGACTACGTGGCCGCCGCGCGCGTCATGGGCGCCGGCCCCATGCACATCCTCTTCCGCCACATCCTGCCGAACCTCACGGGCATCATCGTCACCCTCGTCCCCTTCAGCGTCGCGGCGGTGGTGCTCTCGCTCACCTCGCTGGACTACCTGGGCTTCGGCCTGCCCGACACCTACGCCGGGTGGGGGCGGCTGCTCAACGACGGGCTCTCCAAGCTCTCCTCGCCCTGGATTGTGTCCTCGGCCTTCGGAGCATTGGTAGCCACCCTGCTCATGGTCACCTTCATCGGCGAAGCCTTCCGCGAGGCCAGCGACCCGCGCCGCCGCACCTACTACGAGTCATGAGCTGCCCCGCCCGCCAGCACCTGTTCCCCGCCATCCTGCCATGTCTAGTCCTAGGCATAGCTCTGCTGCTGGGCAGCTGCGGGCGCCGCGTGGAATACAAGGGGCTCGAATGGCAGCACCCGGCAGACAGCGAGCTGCCCCTCGGTTTTGCCGAGGAAGAAGATGTGCCCGCCTACACCCACCGCTGGCACATGCCGCGCGGCTTCCGCGGCTTCACCACCTCTTGGAACGCGCAGGTGCAGCAATACCTGCGGCAGCGCGGCGAGGATGCCGCCGAGCGCGGCGGCGAGGCGCTGCAAGCCTACCTGAGCGCCCCGGCCACGCCCGAATCCGGCGAACGCCTGAACCGCACGCTGGGCGATGCCTGGCAGCAGATGCTCGCCGCCGCCCGCCGCAGCCGCGAGGGCGACTACCTGCGCTACCGCCGCGAGGTCGACCTGCCCACCGACCTCCGATGGCAGTGCGGCGACGACCAGCCCGAGCTGGGCAGCCCCGCCGCGCGCAAGGGCGGCAGCCTGAGGCTCGCGCAGATGCGCTCCTTCCCCAACACCCTGCGCCCCTTCGGCCCCAACAGCAACAACTCCAACCGCCGCTTCATCTACGACGACATCGACCTGCCGCTCATCCGCCTGCACCCCGGCACCGGCGCCATCATCCCCGGCACAGCCGAGAGCTGGGCGGTCTCGCCCGACGGACGCACCGTCTACTTCCGCATCGACGAGCAGGCGCGCTTCAGCGACGGCAGCAAGCTCACCGCGCGCGACTTCATCACCGCCCTCTATGTGCGCACCTCGCCCTACGCCGCCGAGCCCTTCTACAACGACTACTACAAGAGCAACTTTGCGCATATCACCGTCTACGGGGATCACTGCATCGCCGTCACCCTCGCCGACGCCCGCCCCTACGCTCCCTACTTCGCCTCCATCCCCCCGAGCTGCACGGCTTTCTACGCCGAGTTCGGCCCCGACTACCCCATGCGCTACCTCTGGCGCGTCGCCCCCACCACGGGGGGCTACACCATCCGCCCCGGCGGGCTCATCATGGGGCGGCAGATGACCCTCTCTCGCGTGCGTGACTGGTGGGCGGCCAAGCGCCGCTACACGCGCTACTCCTGCAACGTCGACAATATCGTCTACTCCTTCATCAATGAACCCACCAAAGCGCGCGAGCTCTTCCGCATCGGCGAGCTGGACGCCTTTTCGGGGCGCGAATCGGACTTCTGGTACGAAGGGCTGGAGGTCGACCCCGTCCACCGCGGCTTCATCCAACGCATCCGCTTCTACAACATCTGGCCGCGCAACTGCTTCGGCTTCCACCTCAACTGCTCCCGCCCGCCCTTCAACAACCGCGAGCTGCGACTGGGCTTCCACCACGCCCTCAACATCCGGCTCGTTATCGAGACCATCTTCCGCGGCGACTATCGACGCGCCGGCTCCTACTTCTCCGGCTTCGGCATCTACACCGACGAAAGCATCAAGGCTCGCCCCTTCTCCCCCGAACAGGCGCGCGAGCACTTTGCGCGCGCGGGCTACACCGAGGAGGGCAGCGACGGCATCCTGTGCAAGCCCGACGGCACCCGCCTGCAAATCACCGTCAGCGCGCGCATCGACCCGCTCTACAGCAACTGCATGAGCACCCTGCGCGAGGAAGCGGCCCGCTGCGGGCTCGACCTGCGCCTCGAACAGAGCGATGACACCGTTTTCTACCTCAAAGTCAAGGACAAGCAGTTCACCGCCGCCCTCTTCTCCTGGGGCTTCTCCCCGCCCTTGCCCGACCCTGCGCCCTTCTTCTCCTCGGCCTACGCCTGCAAACCCGACGGCAGCCCCCTGCCCGGCACCAACAACATCACCGCCACCGCCGAACCCGCCATCGATGCCGCCATCGACGCCTGCCGCAGCGCCGGCACCGAGGCGCAGGCCGTTGCCGCCCACCACCAACTCCAGCAGCTGATTCACGAA
Organism: Akkermansia sp.; assembly: GCA_051884295.1. GTDB lineage: Bacteria > Verrucomicrobiota > Verrucomicrobiia > Verrucomicrobiales > Akkermansiaceae > Akkermansia. Next base: position 5,001 of record JBJEVK010000114.1, read on the forward strand.
ACCGGAGCCTGGGTGCCGGGCTGGAGCACCAACTACTGGCGCTTTGCCCAGTGGCGCTGGCTGCGCTGGCCCGAGGACGGAGCCTATCCCTTCTGCCCCCCGCGCTACTACGACCCGCTCGACAGCCACCTCTACTGGATCGACGAGGAGCGCCGCGCCGAAACCCTGCGCCTGCGCGCCGCCGGAGGCAGCTTCCCCGAGAGCGAGCGCAACATCCCCCTCCCCCCCGGTCTCTGACCCCTCATTTTTTCCGGCCATGGCCTTTACCGAAGACAAACCCCTGCTCGATGTCCGCCACCTCAGCGTTTCCTTTGCCGATGAGGGCGGCGAGCTCTGCGCGGTGGACGATGTGAGCTTCACCGTGCCGCGCGGGCAATGCGTCGGCATCGTGGGCGAGAGCGGCTGCGGCAAGAGCGTCACCGCCATGAGTCTCGTGCGGCTGCTGCCCCGCCCGGCGGGACGCATCACCGGCGGGCAGATTCTCTTCCGCGGCAAGGACATCTGCCAATTCGACTCGCGGCAGCTCCGTCGCCTGCGCGGCGGCAACATCGGGGTCATCTTTCAGGAGCCCATGAGCGCACTCAACCCCATCATGACCATCGGCGAACAACTGGTGGAGACCCTCGTGCTGCACCGCGACCTGACTGCCGATGAAGCCTGGGTGGAGGCCGTCAGGATCCTCAAGCGCGTGCGCATCCCCGCTGCCGAGGAGCGCGCCGCCGACTACCCCGGCTCCCTCTCGGGCGGCATGCGGCAGCGCGTTGTCATCGCCATGGCCATGGCCTGCCATCCGCAGCTCATCATCGCCGACGAGCCCACCACCGCCCTCGATGTCACCGTGCAGCAGCAAATCCTCGCCCTGCTGGGTGAGCTGCAACGCGCCAACCGCGCCTCCACCCTCCTCATCACCCACGACCTGGGCGTTATCGCCCAAAACTGCGACCGCGTCCTCGTCATGTACGCCGGGCGCATCGTCGAGAGTGCCCCCGTGTGCGAACTCTTCGCCTCCCCGCGCCACGCCTACACCCGCGCCCTGCTTGCCGCCATGCCGCGGCGGGGCTACGCGCCCAAGAGCATGCTGCCCACCATTCCCGGCCATGTGCCCGCCATCCGCGACCATGTGACGGGCTGCCGCTTCTGCCAGCGCATGGGGATTCCCCCCGAGCAGCTGACCGAGCGCCCGCCCTTGGTGGAGGTCGCGCCCGAGCACTTTGTGGAGGCCTGCCCCCGCTGCTGCGCGGAGTGAGGCGCGCCGCAGCGCGACACGGCGCCGCCGCAGCGCGGCACAACCGACCGCCGCGTCTGCGTCCAAGGTACGCTGCCAACTCCGGCGCCCCGGCGCGCGGCGAAACGGCTCACCAGTTGTTGTTGAGGCTCTCGGTGCGTTTCTCCACCTCGGTGTTGCGCTCGCGGCAGCCGCGGATGGGAGAGGGCTCGCTTTGCAGCGTGTCCAAAATCTCGATGCGGTTCTTCCCCGCGCGCAGGAACTCGCCGGGGCAATACAGGCGCTGCTGCGGACCGACCTTCCAATAGCGCCCCAGCAGGTGCCCGTTCACCCACACATAGCCCTTGCTCCAGCGGCTCATGTCGATAAAGGTATCTGCGGGCTCCTCGAGCGTGAGCTCCGCTCGGAACAGCGCCCCCTCGCCCAAGCCCGGGCGATTCCCCCCGACCTCCTCCGCCGGGGTGTTCTCCAAGGGCAGCAGCGCCATCGTCCAGCCGTGCAGGGGCTGCTCATCGAGCATCACGGAGCCGAGCCCCTTGAAATCCTTTTCCGTGTAGGCGGTGAAGTTGATATGCCCGAAGGTGTCGACCAGCAGGCTCAGCGTTTCCCCGCTCGCGCGCGCAGGCAGCGGCAGCTCGCTCTGCCCCAGGCTGCGGTCAAGCGTCCCGATGAGTTGCCGACCGAGGTACACCTGCGCGTAGTCATGCACCTCGGCGCGCAGCACGCCGGCCTCGCCGGCGGGCAAGGTCGTGCTGTACACGGCCATCCCCTGATTCTGCCCCACAGCCTCGAAATGCACAGGGTTCTCCGTGCACCCGGATCGCACCTGCATCTTCAACTCTCCCATACGCGCCACGCGCTCGGGCTGCAACTCCGGAAACTCGATAGCCACCGGAACTTCGGGCGGCTCCGGAACAGCAGCCTCCGGCGGCAATGCCGCGGTGATGATGTCCCGATACTCGAAATACTCGCGAGTCAGATTGCCCTGCTCACCAACGGGAGAACCATAGTCGTAGCTGGTCAGGTCGGGCTGGAACTGCGTGCCGTCAGCCTTGCTGTTGGCTCCGGCGGTCAGCCCGAAACTGGTCCCCCCGTGCAGCACAAAAAGGTTGAACGAAAAGCCCGTCTGCATGTACCATCGCACGGAATTCAGCGTCTCGCGGGTGGGCAGCCAATTACCCTCGCGCCAGTGGCGCAGCCAGCCGGGATAGGTCTCGCTCGAAAACACGGGAGCATTCTTCGCCACCTTGAGCGCATGCACCAAATCGCGCTCATTCTCCGCCGGGTCGAGCCCCACGGCCACCCCCTCCGGCACAAAGCGCAGGTGCGCGGGCATCGTGCCCTCCGACACATAGAAGCGATCGGCCCCCTGCCGCGTCCAAAAATCGCGCAGCCACTCGATGTAGGCCATCTCGTCGTGCTCGCTGCGGTAGCTGCCGTACTCATTCTCCAGCTGGATCATGAGGATGGGTCCACCGTTCTTACACAGGCGGGGGATGGCAATGCCCGCCATCTGCTCCAGATAGCGCTGCTGCGCCTTCATGAACTCCCCGTTGCGCGTGGTGCGCAGCGGCGCGGGCAGCGAGCGCAGCAGATAGGCAGGCAGGCCGCCCAAGTCCCACTCACCGCAAACGTAGGGTCCCGGACGGAAGAGCACCCACATCCCCTCCTCCGCGCAGAGGTCGATGAAGGCGGCAATATCGTTGCGCCCGCTGAAATCCCAACTACCGTCGGGCTGCTCCAGGGCATTCCAAAAGCAGTAGAACGCAATCGTGTTGAGCCCCATGGCCTTGGCGGCGCGAATGCGCTGCCGCCAATGGCTGCGGGGAATGCGCTGGGGGTGCATCTCCCCCGAACGAATCTGAAAAGGTTTCCCGTCGAGCAGAAACTCGCGACAACCCTCACCCCCAAAGGAAAACAAGGCTTTCTGCCCCGCTATCGGCTTCTGCACATTCTGCATCGCCGCCTCCCCACCGAATGCCGCCGCAGCCAAAGCCGCCGCAGCCCATGCGATTCCGGAGAATTTCATAATGCCGAAACTCTACCACAGACGCCCCGCTTCTGTACAGCAAAAAACCTCCGCAGTCCCAAGGCTGTAAGTTGCAAAATCAAATGCGACACCGAAAAGCCGTTGCAGAACACCTTG
>JBJEVK010000115.1:0-8307 GCA_051884295.1 Akkermansia sp.
GGCAAGCAGCAGGAGCGCGGCGGCATCATCCGCCACGGCGCCAAGATGATTTTCGCCTACTCCTCCGCCACCGTGCCCAAGGTCACCGTCGTGCTGCGCAAGGCTTACGGCGGCGCCTACATCGCCATGTGCAGCAAGAGCCTGGGAGCCGACGCCGTCTACGCCTGGCCCTGCGCCGAGATCGCCGTCATGGGTGCGGCGGGCGCCGTGCCCATCCTCTACGGGCGCGAGCTCAAGGGTATTGAGGACGCCGCCGCCCGCGAGGCGCGCCGTCAGGAGCTGCAGGACGAGTACGTCAAGACCTTCTACAACCCCTACGCTGCCGCTGCCTCCGACCAGGTGACGGAAGTCATCAACCCCAAGGAAACCCGCGCCAAGGTGGCGCTCACCCTGCGCACCCTGCTGGGCAAGCGCGAGACGCGCCCCGCCAAGAAGCACGGCAACATGCCCCTGTAACCCCCGATTCCGCAACATGAGTATCACCCCCATCCTCGCCGCGCTCGACCTCGATGCCGTGACTTACCAGTTCACGGGCATGTGCGTCGTGTTCTGCTGCCTCTGCTTCCTGAGCGTTCTGCTGACCGTTTCGGGCAGCGTGGCGCAGCGGCTCGAAGCCAAGCGCCAGGCCCGCGCCGCTGCGGCGCAAGCCGCGCTGCCCCCCGCGCCCGCGCCGGCTCCTGCGCCCGCGCCGGCTCCCGAGCTGTCGCCCCAGCAGGTTGCCGCCATCGCCGCCGGGATTTACGATGCCGCCCGCAGCAGCATCACCCCGCAGGTCGTGGCCGCCATTGCCGCTGCCGTCAAGGTCACTGTCGGGCACGAAGCCCGCATCCTCGACATCCGCCCCGTCGATGCCAGCTACGCCCAAAGCGGTCGCAGCTCCATCATGAACTCCCACCTTCCCGCCCGCGGCTGAAGCCCCCGGGCACCCCACAACCTTCCAAAAAAACAAACATCCCCCAAGAAAACCATGAAACAGCTCCGCATTACCGTTGCCGGTCAGACCTTTGATGTTACCGTAGAAACCCTGGGTGGCAGCACCGCCGCCCCCGCGCCCGCGCCCGTGGCGGCTCCCGCGCCCGTGGCTCCCGCCCCGGTGGCAGCCCCGGCTCCCGTAGCCGCTGCCCCCGCCCCGGCTCCCGCAGCTGCGCCCTCCGGTGCCGGCAAGCCCATCCCCAGCCCGCTGGCGGGTAAGGTCGTCTCCCTCGACGTGCAGCCCGGCACCGCCGTGAAAGAGGGCGATCAGGTCATGACGCTGGAGGCCATGAAGATGAACACCGTCATCTACGCCCCCGCCGCCGGCACCCTCACCTCCTTCGCCGTCAAGCCCGGCGACACCGTCGCGGAAGGGCAGGCGCTCGGCTACCTCGGCTGATCCGAGCCCCGCGCAGGCTGTGCAGGGGGCGGTCGGTGAGCGTACCGCCGTCCTCTCCCGCGCAGAAACGAGTTACGAACAAGACCGAAACTTATGGAATTACTGCAATCCTTTCAACAGTTCATTTCCGGCATGGGCATCTTCCAAATGACTTGGCAGATGTATGTCATGTGGGCTGTCGTGCTGGTCTTGCTGTACTTCGGGGTGGTCAAGCAATTTGAGCCGCTGCTGATGGTGCCCATCGCCTTCGGCGCGCTCATCGCCAACATCCCCGACAACGGCATGATCATCACCCAAGCGCAGCGCGAGGTCGTTTCCGTCAGCGAGCAGGGCAAGGTGGAGAAGAGCACCATGAACGATGTCGGCTTCATCTCCGTCACCGTGGCGCCCTACACCGAGCCCGGCGTCAGCCGGCAAGACGTCAGCGCCCTGAGCCCCGAGGAGCAGGCCAAGTACGAGGCCGCCATGGAGGAACCCATGACTGTCTCTGAAATCCCCGGGCAGAAAGGCAAGGTGGCTATCACGGGGCAGAAGCCGCAGAAAGTCATGATCATCAAACCCGAGGGCGGGCTCTTCGACGTGCTCGGTCTCGGCATCAAGATGGAAATCTTCCCCGCCCTCATCTTCATGGGTGTGGGCGCGCTGACCGACTTCGGCCCCCTGCTGGCTTCGCCCAAGGCGCTGCTGCTCGGTGCGGCGGCACAGGGCGGCGTGGCCTTCACCTTCCTGGCGGCCATGGCTCTGGGCTTCACCAAGGGGCAGGCCTCGGCCATCGGCATCATCGGCGGTGCGGACGGTCCCACCTCCATCTTCCTGGCCAGTAAGCTCGCCCCCGAGCTGCTGGGCGCCATCGCCGTGGCGGCCTACACCTACATGGCGCTCGTGCCGCTCATTCAGCCGCCCTTCATGAAGCTCTTTACCACCGAGAAGCAGCGCAAGATCAAGATGAAGAGCCTGCGCCAAGTCTCCAAGGGTGAAAAGCTGTTCTTCTGCTTTGCCGTCACCATCGTCACCATCCTGCTCTGCCCGGATGCGGCGCCGCTGCTCGGCATGCTCATGTTCGGCAATTTCATCCGCGAGTGCAAGGTGACGGAGCGTCTCGTGAGCTGCGCGCAGAACGAGCTCATGAACATCACCACCATCCTGCTGGGCGTCTCCGTGGGTCTCACCATGCAGGGCGATCGCTTCATCCAGAAGGAAACGCTCATGATTATCGGTCTGGGCATTGTCGCCTTCGCCATGGCCACCATCTGCGGGCTGATTTGCGCCCAGCTGATGAACCTCGTGCCCGGCTGGCGCAAGAACCCCATCAACCCGCTCATCGGCTCGGCGGGCGTCTCCGCCGTGCCCATGGCCGCGCGCGTGTCGCACACCGTGGGGCAGCAGGCCGACCGCTCGAACTTCCTGCTCATGCACGCCATGGGGCCGAACGTGGCCGGTGTCATCGGCACCGCCGTCATCGCCGGCTACTACATCACCACCCTCAGCGGGCATTGAGCCGCTGCCGCAGCTGCGGCAAAGAAAACACCGTTCTCCGCAAGGGAGAACGGTGTTTTTCCATCCCCGCGACGCCGGGGAACGACTGACACAGGCGCCGACAATACACAGCAAGACCGCGCTCCCACTTAGGAAGCGCGGTCTGCAAGGGCGGGGAAGCCCCGCGGCATCAGCGGAAGCTCAATCCCCGGAGCTTGGCGGCGAGGGTGTCGAGCACCTGTTGGTGCGCGGCGTCCACCTCGGCAGCCTTGAGGGTTTTCTTCGCATCGCGGTAGAAGAAGGTGTAGGTCATGGCCTTGCGGTCGGCGGGCAGCTTGGCGCCGCTCGGGTCGCAGAACACATCCTTGAGCCGCAGCTCGACCAGCAGCTTCTGCTTGGCGCTCTCCACGGCCTTGAGCACCTCCGCATGCGTCAGGTCGGCGGGCAGCTCCAGCGACGAATCGCGGGTCGAGCCCGGGAACTGCGGCAAATCCGCCGCCTTGAACGGCGCCGTGGCAAGCTGCTGCAACTTGCGCAGGTCGAGCTCGGCGTAGTAGCACTCCGTCGGCAGCCCCAGCGCACGGCACTTGGCGAGGCTCAGGCGGGCAAAGAAGCCGCAGGCCTGCCCGTTGAGCTGAATATCCGCGCCCAGCGCCGCATTCGGGCGGGGGCGGCGGCTCGGCACCAGCGCGAGCTTGACCTTGGGCACCAGCAGATCCAACACCGCCCGCAGATGCTCAAAATGCACCTCAGAGGGCTTGGTATCGACCCAGGAAGCGGGACCCAACTTGCCCCCCATGAAGATGCCCAGCACCTCGTTCTCGATGTCCTTGCCCTTGCCGCCGCCCGTGTTGCGGAACACGCGGCCACATTCAAAGAGGCGCAGACTCTCGAGCCCCTGGTTGATGTTGCGCGCCGCCACGGCGATGAGCCCCGGCGCCAGCGAGGGGCGCAGCGTGCTGTGGTCCTCGCTGATGGGCAGGGACACGCGGATGATGTCCCCCTCCTCCAGCGGTCGGATGGGCAGGGCATTGCTCACATCGGCAATGGTCGGGTCGATGCTCTCGGCGGCGATGAGCTTAAAGCTCTGCACCTCCCAAAAGCCCGCGCCCGCCAGCTTGCGGCAGAGCGCCATGCGGTAGTCGTGGGCGCGGTCCTGCGGCGTCTCCGGCACAAAGACCGCCGTGTTCGTCGCGGGGATGTTATCGATGCCGTACACGCGCACCACCTCCTCCAGCAGGTCGCAGCTGCGCTTGAGATCCAAGCGCCAGGGCGGGCAGTCCCAAGTGCCGCGGCCATCGAGCTCGCGCAGACCGAGGTTTTTGAGAATGCGCGCCGCCTCCATGTGCGGGATGGCGGCGTCGCTCATCACGTCCAGCTCCTTCCAGTCCAACTGCACTTGGTCGAGGGCGTAGTAAATCTTGGCGGCGCTGCCCTGCTCCAGCACCGTGGCGCGGGGGGCGTTCTCCTCCGGCACCAGGCAGGGAGCCTGCCCCGCCACCAGCACAGGCTCGGCCGTGCCGCCCGCGCACTCCAGAATCAGCTGCACGGCGCGCGCAGCGGCGCGCAGTACATTCCACGGCGAGCAGCCGCGCTCGAAGCGGTAGGATGAATCGGACGACAGCCCCAAGCGGCGGCTCGTGGAGCGGATATCGCTGCGGCGGAACCAAGCCGACTCCAGCACAATGTCCGTCGTCTGCTCTGTCACCCCGCTGTCCAGACCGCCCATCACGCCGCCCAGCGCCAGCGCCGCGCCGCTCGCGTCGGAAATGACCGTGTCGGCGGGTGTCAGGCTGCAGGTATCGCCCATGAGGCTGGTGAAGGACTCGCCCTCCGCCGCGCGACGGATGTTGAGCCCGCCCGTGAGCTTGGCGGCATCGAAAGCGTGCAGCGGGTGCCCCAGCTCAAAGAGCACATAGTTGGTGATGTCCACCACGTTGTTGATGGGGCGCAGGCCGATGGCCGTCAGGCGCTCCTGCAGCCACTCCGGGCTGGGCGCAATGCGCACGCCGCGGATGCGGGTGGCGGTGTACAGCGGGCAGACCTCCGGCGCCGAGAGCGTGATGAAATCGCCCGCCGGAGCCGTCTGCGCCGTGGCGGCGGGAGCCTCGGCGGGGTCGGTTTTCAGCGCGCGCCCCGTGATGCCCGCCAGCTCGCGAGCCATGCCCCAGTGGCTGAGCAGGTCGGGGCGGTTGGGCGTGATTTCCAGCTCAAAGAGCGTGTCCGTCGGCACAAAGCTGCGCACAGGCGTGCCGATGGCGTAGTCCTGCGGCAAAATCCACAGCCCGTGCTCCTTGTCCGGCAGCCCCAGCTCGCTCGCCGAGCAGAGCATGCCGCGCGAGGGAACGCCCAGCATCTTGCCCTCCTTGATTTCCCAGCCGCCGGGAAGCACGGCGCCGGGCAGGGCGCAGGGCACCTTGTCGCCCACCTGATAATTCTGCGCACCGCACACAATCTGGCGCAGCTCGCCCTCGCCCGCATCCACTAGGCAGCAGTTGAGGTGGTCGGAGCCCTCCACGGGCGTCTTCTGCACCACCTGAGCCACCACCACGCGGTCGGTCGTCACCCCGCGCTCGCGGATGCCCTCGACTTCGATGCCCGCAAAGGTCAGCATGTCGGCCATCTCCTGCGTGCCGAGCCCCGAAAGGTCAATGTAGGCCGAAAGCCAATTCAGAGAAATGTTCATCGTGAAAAAAGGTTGTCGTTATTGGAACTGAGCGAGGAAGCGCACATCGTTTTCGATGAGCAGACGAATGTCGCGGATGCCCCAGCGAATCATCGCCAGACGCTCCAGACCGATGCCGAACGCGAAGCCCGTGCAGCCGCTGTAGAGCTGCTTGCCCGTGCTGCGGTCGATGTTCTCGAACACGGCCGGATTCACCATGCCGCAGCCCGCAATCTCAATCCAGCGCGGCGCCTGACCCGCCGCCTGCAGCAGCACATCGATCTCGAAACTCGGCTCCGTGAAGGGGAAAAAATGCGGGCGGAAGCGCACCGCCGTCTCGCTGCCGAAAAGCGCCTTGAGGAAATACTCCAGTGTCCCCTTCAGGTCGCCCACACTCACGCAGCGATCCACATACAGCCCCTCGATCTGGTTGAAGGCAGAGAGGTGAGTCGCATCAATCGCATCGCGACGGAACGCCGAGCCCGGGCAGATGATGCGCACGGGCGGCGCCTGCTTCTCCATGGTGCGCGCCTGCACCGTGCTCGTCTGCGTGCGCAGCAGCTTGCCGCTGTCAAAATAGAACGTATCCTTCTCATTGCGCGCGGGGTGATCCTCCGGCGTGTTGAGCGCATCGAAGCAGTGCCACTCATCCTCGATTTCCGGGCCGTCCGAGAGCGTAAAACCCATGCGGCGCAAGATGCGCACCGCCTCATCGCGCACAATGCTGATGGGGTGCAGCCCGCCCTGCGGCAGCGCCGCCCCCGGCATCGAAAAATCCGAACCCGCCACCGCAGCAGCATCCAGCTCCGCCTGCAGCGCCTCGCGGCGCGCCTCCAGCGCGGCGGAAATCGCGGCGCGTGCCTCATTCAGCATCGCCCCCACGGCGGGCTTCTCCTCTTTGGGCACATGGCGCATCCCCTGCTGCACCTGCGTCAGGCAGCCCTTCTTGCCGAGAATCGCCACGCGGGCGTCCTCCAGCGCCTTCAGGTCCGCCACCGTCGCGATTCGGGCCAGCGCCTCGGCTTGTACGTTTGCAATCTGGTCTTTCATAACATCAAAAAGTCGGAGCCCCCACTGCCAAAACGCAGCCGGGCGCGCCGCGCGGCTAACTATACGCGCGTAGGCGGAAAAGTCAAGCCCAATGCGCGCGCGCCTCCGCGGAAAGCGCGCGACGATGATGGCCGCAACGCACCGGCAAAAACACTTTTCAAGCCACCCCCCGCGTGCTATACTCGCCCCCGCTATGCTCCCCGACCTTGCCACCGCCCTCGACTGGCTCTACAGCACCCAAATGTTCGGCATCAAGCTCGGTCTGGAGGGCATCACGCGACTCCTGCGCGAGGCGGGTGTCCTCTATCCCCGCGCGCGCGTCATCCACGTCGCCGGAACCAACGGCAAGGGCTCCACCTGCGCCTTTGCCGAATCCGTCGCCCGCGCCGCCGGCTACCGCACCGGGCTCTTCACCTCCCCGCACCTCGTCGCCTTCAACGAGCGCATCCGCGTCAACGGCGAAAATATCCCCGATGCCGACGCCGCGCGCCTCATCGAGCAGGTGCGGCAGCTGACAGCCGATTGGGAAAGCACGCCCACCTTCTTCGAGCTCGTCCTCGCCATCGCCATGCTCTACTTTGCCGAGCAGCAGGTCGAGCTCATCATCCTCGAAACCGGCATGGGCGGGCGGCTCGACGCCACCAACGCCGTCCCCAAAGATGTCGCCGTCCTCTGCCCCATCGGCATGGACCACACCCAATACCTCGGCAGCACCCTCGAGGACATCGCGCGGGAAAAAGCCGCCATTATCGCCTGGCACCGCCCCGCCCTCAGCGCGCCGCAGGAGCCCGCCGCCATGCGCGCCCTGCACGAGGCCGCCGAGCGCATGGACACCGATTGCCGCATCATCCGCGAAGAGTGCGACCTCCCCCTCGGGCTGGTCGGCGCGCACCAGCGGCGCAACGCCGCGCTGGCGCTGGCCGCCCTGCACGCCCTGCCGCACTTCCTGTGCAGCCCCGAGGAGGAGGCGCGCGGACTGCGCGACACCCACTGGCCCGGACGCTTCGAGGAAATCGCCCCCGGTGTCATCATGGACGGCGCGCACAACCCGCCCGCCATCCGCACGCTCGTCGCTGCCTGGCGCGCCCGCTTCGGCGAGCGCCGCGCCCGCTGCCTCTACGCCGGAGCCGCCGACAAAGCGCTCGATGAGGTCATCGCGCTGCTGGCGCCCATCGTCGAAGCCTGGGTGCTGCCGCCCGTGCAAAGCCCGCGCATGCTCCCCGCCCGCGAGCTGGCCACCAAAGTGGCCCGGCTCAGCAGCGCCCCCATCCGCACGCCGGACACCCTGGTCGACGCGCTGGAGGAACTCCCCGCCGGCACCCTCATCTGCGGCTCCTTCTTCCTGCTGGGCGAGGCCAAAGCCCTGCTCGCCGCGCAGGGCGACCGCTACCGCCGCACGGCACAGTAAGCCCGTTTTTTCCGGTTTTCGCCAAAAAAATGCCTCATTCGCGCATTTTGGCCTTGCCCTTTCCGGCGCTGAATGCTAAACTAGCCCCGCTTCGCCATCGGTGAAGTCTTCATCACGGCAGGGTAGCTCAGCGGTAGAGCACGGGACTCATAAGCCTATGGTCGGGTGTTCAAATCACCTCCCTGCTAGTGTGGGAGCGGTCGTAACCAAGATAAAATGGTAACGACCGCTCCTTTTTTGTGCCCCTCTGCCCCCTTTTTTCGGGTCAACACCAATTTTTGGGGTCAACACCAATTTTTGTGGTTTACGAAAAAAGTTCATCTGTGGCCACATTCA
>JBJEVK010000116.1:0-2737 GCA_051884295.1 Akkermansia sp.
GCGTGCCGATGGCGGCTTGGTACAACATCGAGACGGTCTTTTGCCACGCCTGCCCGAACCCGGCAGCCATGCTGCACAGCCATGGCATCCACCCGGAGGAGGGCGTGGATCTGTGGGAAGCCTGCGTGGCGGCGGGGTTGGATCGCGAAGTGGCGACCGCCGAGACCCTGCTCGCACTGGCCGAAACCTTCCGCGCCATGGATGCGCAGGGGCGTGGGGTGCTGCTGACGGTAGACCACGCGGGCGTTGGTGAGCGGCCGGACACGCGGGCGGCGGGCTGGATCAAAGCGCTGCATGCGGAGGGAGGCAAGCTGTGGGCGTGGATTGAGCTGACCCCCTACGGGCATGCGCTGGTGGACAGTGCCGAATTCGCCTTTTTCAGCACGGAATATGATTACCGGGATTTCCGGAGGACGCAAGCGGGCGCCGAGCCGCAACGGCTGGTCGGCTGCACGCTCACGAACACGCCGCGGCACACGGCGCAGACACCCTGCACCAACATGAAAACTTCGCAGGCGCACGCCTGCACAACCCAAACCGACAACACCAACATGGACACGGAAGAAGAGAAGACCCCGGCCACCAATGCAGAGCCGGAGGACACCCAAAACAACAGCGCCTGCACCGCGCCCGAGCGGGGCAAGGAATGCGCTGCCGCCAACGGCGACACCCCCGCCAAGGAGGAAGCCACCAACACCGGCACGGAGCCCGCCCAGGAACCTGCCGCCACGAATGAAGAGGATCTGCCGTCCGGCGATGAGCTGAGCGCCGCGCTGGTAGCGATGGCCGAGTTGCTCGGCCTGCCGGACAGCGCCAAGCCCGCCGACCTGACGGATGCCGTCAAGGCGCTGCAACGCAGCAACGAGGAGCTTCGCGCCGCCCTGGCCGAGGCGAACAAGGCGACCGGCGTGCCCGGCGGCACGGCAGCCAACTCGGTGCGCTACCCGTACCTGCGCGCCACGAATCACGGCACCCGCAGCACGACCGCCTTGCGCGGCGCCACGCCTAACCGCCAAGTGACGGTCGGTGTGGGGCTCGGCACCCGCGCCGTGAATTCTCAGGACAAGGCGCGCGCGGATTACTGCGCGAACGCCGTGACCACGGCCGAGCGCGCCCTCGGTCGCATGATGACCCCCGCCGAGTATGGACGAGCCTGGGCACAGGCGAATCATGACTACAGCCTCGGCCTGAACCGATAAACCACCACCCCAAGCAACCGAAAACCATGATCACGAACCATACCCCCGCCATTCGTGCCCGCTATGCAGCTGCGCTGAAGTCTCAGCCCCACCTGCATGAAGGCAAGTTGGGCAAGCTGAACGCCGACGGCGAGATTGAGCTTGCCACATCCGCAGATGACGCTTTCGGCATCATCTGTGACCCTGACAGCCCGGTCGCCGCCGTGGCCGGGAATGATACCGGCGCCACGCTGGTGCACCGCAAGTTTGCCGGCATCATCCAGGTGCAGGTCGGTGCCACCGCCTCTGCCATCACCCCCGGCACGAAGCTGATTTTCGGCACCGGTGCGGTGCTGACCACCGGCGATGGCACGGCTGTGGCTGTGGCGGTGGAATCCGCACCTTCCGGCCAGTCCGGCCAGATGGTGAATGCCATTCTGCTCTAACCCCTAACCCGAAAGACCAAAATGTCTGCACTCAATCAATTCTGTTACCCGATTTACAATTACGCCGTGGGCTGGTTCAAGCGCCAGACCCCGAACCCGCTTGATTTCATCGCGCCGCACCTGCCGGTGGATGGCGTGATCGGCACCCACAAACGCTATCCGCAAGGCTACGCCTTCCGTGCGGTAGACACCCGCCGCGCGCCGTACACCGAGGCGCGCATCGTGGATGTGCTTGCCGAGGATGATCCCCACATGCTGGAGGACAACAGCCTGCGCGTCGGCGTTGATGACAGCGAAATTAAACCCGGTGCCGGCAGCCGCCAAGAGGCGGCCGATCAGCTCGCCGTGTCCAAGACCGGCAGCTTGCTGGCCACTTGGCGCACCTCCGGCATTGTCGCCGGCTTGGAGTACTTCCGCAATCATGTGGCCGCCCAAAGCGGCAAGGGAGCGTGGAGCGGCGTAGACTCCGAACCCATCAAGGAGCTGCGCGAGCTCATGGCCGCCTACGAGGCCAATAACGGCGTGCTGCCCAACCGATTCCTGTTCAGCACCGCCGCATGGAACACGCTGTGCGACAACGCCTCTGTGGTGGATCTGGTGGCCTACAACGATGCCAAGGTACTGACACCCGAGCTGTTCTTCAAGCTGCTGCACATGAGCTCTGCGGATGACTCCGCAGCTCCCAAGTTGCTCAAAGCCACCGTGCCCGTGGGTGTACACCGACCCGGTCCCGAGGTGCCGTTCTCGGGCGTCAATGCCCTGAGCAACGATGTGTGGATGACCTTCGTGGATGACGGCCAGCTGGTCGGTGACATGTGCGGCATGCGCCAGCTCCACGCCGGCGGCGAAAGCCCGGTTGAAAATGTGGAAAGCTACTACGAGCGCGCAAAGAAGACCACCTTCTACGAGGTGAGTCTGCACCGCGCCTTTGCCGTGACCGCCCCGAGCTGCAACATCCGACTGAACATTTCGTAACGCCATGTCCACGAAGACCACCAAGACGGACAACCCGGCATCGCCGCCCGAAGCAGCAGCGCAACCGGTCGCGGAACATCCCACGGTCGAGCAGGTGACGGCGATCGCCTGCGCCCTGCTGCAATCGCCCGGATTTGC
>JBJEVK010000116.1:2837-8180 GCA_051884295.1 Akkermansia sp.
ATCGGCTGGTACCCCACCCCCACCCACCATGTCTGAGCTACCGGAAGCGCCCGAGTATCGGCTTGCTGCTCGGCTCATTGACGAGCTGCGCCGCGATGCGGTGCTGGCACCCTATGTGTACGCCCAACCCTGGGATCGCGAGGAGCAGCATCAGGCCCTGGCCATGGCCGCCGGGCAATACAGCGGCACGGTGGCGGTGGCGCCGCAACTGCCCGCGCCGAACACCGATGACCCGGACGGCACAGCAGGCACGCTGCGCGCACGGCTGGCCGTGGCCATCCTCTGCACGCAGCAGGTGCCCGGCGGACAGACGGGGCGGCGGGTGGCCGGGCTGCTGTACAAAGTCATCAACGCGCTGCTGCGCTGGGATGTGACGGCATGCGGCATCCCTTACACCGAGCCCAAAATCGACAGCATCAACACGCTGGACATGAGCGAGCTGCCGAAGCTCACCAACTTGCAAGGCGTGCTGATCAACGCATCCATCGTCTACAACTACAAACGACCCATCAAATGAGTACGACCAATAATAACGAACGAGCCGAAAAGGCCGCGGGCTGGATTACCGGCCTGTTGACGGGCTGGGGCATTCCCGGCACCATTGCGCGCATCGTCGCCGGTGCGATTATCGGAGCGCTTGCAACCGCCGCTGCCCTGAGCGGCTCCGGCTGCACCGCCAGTTTCAAACAGCAAACCGCCGCCGGCAGCGTGGATTACAGCCACGCTCTGGTGCTGCCGCTGCCCATTGACACCGCCAACGACAAGTAACCCATGAGCAGCACGAAAAACACCGCCGCTCCCGAGAGCTCCAAGCCGGAGCTGGTGCGGGTGCGGCTGAAGAAAAAGGCCCATGTGGCCGGATGCCTTGCAGCGCCCGGTGCCGTGGTGCAGGTGACGCAGGCAAGCGCCGACCGTCTGGTGGCAGACGGCATGGGCGTCATTCTCTATTAACCCCAACCCATCAGCACGGAAATGAATTTAGATCGACTGGATGCATCGATGATTCTGGGCGCGCGCGTCTGGATTGTGCAAATCGGCCAAAGCATCAGCGGCGGCTCCGGCGAGACCAACAAGGTGAGCGACACCCTGGTGCCCGATTTGCCGGAGAGCTACGCGAACCCCGGCGATTGGATCCCCTACGGCAAGATCCGCACCGCCAAGCCGCAGACGGATTACAAGACCGCCGATGTGGAGGGGGTGGACGACACCGGCGCGTACAAGGTGACGGAGCTTAAGATTGCCCAAAAGCGCAAGCTGCAATTCAGCACGAATGACATCACGCCGGAAGCCTTCCAGATGACCTTCGGGTTGACTTCGGCCATTGTCGATGGCGAGGAGCAAGCCGTTTTCGCCAGCGGCAATGACAGCCTGGAGGTGTGGGCGTGTTTCGAGCTCACCGATGCCTACCGCGCAGAGACGGGCATCGCTCGCGTGTTGGTGCGCGGCGCGCTGAGTCTGCAAAATCCGCTGGAAGCGAAGAGCGACCCCGCGCAGGCAGACTACGAGCTGAGCGTTAAGCCGTCGGCGCTGGCCATGTTCGTGGCCGGCAGCGCGTCTGCCTGATGATTGACCCTGCGGCGGCGGGGCGGCTGCGGCTGCCCTGCCGCCACCCATCCGCATCGCAACACCATGCACAAAAATCTGCCAACAGTAGAGGGTCTGCAAACCCGTTTTATCATCAGCCTGACCGCCGAGGAAGGCACCGACACCACGCTTGCCGGTTTTGTGCGCGTGGGGGGTGAGCCCCTGCCGATGATAGCCGCCGGGGAGACAGAGCTCATTGCCCCGGCAACCGCCGCCGGAGATTATCTTTACGAGATCCGCGCCGGCGGGGCGGTGGTGCTGTGGGGGCATCTTTGCGCCCGCCGCTCGGCCTTCCCCGCGGGCGAAGAGGCTGCTGCCATCGAAGTGGCAGCAACGCTGAGCGGAGAGACGGTTGTGGCCGTGAGCATTACCCTGAAGGAAGGCCCGCAGGGGCCGAAGGGCGAGAAAGGTGACACCGGTCCGCAAGGGCCGCCGGGTGATGCGGGGGCGGCGCTTACGGAGCATGCGAGTGATGCCGTTGCACATGTGACCGCTTGGGAGCACCGCAAGCTCACGGACATGCTGGGTGAGTACCGCATGCTTTTGCCCGACGACGCGACCGTGAGCGATGGGGAATGGCAAGGGCTGCACATGCCCTCCTCCCTGATGCCGGATTTTCCGGTCAGGCGTGTGTGTGTGCCGAAGATGCTGAATGCTCAGGATGCGCGGCTGTGGCTGGCAGCGTATGAGGTGGACGCTACGGGAGCCAATACACTGCTGGCTGTCAGCGATGATGCCCTTTCGTGGGCGGCGGGGGAGGAGGTGTGCTGGACGTTTTCAAGGGCGCTTCATGTGGCCGAGGGGAATCATTTGAGTTTGCTCCTCGCCCTTGGTATTGATGATATCGGAGAGACAAGCTGCAATGTTTACAGCGGGCATGTGAAGAGTTACTACGCGCCGCAGGGGCTGTGCCAAATACGCTACGCAGGTGTCTGGTACGGCAACCGCACGCCGGATTTGGTGCTGCTGGGGAGTGGGCACGAAATGTGCCTAGCTGAGGCTGTTAAGCCCGGCCATGTGCTGTTGTCGAATGACTTTCAGGATAATAGATCCGGAGCGGTGCCACCAACGTGGCTCGTGAAAGGTCATGTGGATAGCAGGTTGGAGGATGTTAATCTCAGGTTGACGCAGCATGCTGATCTCATGGCCGGCACGAATACGGCGGGGCATGTCACTGTTAATTTTGTCACGCTTGATGTAGAAGACGATTCCGTGCCCACTTGCATGGTGGTGAAAAGAGTCATCGGGGAGCACACGGGCGATACCGAAGTGCATATCCTCAACACTGAGCGGACGGCGTGGAATGGCAAGCAGGATGCGTACATTGGCGTACCGAATGTCGTGTTGGCCACAGATTTTCAAGGGTATATTCAGCCGATGCCTGTCACGACGACAACGATGAGTTATCTGATCAACATCAAATCTGATGTGCAGGCGCAGTTGAATGCGCTCGCGGAGAGGGTCAGTGCGCTTGAAAGCATGGGCACATGAGCGATTTTTACACAGCGCGATTCAGTGCCCGCTACACCCCGGCCGCCGATGGGGTGCAGCCATGGACACTCACTGCACCCGGGCACTATCTCACCGGCGAACCCTCGCGCGATTGGAGCGCCGAAACCGCCACCCACAATCTGGTGGGCTCGCCCTACGGGCTGGATGTTCCCACAGGCAACGCCCGGCTGGTGATGGAGTGGGAAGTGCTCATTGCCAGAAGCACGGTGGCAAAGCTGGAGCGCTACCTGCGCCGCCTGGAAATAACGCTGAACACCCAACGCGCCGGCACGCTGGAGATGGCCGAAGCCTACCACGCCGGAGTGCCCACGATGCTGACCCGCTGGCGCGCCGTCATCAACAGCTGCGCGGTGCGCCGCCTGACATCGGACGATGCCCCCGCAGAGCCCGGCGCATGGGGTGCCGTGGAGCTCTCTATCACCCTGACACACCCCGAAGAGATTTGATGTCATGCCACAGATAGCCTCCGGAAACGTACGCAGCAAACAGGTGACGGCGCGCGCCATGTCTACCTCCCAATGGAACATGGTAGACGCGCAGATACGCGAACGCGCTTTTTTCATGGCAGGGGTGGACAACGCCCGCATCCTGTCCTCCTACCGCAAAACCGCTGCCGCCATCGCCGCCGGGCGCATGAGCGAAGCAGAGGGCCGGCGGCGCATCCGGGAGCAGTTGGCCGCTATCGGCTATGCACCCACCGCTGATGATGTCGGCACGCTGCACGACCTGAGCAGCCGCCGCCGTCTGGATGTTGCCTTGCAGACCAATGTCAATCTCGCCCGCGGTTGGGCAGACCGGCGCGCCGCCCTCGGAGATCTGACGCACCCGGGGCAGGAGCTCTACCGCCAGCGCCGGGCGCGCGTGCCGCGCGACTGGACAAGCCGCTGGGCGGCAGCCGCTGCCGCCGTCAACTGGGAGGGAGTAGCGCGGGGCGGAGCTTTCATCGCCCTGCTGACAAGCCCCATCTGGGGTAAGCTGTCGCGCTTCGGCTATCCCTATCCGCCCTTTGACTTCGGCTCCGGCATGCGGGTGCGCCCGGTGAGTTATCAGACCTGCAAGGAGCTTGGGTTGCTGGATGATGACTGGATCGACCGTCAACGCTCCGCCGCAACGGAGAGCCTGAACGAAGGGTGCGCCGTGGATTGCAGCGACCTGCAAGCCGATGTGATGGAGGAGTTGGAGCGCGCGCTGGGCAGTGTGGGCAAGATCACGGGAGGCGTTGCCGTCATGCGCGATGTCAACGGCACAACACCTTACACCGCCGCCGAGCTGGCAAGGGTGGTAGGAGTTGACACTCCCGAGGGCGTACCCAATGTGCAGCGCGCTGCCGCCGAGCTTTGGGCTGATGCGGGCGCGGACGGCATGCCGCCCGCTGCCAAGGAAGCGATGCGCGCGCTGCTGCAACGCACACGACCGGAACAAGGCGTGAGCGAGTTGCAAAAAGCCTTTGAGCTCTCGGCAGAGCAGGCCGAAGCAGCCACGGCGGCGCTGGAACGCGATGGCTACGCCGTGCCGCGCGGCATGGTAGCCGAAGCATGGGAGTCAACCGCGGCGGCTGCCATGAGCGCGCCCGTGCGGCGCGGCACCGTGCGGGTGCTGATCAAATGGCGCGAGCCGCAGAGCGCCCGCAACCTGCAACCCCTGCTGCGGCAATTGGGTCGCGAGCCGGAAAATGCGCTTCAACTCATCGCCGGCCACCGCCTGCGTGTGGTGGACAAGACCGAGCGCGCCGCCGCCGATGGCGGGCGCATCATCACCTACACCGTGCGAGACGATGCTGCAATTTAAGATCACAGTGAGCGGCGGGGGCACGCCCTGCAACTGGCAAACGGGAGAGCACGACCGGGAGGTCAACGCAGCTGCGGCGAATCATCTGCGCAAGCTGCTCAAACACCATCTGGAAGCGCGCGGAGGGCGAAAATACTGGAAGGATGCCGCCGAATCGGTGGAGACCGAGGTCTCGGATGCGGGCGCGGTGGTCAGCATCAACCACCGGGGCGTCCGACTGCATTTTTATGGCGGCATTGTCAAGCCGACCGGGCGCGTCTCCAACGTGACCGGCAAACCCATCAAGCGGCTGCTGATTCCCGGTGCGAACTCGCCGCTGCGCAAAGCGCGCGCGGAGCTGTACGAATTGGGCATCAATCGTCAATCCGTGCACATTGCAGGCGGCGCGCTCATGGCAGACATCGGCGGCGTGCCGGTCATGCTGGGTGTGCTGGCGCGCCAATCCGTGCACGAGCCCGA